>JBKDUK010000412.1:0-44605 GCA_046339535.1 Planctomycetaceae bacterium | reverse complement strand
CGCCGAACCGCGAGCGGCCACTGGAGCGCTCCACCGTCCCTCCGGGGAAATAGCCTGACCGGGCCCGGGCACCCGAGAGGGCGTAGCAGAGAGGGCACCGGCCCGTGTTGGGATTGCCGATGAGGGCGACCACCAGAGGTGTGGTCATGGGAGTTCGACCTGTACGCGGCGGGCTTCGGTTTGCCTGAGCGAAAGGCGATAGCCACAAACCCGGAACTCCAGCGGATCACCCAACGGGGCGGGACCGAGATACTCGACCGTTTCCCCTTCGATGAGGCCCATTTCCATCAGGCGGGTGGAGATGGCATCGGCCCCCAGGACGGCTACGATTCGGGCCCGGTTGCCAGGGGACAGCTCCGCGAGGGTAGTCATCCGTGCACAACCTCGACCAGGATCTGATCTTCTAACTCGGAGCGGAGACTCAGACGCTGGGACCCGAGGGCGATGATGCAAGGGCGTCCCGGCTGCACCATTTGGAGGTTGACCCCCTCGTGCAGTCCCAGTTCACGGAGACGATGAACCATTCGCGGATCGCCCCCGACGTCGGCAATACGAGCCGAAACCCCCCGGGAAAGCAGGGACAGAGGAACGATTTCCGTCACGATGGGAACCAGACAGTTCGGAGGCTGGATGGACTGAGACTCATTCTCAACACAGAAGATTCTATCGACCCGGGGGCTCGGAGAAAACGTTCTGGTTCCCAAAATACGGGTTGTGTCCCGGTGTCCGCACTCCACAACCCGGTGATTCAGCGGCTGGGTGGAAGCTTCCGGAGCTTGATGTTGCGGAACCAGCAGTCGCTGCCGTGATCCTGCAATCCGAGAAAACCTGTCTGTGGGTGTTCGGCATAGGCAATATCGAATTTGTGTTCGGTTCCATCAGGACGGCGGTTAGGCAGTGTCCAGTCAGCCAGATTCATGGCGGTCACGCGTTCACCGTTGAGATCCACTTCCACCTTTGGGCCGTCACAGGTCAGAATCAGGTGGTTCCATTCACCCGCCCGTTTCATGGCGTTACGCGTCGGTTTGACGAGGTCGTAGATTGCGCCGGTGTCGTGGAAACCCGCCGTTTCGGTGTCATCGATGGCGATTTCGAGGCCGTTGAATCCAACGTCTTTGCCAGGGCGGGGTTTCAGTGAGTGGGTGCGGAAAAAGATCCCCGTGTTGCACTTGGGGCTGATCCGGAAATCGAGTGAGAGCTGAAAGTCTTCAACGGGCTCGTTGTAGACCAGCATATAGCCGCCGCACTTGTGAGGATTCAGACTGCCGTTCTCCACAGGACGGCGGCTGGTTTCGCCCGAACTCGTCTTCCAGCCAGTCAAATCTCGTCCGTTGAACAGCAGGATCCAGCCTGCGTCTTTCTCTGAAGCGGTCAATTTGTTTTGGTCGGCCGACGAATCTTCGGCCTGGGCGGGTCGGCGGCCGCTGGGGATGGCCGCTGCGCTGAGCCAGGCACCCCAAAACAACTGGCGGAGAGCCAATCGACGGGAGGAACCAGGGACAGTCTGAGACACGGAAACCGAAGTCATGGTGTTCGCTGGGTGAGGAGGAGACTTCTGGAACGACGCGGGGAAAATCAGGTTTGCGAGACAGGGAGGGCGCGTCGCAGAACAACCGTGGGGGCGCCGGGACTGGTTGGCGTTGGTGCGGAACTTTGGGATGCTTTTTGACGGAGATGCTGTCTCCACCAATCACGGGCTCGCTCTGGTGTCCAGCTCGACGCATCGGCGCAGGCAGCCAGCAGGCGATCCAATTCGTCGGCGGACCCGGGGCGATCCTGGGGAGACTTCGCCAGACATTTCATGATGATTCGTTCGAGGTCGGACGGGATGGCCAATCCCGACCGCAGACTGGGGGGATCGGGCAGGGTTGTCGACTGCAGTTGCAGCAGTTGAAACAGATTTTCCGCCTCGAACAATTCCCGGCCACAGACGAGGTAATAGCCCACTCCGCCGACCGCATACAGGTCGACGCGGTGATCGACTTCCTGCTGGGGGTCAATCGACTCGGGGGCCATGTACAGGGGGGTTCCCGTGATGGCATTGGCCCGGGTGATCCTGGCCTCGTCTCCGAACCGATCTTTGACCAGTCCGAAATCCACCACCTTGATGACATCCGACATTCCGCCGCGTTGGTTGACCAACACATTGGCCGGCTTGATGTCCCGGTGGATCAGTCCCATGGCGTGAGCTTCGGCAAGCGAGCCGCAGATCTGCCGCAACAGGCAGATCACTCTCCCGGCGGGTTGGGGCCCATCCTGCTGGACCAGGTCATGCAGGGTCAGGCCATCGAGCAGTTCCATGGCGTAATAAAAGAGTCCCTCGGGAGTGCGTCCATAGTCATAGATGGCGACGGTGTTGGGATGATTCAATTGACTGGTCAGCCGAACCTCGCGTTCGAATCGCTTCAGCGAAGCCTCGTTGGTCTTGGCGGGATCGAGCAGTTTCACCGCTGTCGGGCGGCGCAGCATCGCATGGTGGGCACGGTAAACAGTTCCCATGCCCCCGGAGCCAATCTGTTCTTCGAGGGTGTATTGGCCCAGTTGCTGGGCGACCAACACGGCCTGTCGGGCGGTTTTCCGCCAGCGGGCCAGCAGCCAGGTGACTCCCAGGATCGCGGTCAACGCGAGCAGCAACAGTGATCCCAGTCCCCAGACGAACCGACGAATGACCACTGCCGGAGCGTAAGCCTCGTCACGGTTGACTTCCGTGATCACCCCGAAGCGATATTCCTCGAGCCAGGTCCAGGCACCCACCGAAGGAATGCCGAAATAGTCGCGGTAGCCCTGCACATCGACCCCCGGTTCTCGTGTGTCGATGGCGCGTTGCACGGCACTTGTCAGGGGGAGTTGATCCCGGGGGAGTCGCGGGCGCTCACCGCGGGTGAGATCGACTCCCGGATCGCGGATCGTCAGTGTCAGGATGGAGCGGCTGTCTGTCGTGTCAGGGAGCAGGCCGTAACTCCGCAACTGCTGGTCGAATCGTCCGTCTGAAATGAGCAGACCCGCCGAATCGAACGCGTAGGTTTCTCCCGACGCCCCCAACCTTCCCACCTGCAAAATGCGGGTGAAATCGAGATCGGGCCGGATGCGCAGCGCCAGGGCTCCCAGAATCTCGCCATCCCGCTTCAACGGGGCGCAGGCATACATGGTTGGCAGCCCGTTGAGCAGTTGTCCCTGAGGGATTGGCTGACGCATCAGCGAAGGAAAGGGGCGGGAGACGACAGCACTTCCCGCGAACACCGGGTCGAGGAACTCTCCATATTCGAGAGGGGCCTGACGTCCCAGCAACTCCGGGAAAGAGGCGGCCACCATGTTCCAGTCGCGATCCAGCAGCACAAACCCTTCAAAACCGCCATTGGTCAGCCAGGGTTCGAGACTGCTCTGCAATTGCTCCCGGGAAGCATCCGCCAGAAGTGCGCCCGGTGGCAGGGTCCGGAACGACTCCAGCACGTTGACCGCCGCCAACTGCACCCGCCGCGACTCCGCGGCCAACTGGCAGCTGTTTTTCTGGTTTTTCAACCAGATCTGCAGTGCCTCCACGTTGGCGTCGCGGACGGTGGTCAACTGCTCGGCCACCGACCGGGTCAGCACACGGTCAAGTGCGCTGCGAATCCAGTATGCGATTCCACTCAGCAGCAGCAGGGCGACGAGCGACCAGATCCAGACCTGGATTCGTCGCAACTTGTGCACCAGCAGGTCCGCGTCAGATTCGCGCGGGGGCGGAGGCGGGGGGGCCGAACCAGTCATCGTACGCTCAGCCGCCACTGGGCGGACCGTGAGGGAGAGGGAAAAACCTCTACCAAGTTTACCACGATCCAGTCCACCAGGCGCGCTCTGAATGTCAGAGTGGGCGGGGCGCCGCGCCTCTCCCGTGCCGCCGGGGATCGGTCAATCGAACGGAAGTCAGGCCAAGAGGGGAGTCGACTGCCTCATCGCGGAGGTCAAACCCTGTGAGCACATCGCTCTGTGTATGGATTCAGGGGAGGGAGGGCTGGCTGGGCCCGGGCTCCCCAGCATCGATTGGCGAAAAACCGAGAGAGTCGGGTGGTCGCGGGGGGAGCGGACGGATGTTGGGAAGTGCGTAGACGGAGGACTGTGAACGGGCGGGTGGGGGATAGGAGGGGCCGCATTGGAGTGCGGGAGAACACTCGGGGAACCAGCTTGGGGGATGACAGTACCAACCTTCACGCGGGAGTCCTTCGATGGCGGTGTCGGGACAATAGGCAAATTCGCGTCCGCACTGAGAACCGTAGAGCTCGCGGGTGACATCGCAGGAAGGATCACCAATCGCGCAGCACCCTACCGCCAGCAGGGGGGTCAGCAACGGCAAAACAACCGTGGACAAACAACGGGGCAGCATGAGGGACTCCTTTCCCAACGTCGGGCCTCTGTACGGACAATCGTCGGAAGGCATTGTCAGGAATCAGTCGGACGGACCATCAGCTCCCGGTTCTCCCAAATTCCCCAGCCTGATGAGTCACCCGGCGATATTCGATAGAAAAAAGCAATGGAATTCCCGGGCAAGTCTATTTTGATAAAAGCCTGTTGAGGCCTAGAATCAGTATTTGACCCCACGCGATGTCGACCAGCGCTTGAGTCGGGAGAGGACAGAGACCGTGGTTTCCAGTTCCGTTCGTCCAGCGAGTTCAGTGGTGACTTTCTCGATCGAAGATTTGCAGTCTGTGATCGAGCAGTTGTGGTTGGAATCGGGCTATCCTCTGGATCGGCAGGCATTGCGACGGAGTCTGCAGGAAGCCGCTTTGGCCCGCCCCGGTGTTGCGACTGAGATCTGGACTGAATGGGTCGACGAGGCCTCTGAGTCGTTGTCCCAGCAGTGTCGGCGGATTGAGGGGCGAATCGACGATTTTCTCGATTTGGCCGAGTGTGGTGCCCCCCTGATGTTGTGGCTGCCCCGGGCTGGGCAGTTGGTGGGGCTGGCTCTTAAAGGTGCAGCCCGTGTCAAGGTGTTTCGGTCGGGAGGAGTCAGCCCCCAGTCGATGCCCCGAAAGGCCTTGAGGGCCTTTCTGCAGGCGGAGTCGGGGGAGGAATTTTTGCAGGGGGCTGTTTTTGAGGGGCACGTGGGGGATGTGGTGCACTCGGAAGGGGAAGAGCACCACTCCACTCCATGGGACCGTCTGAAGTTCCTGATGCGTCCGGAGATGTCGGACGTTGGGGTGATCCTGGTCTTCGCTGCGGTCAATGGACTGCTGGCGCTGGCGACACCGATTGCCGTGGAATCCCTGGTGAACACCGTGGCCCTCGGGCAGCTGTTTCAACCGCTGATCGTGCTGACAGTGTTCGTCTTCGCCTTCCTCACCTTCGGCGCGGGGTTGAAGGCGCTGCAGACAGTGGTAGTCGAGACGATTCAGAAGCGGCTGTTCGCCCGTGTGGCTGGTGATCTGGCGTACCGGCTGCCCCGCGTCACAGCCCGGGCGACTCGGGAAACGCATCTCCCCGAGTTGGTGAACCGGTTCTTCGATGTGATCACCGTGCAGAAGGTGGCTTCGGGTCTGTTGTTGGACGGCGTTTCCCTTGTGATTGGAACGCTGGTGGGAATGACGGTCTTGGGCTTTTATCACCCCTGGCTCTTGGGGATCGATCTGCTGCTCCTGTGTTTGATGGTGGTGATCATTCTGGTTTTGGGGCGGGGTGCGGTGGCGACCAGCATCAAGGAATCGAAAAGAAAATACGCGATGGCAGCCTGGCTCGAAGATCTCGCCGCCAATCCACTGACATTTCACTACGAGGGGGCTGCCGACTTCGCCCTGGACCGGACGGATCGGCTGACGTTCGAGTACCTCGAAGCCCGTGGGAAACATTTCAAGATTCTGATGCGTCAGGTGGTCGCCGCGCTGCTGCTCCAGGCCCTCGGAAGTTCTGTGCTGCTGGGGGCCGGGGGCTGGTTGGTGATGCAGGGACAGTTGACCCTCGGACAACTGGTGGCCGCTGAATTGATCGTCGCGGTCATCGTCGGCTCATTTGTGAAGCTGGGGAAGCACATCGAGAGTTTTTACGACCTGCTCGCGTCGGTCGACAAGCTGGGCTACCTGTTTGATCTCCCCATCCAGCAGCAGCAGGGATTGTTGAAACTCGAGGGGGATGGTCCGGCACGGATTGATGCCCGGGAATTGGGTTTTGCCATCGGGGACGCCCCTCCGATCCTCGACGGAGTCTCGCTGCATGTGGCCGCTGGCGACCGATTGGCGGTCACCGGACCATCGGGGAGCGGAAAGTCGTTGCTGGTGGATCTCATTGCGGGCTGGGCTGAGCCTCAACGGGGAGAGGTGCTGATCGACGATGTGGATCCCCACGATGTTCGGCCGGACGTGCTGCATCGGCGGGTGACGGTGATTCGCCACCCTGAGGTCTTCACCGGAACGATTGCCGAGAACGTGCATCTGGGACGGCCTGGAGTGTCAGTGCATGACGTCCGCCAGGCGTTGACCAGAGTGGGGCTGCTGAATGCGGTGCAGGCCCTACCAGAAGGCCTGGAAACCGTTTTGACACCGGGAGGGATCCCGTTCACGGAACTGCAGGTGCGCCGGTTGACTCTGGCCCGGGCTCTGGTGGGGGGGCCGCGGCTGCTGATGATCGATGGATTGCTGGATGCGTTTTCGGATGCTGATGCCCAAGCGCTGGGGGCCGAAGTAATCGCCCGCCGTCAACCGTGGACATTGATCCTCGTGACAGGTCGCGATTCGCTGGCGGCGATGTGCGATCAGCGGATCGACCTGGCCAAGACGCCGGACCGCCGCAACTGACCGATCTGATGCCACTGGCCGATTTCCGCCCCCCGAATTCCGTCCGCCACAGGAAATAGAGATGCCCGCCTCGCGCGTCGCTGCTGCTCCTACCCACTCCCGATTGTCCAGTCCCCGTTCGACTCCGAAATGGGTTTACGGAGAAGCGACGATGCCGTCGCTGCGACTCGCCCGCTCTTCCCAATGGGCCCGGCGGCTTGCGCGATGGCTGATGTGGGCAATTGGGCTGACGCTGGTGCTGATGGCGTTCGCCCCATGGCAGCAATCCTTGTGGGGGTCGGGGGAGGTGATTGCCTTCTCGCCGAATGAACGAGAGCAGGTGATCGAATCGCCGATCAAGGGACGTTTGATCCGGTTGGGGGACGGCATTTTTGAAAACGCCCGCGTTTTCAAGGGGCAGTTGATCGCCGAGATCCAGGATCTCGACCCGGAATTGATGGTGCGGTTGGAGTCGCAGTTGACCGCCAGCCGGCAGGCCCGTGACTCGGCCAAGATTCAGGCTGAGGCGAACCAGCGGAACCTGGATGCGGCCCAGACCATCGTCAAGGCGTATGAATCGCAGGTCGAGGCGTACGAGAAAGTGCTCACCCAGGTGGTGAATGCGGCGGAATCGTACGTCGAGATGGCGGAGCAAAAAGTGATCTCCGAGGAGCAGACTCTGGCCGAATTGACCGCCGGATACCAACAGGCCGATCTGGATCTGAAGCGGCAAAAACAATTGTTTGAAGAGCGGATCGCCTCGCAGTTGAAGTACCAGGAGGCTGAGCGGAAGGCGACCGAGGCCCGGGCCAAGGTCCGCAAGGCGGAGGCCAACATTGAGGGGGCCAAGCGGGAACTGGAGGCCAAGCAGTCCGACCGCGACGCCAAAGAACAGAAGTCTCGCGCCGACATCGAGTATGCCCAGGCGGCCTTGCGGAAATCACGGGCCGATGTGGCCAAGTCCGAAAGCGACATTGCAAAGCGCCAGGCCGAGGTCGCCAAGGCGGAAAACGAGTGGCTCGAGGCCGAGAGCAAACTGGCCCGCCAAAAGAATCAGCAGATTGAAGCTCCTTTCGATGGTTTCGTGGTGCAGATTTATCCCAACCAGGGGAGCCAGATTCTCAAAGAGGGAGACTCGATCTGTCGGATCGTTCCCGATACGGAAGATCGGGCTGTTCAACTGCTGCTGGATGGCAATGACGCTCCGCTGGTGCAGGTCAACCGGCATGTGCGGCTGCAATTCGAGGGGTGGCCCGCGATCCAGTTCGCCGGCTGGCCGAGTGTGGCGATTGGGACCTTCGGCGGGACCGTGACATCAGTCGATGCCACGGATGACGGCAAAGGAAAATTCCGGGTCCTGATCCGTCCGGATGAATCGGAACTGGAGTGGCCGGAACCGCGGTTTCTGCGCCAAGGGGTGAGGGCCAGCGGATGGGTCCTGCTCGACCAGGTGCCCCTGTGGTTTGAAGTCTGGCGTCGGGTCAACGGATTTCCTCCCGTGACCAATGTTTATGCTGACGAGAAGGGGAAGTCCAAAAAGGATGGAAAGCCCCCCAAAGTCAAAATGTAGATGTTTGGTGGCCCCCTCCAGGGAAGTTATCCTCCGAGACTGCAGGAGAGGGTGCGGGATCTGGGGGGGTTGGGATGAGTTTTGTTGTCGGGTCGAGATTGATTTTTTCAAGATATCACGGGCTGGCGCCGGTTGTGTCGATGATGCTGAAAGAGACGCTCGTATTGCCCGCGTTGGGTCAGGACGCAGCGTCTTGGTACCTCCCCAGCCGCCCGGTTGCCGCGAGACCCATTGTGCGCCGAATTTGTCCGCCGCTGGCCCTGTGCTGCCTTCTGAGTGCCTGCTCAACAGCGACTCCGGAACGTGGGGGAGCCACGGTTGATGCACGACCTCCGGTCTCCTTGAAGTCCAGTCCTGTCGCCCGAGCCGGACGAATCGGAGATCCGGCAACCCGGTCTGAGGTGATCCCGGCGGCCGTGCGCGGGGACACAAGACGGAGCGAAGTGGTGCAGGCTTCGGTTGAGCAACCGGCAAGCGAGACCGATTCCCTGCCCCCTCTGCCGTCCGAACGGGAGTTTCCGGTCGTTCCGGGACTCCCCGCGGACGAGGGGATGCCCGGCAACGAAATTGAGGGAACCCTGCGGCTGGAAGAGGTGATTGGCTCGGTTTATCGGGCCTATCCCATGCTGGACGCCGCACTGCGGCAGCGGGACATCGCTGCGGGCGATCAGTTGGCCGCGGCGGGAGCCTATGACATCAAAGTGTCTGCAGGCAGTGAAAATCAGCCGCTGGGCTATTACGAGACGTACCGGAACAACATCAAGCTGGCGCAGCCGCTGTACTCCGGCGGAGAGGCCTTTGCGGCGTACCGGAATGGTCGCGGTGGGCTGTATGAGCCGTGGTACCTCGAGCGGGCGACGAATGAAGGGGGCGAGTTCAAGGCCGGGGTGCTGGTTCCCTTTTCGCGGAATCGGACCATCGACGAACGCCGGGCGAACGTCTGGAAGACGACCTACGGGCGACAGCAGGTGGAATACGACATCCAGGCGGAATTGATCGATTTCGTGCAGTCGGCCAGTTACGCGTATTGGGAATGGGTGGCGGCAGGGGAGAAGTATCGGATCGCAACGACGGTTCTGGAACTGGCCCGGCAGCGGAATGCAGGAATTGAACGGCAGGTGGAACTGGGAGACAAAGAGCCTCCCCTGCTGCAGGACAACCGGCGGCTGATTGTGTCGCGCGAGGCGAAGCAGATTGAAGCCGGTCGGAAGCTGCAGAACAGTGCGGTCAAGCTGTCGCTGTACCTGCGGGACCTCGAGGGCAAGCCCTTCATTCCCTCTCCCGAACAGCTGCCCGAGTTTCCGGCACCGGGGCCCGTGGTGCCCGATCAGTTGGATGGAGACGTGCAGTTGGCTGTGGAGCGTCGGCCTGAACTGCGTGTGCTGGATCTGCTGCACCGACAGTTGGAGG
The DNA here is from genome assembly GCA_046339535.1 of Planctomycetaceae bacterium. Classification (GTDB taxonomy): domain Bacteria; phylum Planctomycetota; class Planctomycetia; order Planctomycetales; family Planctomycetaceae; genus UBA10511. The sequence continues at coordinate 34,885 of JBKDUK010000412.1, read as the reverse complement.
TGGATCTGGCCCAGGCCCACAACGATTTCCGCCCGGCCCTCGATGGCTACATGACCGGCTCGCAGGATGTGGGGGAACCGACCAGCAAGAAAATGGACAAGTCGCAGTTCGAGCTGGAAGCAGGCGTGATGATGGAGCTGTCGGTGCAGCGGCGGAAAGCACGGGGCAAGAGTGCTGCCGTCGAGGCGAAACTGGCCCAGGTGAACGCCAAGCGGCGGATCACGCAGGACAAGATCGTCATCGAAGTGCAGCAGGCCTACCAGACCCTGGTGGCGGCTCGCGACAAGGTCGCCCGGGCTCGCGAAGCGCAGCGTTTGGCCGACCAGATGGCGGCGATCGAGCGTCGGAAATTCTCGCTGGGTGACTCGGATCTGCTGGCGGTCAACCTGCGGGAACAGCAGGCCGTGGAGGCGGCCGAAACACTGATCGACACCCTGCTCGAGGCCTTCCGGGCCGAGGCAGACTACCGTGCCGCAATGGCCTGGGATGAGCCTCCAGAAGGCTGAAACAGACGGTTCCTGGCCGAATCCGAGATCGCGACGACCGCGGGATGGCGCAGCTTGCGATCGACTGTGATGGCGTAGAATCGCTCCTGCACGTCATCCAGACGGCCGACGACTTCGACTTGATACTGCGAGCTGATTTCCCGTTCGAGTACGGTCGAGCCAATGAACATGCCCACTCCCGCCTCTCCAAAGGCTTTCATCAGGGCGGTATCGTCGAATTCGGCGCGGACAACAACATGGACTCCCTTCTGCCGGAACCACTGGTCGACCAGTCGACGCGTGGCGGAATTGTTCGACGGCAGCAGGAAGGGGGCATCATTCAGGCTGTGAGGGAAACCCGCCTTGTACTTGGCGACGAATTGGGAGCGGCCAAACACACTGAGCCCCGACTCCCCCAGCAGATGATTGAAGGCCCGCACCTTGACTGTCGGGGGGGCCGGACTGTCGGCGATGACCATGTCGATCCCCTGCACCGACAGGTCCGCCAAGAGCTTCTCATGTTTGTCCTCGAGACAGACGAGATGCACTGGCTCCGTCAGCGTGAGGGCGGGTTCGAGAAGCTTGTAGGCAATGAGTTTGGGAACGGCATCCGCGATGCCCACATGGAGACGCCGGGGAGCCCCCTGGGCACCTCCCTTCATCACATCCTGCAATTCGCGGCCGATGGCAAAGATTTCATCTGCATAGCGGTAGACCGTATGGCCCATTTCTGTCAGGACCAAATTGCGGCCGACCCGCTTGAAGAGACGGTGACCGAGAGATTCCTCCAGTTTGTGCAGTTGCGAACTGATGGTGGGTTGGGCCAGCAGAAGTCGCTCCGCCGCCCGGGCGACGCTCCCTTCCCGAGCAACCATCCAGAAGTACAGCAGGTGGTGGTAGTTAATCCACTCCATCGTCATGGCCCCCATGCCCAGAACACACGCTTCTGGGGGAAATATACACCACGAAGCGTGTTAGAGCAAATGAGTAAGTGGTTGAGAAAGATAGGAAATATCTAAGAGGCTGTCGGGGTGAAAAGAGCGGCTCGCGCCTGGTCCGGCGGCGCGCAGTGTTCCCGGGAGCCCCGCTGATTTCAAGCCGGGAAGGACCTTGATCGACGGAAGTGGCTGGTGCAAGTGCGCGGGAAGCCGTACGGCGCCGGATGACCAAGATCGGGCTTTGGGACTTATCCCTCGACCGTGTATTCCACGTAGGTGTCGGTGATCTCCAGGTTGTCCTGGAATTGCTTCCATCCCTGTGCATCCAGCTCAGGGGGCCTGGCCTTTTTCCGCAGGTCTTCGGCGGGGAGTCTGGAATCGGCGGAAACGATCACCCGACCCCGACAGCGTTGTTGCAGACGCTCCAGCAGTTCCTCGTGAATTATTCCCCGGTATTTTTTTTCCTGCTCGGGGATCAGGGCGACGAGGTCGGGATGGGTCATCAGTTCCAGCCCCTTCTCGCGCAGGGTTGCATTGTGGCTGCCATGGTGGCTGACCTTGTAGAGCACCGTGTTCTTCAAGAGGTCTGTTGCAGTCCTGGTCTTTTTTTCGGACCCCGACTTCACCTCCCAATTCAGGTCGTGCCAACTCAGCCAACTGCCAACCTGGGCATCACCCGGGAACAGCAAAACCTTTTCTGAATCCTCGAACTCAATGGCCAGCACCAGGCTCGTGTTATTGACGGCACCGTCCAGTTGCAGCGCAAATTGACCGGCGGCATCGAGCCAGGTGTGGTCGATTTTCCGATACGCCTCGCGCGGCGCGAAATAGGTTTCGCGCAGGTAATGGTTCTGCTGGGCTTCCCCGAGGGACAGGCCAATCCCGGCACCAAACGGAGTGGAATTCCCCCGGGCTGGACCCGCCGAATTGCCGTCAGCCAATGCCAGCAGTCCATCGACAAATCCCGCGAAGCCGGCCTGATCAACGTTCAGGTAGGTTTCCTGTCGGTCGCCAGCCGACGGATTGGACTTTTTCAGCAGCTTGTCGTCTGGTTGAATTCCGGGAGGCCCGAGGACATAGACGCGGATCCCGGGGGGGAGGTTGTCGGCAGCGACGAGGGTTTCCGGCTGGAAATAATGGACCCGGCCATGTTGTTTTCCAAGACGGATGACGTTTTCGAGCGCTTCCTGGGTCTTCAGGCTCTTCGCGCCGGCCGCGGCCAGCGACTCGCTCTGAGCGGCCGCTTCGAGGCCATAGAAACTGACCACTTCGGCCACCCCCTCGCTGAGGGCTTGTCTCGCGGTGTGATTTGGGTCTTCGTTCAGCGAGGTCGAGGAACCGGAAGCTCCTGTGGTGGTCTGTTGGAGATTCATCGCGGCCATCTGGAGGGCCCTGGCTCCCTCTCTGAGACGGGAATTCAACTGCCTCGCGCGGGGATTCTCCGGATCCTCAGTCCAGGACAGCCAGACTTGCCGGATGACGAAGTCTGCGAACAGGTCCTGACGCTTGCTGCCGGACTTGGTGGTCGTCTCCGGGTGAAAGAAGGCGATGTGGTCCCAATGCTCGTGCGTCGCAACCAGGACATCGAGCGTGGGGGGACCTCCTTTTTTCCCCTGGGGGGCCAGTTCCCGGCGCAGGTCCTCCATCACGCGCTCAATGGGACATTCGTCTCGGCTGGTATTCAGCTTGATGCCGCAATCGATCAGCATCGTGAAGACCCGTTTGGTCTTCGCAAAGAACTGCAGCAGGAAGCAGTCGCCAAACCCCTGGCGATACATGCGCACCTTGATCTGGGTCACCCGCTGTTGTTTTTCAGCCATGAGAGTGTTCTCCCGGCGAGTGGTGGGAGTGCATGAAGGCGAAGGGCCCGGAGAGGTTTTCCAGCTCTCTGGCCTGGAAGTAGCTCAGGTTCATCGAGCCGGAGTCGTCCCGCTCGAACAGGAATTGGCGGACCATGCGGTGGTAGTCGTTCACATCTTTTTTGATGACGTATCGCAGTTGCTGTGTTTCGAGATCGAACACCAGGGTGCAGCCGCCGCGAAAGATGATGTGCTCAATGGGCGGACTGGACTTGTGTGTGTTGTCGTCGACGAAAAATCCGGTTTCATCGACGGCCCAGTCGCCGGTGTCTGACTTTTTGAAGGTGACTCCCCGCTTCTGGACGAGATTGACGATCACATGGTCCAGGATTCGGCCGTCGGGACCGGCACGATTGGCTAACCACAACTTATCGATCACATAGGAGGCACAGTTCTCCGTGAGATAGCCGTATTCGAGTCCAGATTTTTCGCACGCCTTCTGGATCTCCTCAGACGACCCGCCAGTTGGGCCGGGAAACATCAATCCGGTCAATTCCTGCCATTGCCGGGAATCGACTTCGTTGGTGGTCAGAAAGGACTGCAGGAGCGACTGCAGATTCTTGTTTTTCCCCTGTTGAGTTGGGTCCGTTGGTTCCTGCGAGGTGTCTCCCTCAGGCCCGATTCCATTGACCACATTTCGTGTGGCCCAGTAGAGACTTTCGCGATCGGGCGCGTAGGCGATGCGGGATTTCACCTCGCGCAGAAAGTTGCCCAACAGCGTCCGGCGTTCTCCTTTGAGTGGATTGTCCAGCCGTGGATGACGGAGGCTGTCGACCGCCATGGAGTGGATCTCGGGGACCGAGATGCCCCGTTTCTGGAAGGCTTCGACGAAGGCGACCCGGTATCCCAGGCGGTCGTTGTCGACCATATCGCAGTCGGCGGTGATCAACGCCCGGAGATAGTCTCCGAACGTCAGATCGACGGGCGGGGAGTAGTCGAGCGCGCGGATGCAGATGCGCAGCACGGTCCGTGCCGTGTCAGCCGCGTTGTTCGCCAGTTCGTCCACGAGGTCGGGGTGGAGTTCTCCCTGGGGAAGGATCCCGGTCCCCCCAGTTGCGATTCGCAGCAGCTTTTTGATTCTGCCGCGATAGACATTCAGAAATGCATCAAACACGGCCGCCACCAGAATCGCACCCCGGGCATGACACTCCATCACGGTGCGGTAGTCGTCGGGGTTGGGAATTTTCGGCCGCCATTGATGATTCTCATCGAATCCACCGAGTGCGTCGCGCAAGCCTCCATAGCCCCCCATGGCGCGGCCGAACTCCTGGGCCAATTGCCCCAGCAGGTTTTGCTGAAGCAGATCTCCCCGGGTGAGTGCGATCTGATGTCTCAGCACCTCGGGAAAGGTAAAGTGCTGGAACAGCGCGACAATGTCGGCGAAGGCCTCATGGAACGCCCGCGTGTCGGGCTGGGTGGGATGAATGTACCTCCGGTGGAGTCCATCCAGAATCGCGTGGGTCGTCTCGTGGGCGATGATGTCATGGCTGAGGCAGGTGAAGACCGTGGTGCCTGGCAACTGCAGCTTCGGGTCACTCGGAGTCGAGCGGAAATAGCCGAACAACAGAGACTTGCGTTGCGGATCGTAAAAGGCGTTGGCCTGCCGCAGGGCATGCGGATAAACCCTCAGTCGTTTCACGAACTGGAAATTCAGCACTGCACGGGACTCATTTGTTCCTGAAGGGTCCTCCTGGCCATCGTTGTCCGGTTCGGTTTGTCTGTGTTGAGGAATACGTTCCCCCCACTGGATCCGACGCCCCAGCGCGCGTTCGAAATTGCGGATGGTGGTCATCATGACCGCATAGACCATCTGCTGGTGGAATTGCGGATTTCCGACATCCGGTGGGTATCCATCCTGGGCCAGCAGATGCGGATGATCCAGGTTGACCGGTTCGTAGTACAATTGACTGGCGGGATCGATATCGACGATTTCCAGATACTCACCCTGGGGATAGCTCCCGACAGACAGAGACACCCCTGCAGAGTTCTCCTGGTACAGGAGTTTCTCAACGGGAGGGAGGGGATGGGGTGACAGCGGCTCCCAGTCAACTTCGTACCGGATTTCATGGATCGGCAGGGTCGACAGGGACAACGCCAGGCTGGGGTCGATCGAATACCCTCGCAGGACCCGCTTGGTGGGAGGGGAAATCGGGTTTGGCATTGCGACCTCGTCTTCTCGGGAAACCGGGATTGCCCCGCCAGTAGCAAACAGGAACGGGGCCAGGTTGGAGACCATAGCGATCAGGTCACCAAAGTGTCCGATTCCTGTTCAATTCCCCAAATTACCGCTGCTGGAGGCTGGTCAATAGCGGGAACTCCCGAACGTCCTGAAATCGCAGGAATTCCGGTTTTTGCCGCGGTGGTTGTAGCGATTGTGCCACGGGGGGCCGTTTGCGGGGACCCCGGTTGGAAATCGGAGTATGCGAGGCCATCCCAACGCCTGGGGCTGGCTCCTGGAGTTTCCGCAGAGGCGAACCAAAACCTCGTCGGCCGATCGGTCGGGCGGCGAGGCGGCGAATGATTGGATCAAGAGGGCTTGACCGATTTGGCCAAACGCAGAATACTTCCGGCCACTCCCGGGAAACGGGACATTCTGGTCCAGAATCGGTCGGGCGACCGAGGTTGGGGCCTGCATTCCATGGAAGGAGTGTCACGGTGGTCAGGAAGATCTCGGCGGCGTTCATCGCCCTGTACATCGGGGCCCTGGGGGTTGGGCTGGGGGCGCACATGCTCAATGCCGGTACGGTATCACACCCCATCATGTACTACCTCGTGTGGGATATGTTCTGCGGGTGGAGTGCCTACGACACCCGGATGCATGTGATTGCCGAGGGCGAGAGCCAGAATTATTACCGTCTGACGCCCGCTCCCTGGGGAGAGTTTCATCCCTACGGAATGATCGGCCGCGAGAATTACGACACCTTCAACAACTTCTCGGCTCACATTGGGATGAATGTGCTCAAACACACCAGCCATGAGCCGATCACACGGATCTTCGTGGTCGAGGAGTGTTGGGCCAAGAAGTTCAATCTTCCGACAGCGGTCTGGAATTCCCGGTATGACGAGCCGAAAGACAAGCTCTCGTACTACCACGTACGCTCGGTGACCCTGCCTGACAAGACAGTGGTGCAGAAGAATGATGCGTGGATCGCCCTGCAGGGGGCGCGAATGTTCGCCGACAATCCCAGGCTGCAGGCCGAAGCACGGACCGGAGCTCCCGTAATCGTGACGCCCGGGCTTTCGGGTTCGCATCGTCCTGAGGGGGGCCGCATTCCCTCAGCGAACTCTCTGGGGCAGATGCTCGCACCGAGTGCCAATTGAGGATAGCTCGCCAGCTGCCCCAGTCCGTCCCGCACTCTGCCATTCGTCCCGCCCCGGTTCCTTACTCTCCCGCCAGGAGACCACTGCCATGTCCATGTCTGCCTCACGTCCCAATCGAGATGCCCGAAGCACAGGCTGGCTGAACGAGTGGTTTTTTGAGGAGCAACCCCCTTATGGCATGGCCCTGATGAGGATCGTGCTGCCGCTGGTGTTGTTAATTGATACCTGCTTCCGGCATCCGTGGGCGCGGGAGTTCTATTCGACCGACGGCGCTCCGTCGCCGCTGGATGTCAATTTTCAGCAGCCGGGAATGGTCTTTATTCCCGATGGATCCCTGGCCGTGGCCCTGCATGCGATCCTGATCGCGTCCCTGGTGGCCTCGTCACTGGGCTGGTTCAGCCGGATCTCGCTGTCTGTCGCGACGGTCTTTTACACCTGGTTTGGGCTGCTGGATGCCCTGAGCACACTGACGAAGTACACAGTCATCGCGTCACACCTGTTGCTGCTGTTGACGCTGTCGAATTGCGGCGCGCTCTGGTCGCTGGACGCCTGGCGGAAACGGGAGAACCTGACCCCGGAAAGCGGCCTGAACAGTGCTCTGTCGGCTCCGATCTGGCCGGCGCGGCTGATTCAGCTTCTGGTTGCCGTCGTATACCTGGGGGCGGCCATCACCAAGATGCACACTCCGGCGTTTTTCAACGGCGACCAGTTGATGTACTGGACCATGACCTACGTCAACAATGTCCATCCCCTGGGAGATTGGCTGTCTCAGCATCCGTTGGTGCTGAGCGTGTTTGGCTACGTCACCATCGTCTGGGAAATCTCATTTTTGTTTGTGGTGTTTCATCCGGGGCGATCAGACCGCTTGTGGTACAAGTGGGTGGCGATTGCAATTGGTGCGTTCTTCCACTTCATGACGATGTTCACCCTGGGGCTCTATATTTTCCCGCTGGTGATGTTCGCGAGCTACCTGGCGTTTGTGGAAACTGCCGAGTGGCGGTGGCTGCAGTCCCGGGATTGGCTGTCCGGGATGCGTCGGATGGCCGGATGGTGCGAGGCCGCGAGAGAGGCTGTTTTCACTCCGATCTGGGGTCCCGAGCGCTCCCCGGAGCGGGTTGCCTTCACCTATGGGTTTTGCCTGCTTCTGGCCGCCGCCGGGGCGGTCGGGTGGGAGCGTTTGCGTGATCCGTACCAGCTGCGGGGGCCGGGTGGTCCCCTGGCGTTGGAGCCGATGAGCGAGGACGATGTGGCCCGCATGCTGGGGCCCGATCGGGCGATTCGCCCTTCCGACAAGCTGTTGGCAGTTGATCTGGGAACCCTGCAGATTGGGGAACACCTGGTGGATTCCCGCCGAGAGTTTCACCAGGGGGAGAAGATGCTGGCCCAGGTGACCCTGACGCCTCCGCACGAGGATCTTTGGCTCGATTGCTGGCTGCAGGAATCGCGCGAGACCGGAGTGGAGGGAGAGCGGGTGCCCGGACGGTCGCTGGCCAAAGTTGGCGTGCCAGTCGGACGGGAGTTGCTGCGCGCCAATTTCTTCTTCAATCTCGACGAATCGCTGCGTCCTGGGGAATACTTCCTGCGATTGAGAGCCGGGCGCGATGAGATCGGACTGAAGCGGTTTACAATTCTGCCCCGCCCGGGAGCGGCCGCCGGTGGAGACGAGTCGAAGGAGATGATCTCGGCCAACTGACATGGAGTCAGAAGCTTGCGAATGGGCTGCTGCGCCCCCCACCAGGCAGGCAACACGTCGAGACAATCCGTTCGTGAATTGACTGCTTTGGAAGACTGGCAGGGAAACCTGTCAGTCTTCTTCATTTCGGAACAGCCGGTTCTGGACCGGGACAACGCACTCCAGCACCTTGAGCAGCACCTCAGCTGGTGAACCGATGGCGTCGACCTCTGTAATCAGTCGGGGGTTGTAGTACTCGAGCACCGGTTTTGTCTCCGCATCGTAAACCACAAACCGCTTGCGGATAATGTCTTCATGGGCGTCGTCGACACGATTGTCGCGGATGGCCCGGCGGCGGATCCGGTGGATCATCGCCTCCATGTCGACCGACTTCAGATGCACAATTTTCAGCACATCGATGTACTGTTCCAGAATTTCGGCCTGCGCCCGATTGCTGGGAATGCCGTCCAGAATGAGCAGGTCTTCGTAAGGTTTGAAATAAGAAAGCATACAGAGCCCGTCGAGATGCCGTTTCCAGATCCGGATGGTGATCTCGTCGGGAACCAGCATGCCCTTGGAGGTAAACCGGCAGACCTCCCGCCCCTCATGGGAGTTGATATCCAGTGACCGGAAAACCTCGCCACATGAGAGGTGATAGAACCCGGGAATCTCCCCCAGAATTCGTCCCTGCGTCCCCTTGCCGACACCCGGGGCACCAAACAACAGCACGGTTTTGAATCGGTCGTTGGCCATGATTCACGCCAGCAGCCACCCCGTTCTCCCGCCGATCGGCCAGGGGGGGCGGGCTGAGACCGATTGACGTCGAAGATCGTAGCCTCCGCACGTCTGGGGAACAACCTCGCGCCTTGCCGGTCGATCGAGCGGAACCTTATGATTCCCACCGGGTTGCGGGAGTGGCTATGAGATGTCGCCAGATGGCCTCTTCCATGCCCCTGAGTAAGCCCTCACCCGGAGTGTTTGGTTGTTCGGACTGGCTTGATCATTCCGCGGGCTGCGGAAGAAGACCGGCGCCACAGGCAGGTTCGGGGATGGCGTCTCCCCGCCCCAGAGTGAGATCGATGGGACTTTTGGACAAGCGGAAACAGGGTCTGCAGAAGACGAAGCAGTTGCTGCAGACTGACATTCGGGATCTGTTCAAATCGGGCGAAATCCTGACGGAGGAAAAACTCGAGCAGTTTTTTGCCCGTTTGATCCGTACCGACATGGGGGTTCCTGCAGCCCGGGCGATCGTGGACGAGTTGCGGATCAAGCACATGGGCCGCACGGTGGTCCTGGACGAGATCTGGCAGACGGTCAAAGACAAACTCAAGCTGCTGCTGAAGGGCGAGCGGCAAAATACCTGGGATCCCAATCTTCCACTGGCTCCACTGAACCTGGCCGCGACTGGTCCCACGGTCATCCTGGTGGCTGGTGTCAATGGTGTGGGAAAAACCACGTCCATCGCCAAGCTGGCCAATCTGCTGCACAAGGCGGGAAAAAAAGTGGTTCTGGCAGCCGGTGACACCTTTCGGGCTGCGGCTGTCGAACAACTCACCATGTGGAGCCGCCGCATCGGCTGTGAAATCGTCACCAAGCCCAGTGGTTCCGACCCCGCCGCGGTTGCCTACGCCGGCTGTGTCCGGGCGTTGGAGATTGGTGCCGACATCGTGGTGGTCGACACCGCGGGCCGGTTGCAGACCCAGCAAAACCTGATGAAGCAACTGGAGAAGATTCGCAGGGTCCTGGGCGATCGAATTCCCGGTGCGCCACATGAGGTTCTGTTGGTACTCGATGCCACCACGGGACAAAACGGAGTCAGCCAGGCGCAGAAATTCTCTGAATCGGTCGCCTGCACCGGCCTGGTACTGGCCAAGCTGGATGGGACCGCCAAGGGGGGCGTGGTCGTGGCGATCCGCGGACAGATGAACCTGCCGGTCAAATACGTCGGCCTGGGAGAACAAATCGACGACCTCGAAGTGTTCAACGCCGATCAATTCGTCGAAGCCCTGTTCTCGGGCGAATAAGGCTGGGGCTATCGGCCAGTCGTGTTTGAAGCATCGAACGACTCGCCAACGGGCTGGTGCAAATTCAGGCGGACGCCACTCGGCTGGGCCTGAGACTCACTCGTCCTCAGGAAGCGGCTCGATGATGACTTTGCGATAGCTGATTCCCCGAAACTCCCCGTCGAGACAGACTGTTCCCGACGCCGGAATGTTGGGATCGCTGAGAATGGCGTCCAGGACCGGTTCTCCATTGATTCTGGCTGTGGCCCGATCCCCTTTCACCTCGAGTTCCAGCGAGTTCCACTCGCCCGCCGGGCGAATGGGATGGGCCGTGGGAGGCTTGATCCCAAACAGGGCACCGGTTGAGAAGCGATCGGGGGTCGCGAGTCCGGCATCGTTCGACAGTTGCAGTTTCCAGGCATTTTTGCGAAGAGGGCCGCTTCCCGAATAGCGGAAGAAGACCCCCCCCTGGGCCGTGGCCTCGGTGGTGCGCCAGTCGAGCATCAACCGAAAGTTCCGATAGTTGCGTTCCGAGGCCAGGTGGCCCCCCGCCGCCCGGGCCTGCTGTGGTTCCCAAACATGGGGGGAGGTCTGCTGCCACTGCTGGCCTCCCCGTTGATTCCACTGCAGGCGGGAGGGGAATGCCGCCAACTCGTCCTGCGCGGCGGCTGCTTCCGGGGACTGTGGAGCACGCCGCACCAGCTGCTCGATCAGTCGTCGGGTCCGGGAGAGATTGCCCGCGGCGGCCTCGCTGCGCAATTCGAACAATTCCCGGGCATTCCAGCGTATCCGGAAGGCGGCTTGTTCGTCTCCGGACCGCTGGAGACGGTTGCGGAAGTCGGCGTTTTCCGTCGCGTCGCCCCACAGCAGCATCTGCGCGGATTCCAGGCAGGCCTGCGGGGATCCAGCCCCTTCGGCCCGATCAGCCAGCAGGACCAGCTCATCGACGGGAAGGTCTTGCAGTCCCCAGGTGCGTTCCTGTCCGGAATTCGTCCTGGTGATCACCGACCAATTGGCAGGATCCACTTGCGCGACCGTGCAGTTGCTTCCTCCCAACCGCAGTTTGTCCCCGGGCTGCACCGTCATCACAGACAGCTGCAGACGCTGCCAGAACCTTCTTGCGAGATCCACCTCGATGGCGTCTCCGGCGAGAATGGCCGCTGTGGCGGGGTCGGTCAGCTGCTGACTGATTTCAGTCCAAAGTTGATGGGCGGCATCGATATTTCCCGTCAGCAATTCATCAACCAACCGCCGGCGGAATGCGGGGTAGGAGGGGATCTCCCGGGGAGGCGTGTCGGCCATCGCGGGAGCGGCTGGTGCGTCTGGAGGGGACGCCTCGGGTCGGTTCTTGTCGAGGGCAATCGCTGGATCACGCGGTCGGCCAATCAATCGGGGGCCGTGCGTCGGAACCTCCTGAATCCGCATCGCGGCCAGGTGAGGCTTGCCTTCGACCCCGCGCGCGAACCAAACCCATTGCTCGTCATGGCTGAGACAGAAGCCCTGCCACTGAGCCAAATCGGTCGCTGCATCATCAGGCAGAGTGCACAGCTCTGTCCCATTTTCAAAAGGGTTTTGACTCTCGTTCCGGAGCGCTTTCAGCAGTTTGTTCCCGGCCAGCCAGTACCATACCGAACCATCGGCGGAGAGGCAGGGAACAATCGCTGGAGCCTGGCGGGCTTTCCCGGTGAAGGCGAATTCAGCTGAGTCTCCCCTGCGTCGGGCCAGTCTGAACTGGTGGGGCGGGCTATCGGTGCTGAAGACCATGAGATGCCCGCCTTCCGGGGTGAGATACGCCCCCGGCCACCGGGCTGGGGACTCCTCATCGAAGAGCAGGGGAGGACCGGATCGAAAGGCTTCGGACGTCTCCGCTCGAATCAGAGACCGGACCTGTCGCTGGGAAGGGATGACATAGGCAACCTGCAGACCGTCGCGGGTGGCCGAAGGGCTTGCCGCCTGCTCTGCGGTGCGGTGGATCAACAGTGCCGGCTCAAACATCAGATCGGAATGGCTGCGATGGGCGTGGAACACTCCGCGTCCCGCAGCGCTCTCGCCGCAAAAATACAGATCCAGACCATCCTGGGAGAGCCACGGAGTCTGGGGTGTGCCTTCCGGAAAGGCTGCGGAGAGGTCAACCTCCTGGCCGACGGGAGTCGGGTGAAATGGAGAGGCGAAATACCCGGTTGGTTCGCCGAACGGATCGTAGGCGGATTCGAAGGAAACGGTCTCCTTTTCGATGATCACCACCTGCCGGGAGATGTCCCGATAGCCTCGACGGGCCAATCGAAACTGGCGTGGTCCAGGTTCCAGGGGAATCTCGCAGGGGGTCAGCAGCACATCGCCGTTGTCATCCCGGGCGAGAATTCCGTCCACTTCCACCACGAACCCCGGTTCGGTGGTTTCGACGGACACGAGAAACGGGTCCTGGGAATTGCGGCTGGACGAGGGGCTGGTTCTTGCAGAAGAACTCTGGCGTTCCTGGAGGCGGGGCGTCTTTCGGGAATCGGGCTGAGTGAGTTGGCTCTCGGTGACGGTCTCGGGACTGCGGCGGCTGGATTTGGACTTTGAACGTGTTTCCGGACCTGGGTTTGTTCGCGAGTTGGCAGGGGGGCGAACCGGGGGAGATTGTCGCCAGGCCCAGACGGCCAGGCTGCCAAACAACGCGAGAATGACCCCCGCGGCCATGATTTGGGGAGTCTTGCCCCGACGCTGGGAGGATCGCGGCTTCATGGGCGTTCCTGTCCGTCTTGGAAGGCAGAAAAAGAGGTTGTCCCAGCCGACGAATTGCCGGCCGCAGGCAGCGTTGTACCGTTGACCTTCTGCCGCGATCGTACTCCGGACGGCCGGGCCCGGCAAACTGGTATGGATTCCAGACGCCTGTATACTTCGGGGTGTTGTCTTCCCCACTTGTTTTCGTCGTTGGAAAGTGTTGCTGTGGCCGACTCGCAAGTTCCCTCGCCAACTCCGGGAAGTTCGCCTGCTCCCGAGGACTACGCGGTCTCGCAGTCGCGCAGAACCGATGCCGGGCGGTTCACTGAGGAGGAACTGCGGGGGATGGTTCAGGATGTTCCCAAGCCGGTTTCGGAGGTGCAGGCCCGAGCCCAGGCGGAGTTGGCCCGAAGAGGGGCGTTCTGGGCCCTGTGGGGCTGCAATCTGATTGTCTTCGCTTCCAGTGTCTGCATCATGGTGGTTGAGCTGTGTGCTTCACGGCTCATCGCCAGTTACCTGGGAAGTTCACTCTACACCTGGACTTCGGTGATTGGTGTGGTGCTGGCTGGCATTTCGATCGGGAATTACCTCGGAGGCTGGATTGCCGAAAGGTTTGATCCGCGTCAGTCACTGGGATGGCAATTCCTGCTGTCAGGATTGCTGACCGCCTCGGTGTTGTTCACGAATCAATACGCGGCCCAACTGAATCAGAATCGTCCCGAAACGGTGGCGTGGCAGGCCTGGGTCATGTTGTTGGTGGGGATGGTGTTTCTGCCTCCCTCGATCGCACTGGGGACAATCTCTCCGGTGACCGCGAGTCTGGCTCTGCGCCGCACGCAGCGGACCGGGGTGACCGTGGGGAATATCTATGCGTGGGGTGCTTTGGGATCGATTGTCGGAACGTTTCTGGCCGGTTTCTGGTTGATGGATGAGTTGGGGACCCGCCACATCATCTGGATCACAGCCAGTGTCTTGCTGTTGCTGGGGGCGATTGTCTCGGGAAGTCAGAGGGCGCTGCGGGTATTTCTGTTGTTTGGGGCCCTGCAGTTCGTGGCGCTGCTGGGGGTCTTGTCGTCGGTGACGGCTGGACAGCTCGAGTCATTGACACGGGAGAGTCTGCAATTGGTCCATGTCGCCACCGGCCACGATACGCGGGCCGCTGCGTTCGCCGCCGATGCTGTCCGCGAACAGGAAGCGCGCAAGGGGGGAAACGACCGGGCGGCCGAGGCGGCCCGGCAGCGGCTGCTCCAGCGGGCTGACTGGAGAAACGCGGAGGATGACTGGGCCGCCTGGTCCGGTGGCGTGGGACGCAAGGTGCACGACCTGGGGCTACATCTGAAGCTGCGGCGGGACCAGCTTGACGAGTATCTGGATGAGAGCGACTACTATGCCATCAACATCTATCCCGCCCGGCAGGATGGGGATCAGGTGAAGGTGTTGCGGCTCGACTACCTGATTCACAGCTATTACAACCCGGCAGCCCCGAACCGACTGCACTACGACTACGAACAGGTCTACGCTGCTTTGACGGAGCGGGCCGCGGAAGGCTGGAATCGTGCGGTGTCCATTCCGCTGGAGGGCGACCTGGGAGAGCGACTGTCGGCCCTCGCCTTGCCCTCCCGAATGAGTTATGACCCGCAGGCTGGCCGGATGAGCGTCCGGGGGGCGCTGCGGCCTGATGAGGTCCTCGATTTGCTCTCGGCCGTTGCCGATGCCCCCCTGTGGCAGGCCATTGCCGGTCCCTGGCGGGAAGCCAGCAGAAACTGGCGGGAAAGCACCCAGTTCAGCCAAGGGCAACTGGTTGTTCCGTGGTCTCCGCGTGCTGAAACCGCCGAGTTTCTGCAGGATGTTCCCGAGGGACAAATGGCACCGGGGATCCGCTACGAAGCTCGACTGGGCGCGCTCGTTTTCTCGGAGCCATTCTCGATGTCGGCCGCGATCGAGGCGCTGATTGTGGCCGGCCCGCCGGGGACAATTCGGCTGGTCCGTGATCTCTATCATCGCTCCCGGCAGACCAGTGCGCTCTTCATCGGTGGAGGAGGATTCATTTTCCCCCGCTGGCTGGAATCAGAATTCCCGTGGTATCCGAGGATTGATGTGGCCGAGATCGATCCGGCGGTCCTGTTGGCCGTCCAGCGCGAAATGGGACTGTCGACCAAGTCGGGCTCTCCCAGTGAGGGGGGAACGTGGATCAATACGTCGATTGGAGACGCTCGTCTGTTTGTGGACGATCGGGTGCGGAAAAACCGGGGGCTTCCAACCGGGCAGGCTGTCACCTACGACTTCGTCTACGGCGACGCGTTCAATGACCTGTCCGTCCCCTGGCATCTCACGACCCGCGAGTTCAGCGAACAGGTCCGCGAGTTGCTGACACCGGGCGAAGGGGTCTATCTCGTCAACATCATCGATGTCTTCCCCCGGTCCAAGATTCCGGGAAGAAAGGCCCGGGCCCAGCAGATGGAGTTGGCTCCTTTGCAGCCTCCTTTTCCAGAGGATTGGTTTCCCGAGATCGTTTCGAGCGACCGCTGGTATCCTGGACGCAAGCGGCCACAACTGCAGATCCGCCGTCAGGCGAGCGATCGGTACACGCTTGGGTTCCGCGGAGTGTTGGATGACGACCTGTTGGCCACGCTGCTGCGGGAGGCCGAGGGAAATGCCAATCTGCAAGATCACCTGAGGGCTCTCCAGAAGTTGACCCAGGCAGATCCGCTGGGACGTTTCCTCGGACGTTATCTTCAGACCGTGCGGAACGTGTTTCCGTACGTTTACGTGTTCACCAGCGATGATCGCCAGGGCGAACCGGGCGAGCGCCGGGATACCTTTGTGGTGGCTTGTTCGCTCAAGAAGCTCGACTGCACGAATCTGTACGCCAGCGGCAATTACTGGAATTCGCCCCCATTCGCCGCCAGCGAGCGTGATCCGGCGAGCGGGGCGGTGGTCGATTCGGGTCACATGTCCGCGCTGTTGCAGATTTCCCGGGGTGTCGAATTGACCGATGACTTCTCCCCGGTCGACAACCTGCTGGCTCCCGTGTTTGCCAGCCGCAATGAGGAAGAGGATTGAACGGCTCGGTACGTGGAACCGGGCCAACGGTCGGACAATGCAACCTCAGCAGTCGGGCCCATCCCGTCTCCGGGGGGCTGGCTCCCTTTCGGCCACCCCGGGCCGCCTATATTCATGTCCCGTTCTGCCGCCGCCGCTGCGACTACTGTGATTTCACACTGGTGGTCGGTCGCGACGGCATGGTGAAACGTTACCTCGCGGCTCTGGAACTCGAGCTCGTGAAATTGTGTGAGCCGGTTGAAGTCGACACGTTGTTTCTTGGAGGAGGGACCCCCACACACCTGGAGGCTCCCGAACTTCAGACACTGCTGAATTTGCTGCGGCGTTGGTTTCGGCTGACACCGGGGGGAGAATTCTCGGTCGAGGGCAATCCATTGGATTTGTTGGACGAAGCCCGGGTTGAGGTCTTGCACGCGGTGGGGGTCAACCGTATCAGCCTTGGGGCCCAGTCGTTCCAGGACGACGAGTTGCGCCTGCTCAGCCGGGATCACCTGGGGAAGGATGTCTGTGAGGCGGTGGCCCGAATTCAACCTTTGATTCCCAATCTCTCTCTGGATTTGATCTTTGGAGTTCCAGGACAGACGCTGGAGTCGTGGCGCGATAATCTGGATCGGGCGTTGGCGCTCCAGCCTCGGCATCTTTCAACTTATGGTCTGACAATTGAAAAGGGGACGCGGTTTTGGAGTCTCACCAGGTCGGGACGAATGCGGCCGCTGCCTGAGGATCTGGAATCGCGCATGTATGAAATGGCCATGGACTTTGTGCCGGCAGGTGGATTCCACCAATATGAGCTGTCCAACTTCGCACAACCAGGCTGGGAATGCCGACACAACCAGACTTACTGGGCGGGAGCCACGTACCATGGATTTGGGCCTGGGGCCGCCCGCTATCTGAATGGGACCCGCGAAGTGGGACATCGCAGCACAACCACCTGGTTGCAGCGGGTCGAGGCGGGGGAGGATCCGGTCGGTTATCGCGAGACCTTGTCGGATGAGAATCGCGCCCGGGAGGCCTTGATCCTGGGAATGCGACGCGCGCGGGGAGTGTGTCGCGAGGAGTTTTTGGAAGACCAGGGTGCCGATCTGGACAAACTCGGGGGAGCCACCTGGTCGAAACTGGTGGCAGCGGGATGGGTGGAGTCGACTGACAGGGGCTATCGACTGACCCGGGCCGGGCGGTTGCTGGCCGACAATGTCACGGTGGAATTGGTTGGAAATGAGTAATCTGGTCCGGAAAGCAAGGCTTCTGAGATTCCAAAGGCTTTCCGTTTGATCAGAACTGGAGAAGAGGACAATCTGCCGCGGGAACCTTTTCAAATTACACGAGGATTTCCATTCAAGATTCTGAAAACCGTGGCGAATAGCTGGTTGGAGACATCGGGAGGATCACGGTGATCGAGCCCGACCATGAGTCTCATCGCCACCTGTTCGGGAGAATGGAAATGCTCAAGAAGTCATTGATTACACTGGCTGTGGCGGGAACCCTGGGGACTCTCGCTTTTGGGAGGGATTTGTACAGCTATCTCAGGACAGCCGGCGGCGAAGCGCGGCAGGCCCTCAAGGCCGGGGTTCCCATCGAGTTCGAAATCCAGCGGGCAAGGGACATGGTGGAGAGCCTGATTCCTGAGGTACGGACCTGCATGCATGTGATTGCCGAAGAAGAGGTCAATATTGATCATCTCAATCGGGAAATCGCCAAGGCCGAGACAGGTTTGGAGCGCCAGAAGTCGGAGATCCTCGTCATGCGGAAGGATCTCGAGTCGAACCAGACGACCTTCCAGTACGCCAGCCGCCGCTACACGGCTGATGAGGTCCGACAGGATCTCTCACAGCGTTTTCAGCGTTACAAAACGGCCGAATCGACTTTGGCCAGCCAGCAGGAGATTCGTCGGCAACGCGAGCGATCCCTGGTGGCTGCCCGCGAAAAACTCGAGTCGATGCTCAATGAGAAGCGAACCATGGAGGTCGAAATCGAGCACCTCGAAGCCCGTTTGAAGCAGGTGCAGGCAGCCCAGGCGGCCAATCATCTGAGTGTCGACGATTCGGGACTCAGCCGGGCCCGGCAACTGATCACCGAGTTGAACAAGCAGCTCGATGTTGAGTCCCGCCTGATGGATTCCCAAGGACACTTTACCGGTTTGATTCCGGTTTCCACCCGCGAGCCGGCCCCCGCCGATCTCGCCCGGCAGATTGACCAGCACTTTGGAACGGGTTCCCAGGTGGAATCGTTGGAGGCTGCTGAGCGAGTCGCGAACCTGCAGTCGAAATAGGTTTTGCTCAGAAAATCCTTGGGCAAGTTGTTTTCTGTTCATACATCCGGCGTTTTGTACACCTGCCGGACGGGACGATTCTCAGGAATCGGCCTGTTCGGCAGGTTTCCGTTGCTGTGCAGCATGGCATGGCGTCAGAGCATTTCGTGGATTGCGTCCCACCGGCTGTGATCCAAGCGGGGTCAGCGCTCGTTCCCCTCTCAGCAGCTGATCGCGGTTCTGCCAACGTTCCGGACAGCCCAGCTTGCCGACCGGGTGATCTTCATGTTGTCTCAGGATTCCGAAATTTCCGCTGGTGGGAAGCCTGACCTGCGGGACTATGAGCTGTGGATTGACCGGGTGGGCGTGTATCGGGTGACTCTCTCCACCGAGTTGTTGATTGGCGGTCCGCGCCGGGGTGATCAGCCGGGGACGCTGTCGATGTTGGCCCGACTGTCACGGCAGCACGCACGCATTGTCCGCAGCGGCGAGGGTTATTTGTTGCGGAGTGAGCGAGGCGTGGTGCTGGGCCAGGCGGGTGTGGCGGGAGAGCACTATCTGGCCGATCGTGCCGAGTTCGATCTTGGGGAAGGAGTCTGTTTCAGGCTGCGGATACCGCACCGACTGAGTCCCTCTGCCCGATTGGAGTTTGTCAGCGATCATCGGCCGGTACGGCGCGCGGACGGGGTGGTCCTGATGAGCGGTACCTGCCTTCTGGGCCCCGGATCGGATTGCCATGTGGTCTGTCCCGATTGGAGCCAGACTGTGGTCCTGGTGGAGCGGGCGGGACAGCTCTGGCTCAAGGGGGGGGCGGGGCTTTGGATGAACGGGACCCGGCAAGAGGAAACCGTTCCCCTCGAAAACAATGCCGTGGTTGAAGGGGACGAATTCCGCTTTCGTGTGGAGGTCATTTCCTGATGTACCGGTTTCAATCGGGTGACCGCCCTTTGCCTGGGGTCAAGATCGAGCGTCCGATCGATCGTGGTGGATTTGGCGAGGTCTACTGTGGAGTGACGGACCAGGGAAAGCGGGTTGCCCTGAAGTGGTTGTGGCAACATTCGCCTGTGGAGTTGCGGGGGGCCCGCGAGTGCCTGAACTTTCGACATCCGCACCTCATTGAAATCCATGACATCCGTCTGGGATCCAACGGTGAGATCTGGGTCGTGATGGAGTGGGTCGACGGTCTCGACCTGGCGGGTTTGCTGCGAGAAAATCCTCAGGGGATGCCGGCTGGACGGGTGGCACAGTGGCTGAAACAACTCGCCGGTGCACTCGACTACCTGCACCAGCGCGGAGTCATCCATCGTGACCTGAAGCCCAGAAACCTGCTGCTTGAGGAAGGACGGATCAAGCTGGGAGATTTTGGCCTGGCCAAGCAGATCTGGCCCAACCCCGACGGCCCCCATTCCGAGTGTGTGGGGACGGTGCATTACATGGCTCCCGAAGTGGCTCGTGGACAGTATGGCCCGGCCAGCGATGTCTACAGTCTCGCCGTTCTGGCGTACGAATTGCTTACGGGGCAGGTTCCTTTCCCCGGAGAGACTCCCGCCGAAGTGCTGATGAAGCATCTCACGGAATCACCACGGCTGGAGTGTGTCTCGACCGCTCTGCAACCCCTTTTCGGCCAGGCCCTGGCCAAGGATCCTCTGCTCCGCCCAGCCACCGCGGGCCAATTCGCCCAGGAGTTTCAGAGCCTGGTTGCGGCTCCAGACGATCCCCCGGTGAATTCTTGCACTGCCAGCCCTGCCGTGAGGCAGGGAGTGCCCGTCGTTCGACCGATTTCAATGACCGTGTTCAAACCTGCCTGTTGGTCGCCCAAACGGCCGGTCAGCGGACGTGGTCGTGAGGTCTGGAATGAAGTCTTGCAGAATCCCGCCATTCCGATCTGCCTGTTGGTCACCGCCGTGTTTCTGATTCCCCTGCTGTGGAGCCATACAGCGCGGCTCACACCCCTATTGATTTGGGGCGTTGTGGCCGCCTTGGGGTTTTGGCTGCAATCGCGCTTTCGCCGAATGGTACGGCGGACGCAGCGGCGGGGTGCTGCCGTGCGCTTGGTGAAGTAATTCCTCCTCCGGCGGCTGGTGCCGGAGACGCCCCAGACCGGGCCAGTCGCTGGCGAGCCCCGCACGCGCGTGAGAGCGCCCCGCGGGGTGACAGTTCCGTGCGGCTCATCGATCTGTGAGAAACCTGAGTTGGAGGAGCCAGCCCCTGGGGCCGAACGCGGCTGTCTCCCCGAGAGTTGCCGAAGTTCTTGCCCACCTCGCGACAGCACCCCTCCTTGACACCTCACCCCTCCCGGCGAGAGAGTACCCCGATGGCTGCAGCAACAGCCCAAAGGCAGTGTTTCAGGGAGAACCAGCGATGCGAAATTCGATCGGAACGGAGGACCGAAATTGGTCGGGCCTGACGGTTTGGTGTCTGGTTTGGCTGTTGATGCTCGCGATGCCGATTCATCCCACTCGCGGTCTCGCCCAACAGGACGCCAACACCAGTCCTCCCCCAGAATGGCAGTATGACGCCCGCTTGCTCCGGCCGTTCTGGGAGGGGACTGTCATGGAAGGAGAGTCGGTGCTGTTTCTCCGCGCGGCCGAGGGAGAATCAGCCCGAGCCAAAGTGCTGTTCCCCATTGAGGAGATCCTCGCGGTCAGAAACTCAGATGGCGATATCACCTATGAAGCGGGACGCGATTACCACGTCGTTCCCGGGACCCGGGAAATCGTGCTGCCCCCGGGATCCCGGATCAGTTCCAGCACTCCCGCCGATTTGCGGCGACCGGCTGGAACACAGAAGTATCGGCTGACCCATCGGGATGGAAATGGTGAGATCTTTTTTGGAGGAAGGCTGGAGTACCATTCCCTGCAAACCTGCATCACCTATCGCCATGCCGCTGATTTGTGGAAGGGGCCCATTCCCCGATTTGACCCGGTTCGGCTTCCCAAGACCGTTCGTCGCCTGCTGAACAAACATCCTTTGGCGATGGTGGTGATTGGCGACAGCATCTCCGCCGGTTGAAACGCTTCGGGCTGGGCTGGAGGTGCTCCCTACCAGCCGGCCTACCCCGAGTTGACCCGGCTGCACCTCGAAAAACGGTTTGGCGGCAAGGTGACGCTGGTCAATCCCTCGGTCAGCGGGACCGACACGGTCTGGGTCTTGAATTCGATTGACAAAGTCGTGGAAAGCGAGCCCGACCTCGTGCTGATTGCATTTGGGATGAATGATGCCGCGGGGCGTCCCGCCGCGGAGTATCAGGCGAACATTCGAAAAATTATGGAGCGGGTGCGGGAAAAACGCCCCGAATGCGAGTTTGTACTCATCGCTCCCATGTTGGGGAATCGTGACTGGACCACGCTCAAGGCCGAGTTGTTTCCGCAGTATCGGGATGCGCTCCAGGAACTGGCTGGGCCGGGCGTGGCGGTAGCCGACCTGACATCGGTCTGGACCGAGGTTCTGAAGATCAAGCAAGATTGGGACCAAACGGGCAACGGGGTCAATCATCCGAATGATTGGGGGCACCGCGTTTACACGCAGGTGATTGTCCAACAGCTTGATCCCCGGGGAATCCCGATGGTCGGGGGTGAGGTTCCGCAGACCATTCAGGCCGGCCCGCTGAAACTCGAAGAGCGTCGGCTCCTTTCGAATTGCACCTACTCCTATGCCTGCGCAGTCGCCGATTTCGACGGGGACGGCGATCTCGACATCACCAGTGCCGATGCCGAACCCAACAGCAATATCTACCTGATGCGGAACCGGGGACGCGGAGAGTTTGACTTCTCGTTTCTGCAGCGACATTCAGGCGATGCCGGTCAGCCGGTTCGGGTCGAGCGACATGCCATCGGAGATCTCAACGGCGATGGTCGTCCCGACCTGGTGATTGTCGACAATATGAAGTGGGACATTCGTTGGTTCGAGAATCCCGGGGCGGAGCGAATCCACGAGCCCTGGCCACTGCATCGGGTGGCGGCCGAGAAGGAGGTTCCCGGGTCTTATGACGTGGCTCTCGCCGACCTCGACCGTGATGGCGATCTGGACGTGGCCGCTTCCAGTTGGCGATTTGGCATGCGGTTCGACTGGTTCGAGAATGTGGGAACTCCAGGCCGGGGAACCCAGTGGCAGCGGCATGAAGTCGAAGCGAATTTGGGAGAAACCCGCACCATCGAAGCGGCCGATTTCAATCACGATGGCTGGCCCGACCTGCTCGGGACCTCGCGCACGGGTCATCAGGTCATGTGGTATGCCAATCCTGGCGAACGGCGCAACGTCGGTTGGACGAAAACCCTCATCGATACAGAGACCCGGTTTCCCGCACACGCCCATGCCGTCGATTTGGATCGTGATGGGGATCTTGACGTGATTGCAGCGTTTGGAATTGCGGCTGGAGTGCCTAACGACTGTCCCGAGTCGCACCAGGTCGCGTGGTACGAAAATGTCGGGGCCTCAGGGACGGGAACAAATTGGGAGACGCACCTGGTTTGTGAGAACTTTCCACAGGGCTTCGAAGCGGTCGCCGGCGACCTCGATGGCGATGGGGACGTGGACATCGCGGCGACCGGATGGAGCCCCTCCGGCAGGCTCTCCTGGTTCGAGAATCCCGGAAATCCATCGCAAGACTGGATCGCTCACACGATCAAGTCTCCCTGGTCCAACGCCGTCACGCTGCAGTTGGCTGATTTGGATGGTGACGGCAAACTCGACATCGTGGCGACCGCTGAACGGGGAGCCAACGAGTTGCGCTGGTGGCGGAATCTCGGCCGCTGAGATGACCGGCGTCGCCGGGCGGCTTGGGATCTCGTCATCCAGACTCTTGCGAACAGACAGGGGGCCAATCGGGATGAGCGATCGGAAATCTGACGAGCAATCGGGCCGCGTGACAGAGAATGACGGTCACACGCGGCCCGCGACACCTCACGCCAGAATGTCTTTGACCACGTTGCCGTGAATGTCGGTCAGCCGGAAGTCACGACCCTGGAAGCGGTACGTCAGCCGTTCATGGTCGATTCCCAGGCAGTTGAGAATGGTTGCGTTCAGATCGTGGATGTGGACTGGTTTGTCGACGACGTTGTAGCTGAAGTCGTCGGTCTCGCCGTAGACCATCCCCGGCTTGATTCCGCCACCCGCCAGCCACATGCAGTAATTTCGGGGGTGATGATCGCGACCGTAGTTGTCTTTGGTGAGTGTCCCCTGGCTGTAGACGGTGCGTCCGAACTCCCCTCCCCAGATCACGAGGGTGTCGTTGAGCATGCCTCGCTGCTTGAGATCCTTCAGCAAGGCGGCGGTCGGCTGATCCATTGCCCGGCAGAGATCGGGAATCGACTTGGGGAGGTTGCCGTGATGGTCCCAGCCCCGCAGGAAGACCTGCGTGAAGCGGACATTCCGCTCGGCCAATCGACGGGCCAGCAGGCAGTTGTAGGCATAGGTCCCCGGGGTGTTCACGTCGGGACCATACATCTCCAGGGTCTCTTTCGATTCACTGGCGATGTTGGTCAGTTCGGGAACTGAGGTCTGCATCCGGTACGCCATTTCGTACTGGGCAATGCGCGCATTGATCTCGGGGTCTCCCACATCGGCCAGCTTGGCTTGGTTGAGAGCGGCCAGACCATCGAGCATCCGGCGACGACGACTGTCGGTCACTCCCGGCGGATTCGAGAGATACAAGACCGGGTCACCCACCGAGCGAAGGGCGACTCCCTGGTGCTTGGTGGGTAGGAATCCCGAGCCCCACAGACGTGAAAACAACGCCTGAGACTGCGAACCAGCTGCCAGTCGCGAATGCAGCACCACATAGGCGGGGAGATCCGCGTTGGGGCTGCCAATCCCGTATGACAGCCAGGCACCCAGGCTGGGGCGACCAGGAATCTGGCTGCCTGTCTGGATGTAGGTGATGGCGGGATCGTGATTGATCGCCTCGGTGTTGAGCGTTTTGATCAGGCACAGATCATCGATCTGCGAAGCAATGTGTGGCAGCAACTCGCTGACCCACGTGCCATTTTTGCCGTGCTGGTTGAACTTGAACATCGACGGGGCACAGGGCAGCCGCGACTGACCCGACGTCATGGTGGTGATGCGCTGGCCATTTCGGACCGATTCGGGAAGGTCTTTGTCAAAATACTCCTGAAGCTTGGGCTTATAGTCCCAGAGATCGAGTTGCGAGGGGGCATCCGCCATGAACAGCCAGATGACCCGCTTCGCCCTGGGCGTGCCGTGCAATTCAGGCAGAGCACCGAGCGACTCGGCACCGGTGGCTTCGGCTGCTGACGCCCGGGGAGCAAAGAGAGTCGGGTTCAGAATGGAGGCGAGAGCGGCCGTTCCCAGTCCACAGGCCGAGCGGCCGAAGAAATAACGGCGGTTGATCGCATCCAGCAGATCTCGGTTCACAGGAGTCGGAGACATCACGCATAGTCCTGTCAGGGCAGGGGGGATGGGCGGTGCGGCCCGCCGAAGCAGCGGGGCAGATGGATCGGGTTGAGCGGCCAATCACTCCTTGGTGACGGTCTCATCCAGATTGAGAACCAGATTGGCGGTCATGGTCCAGGCGGCAAGTTCGATCGGGTCAAGTTTCTCATTGCGGGCGGTTTCGCCGTAGGTCAGCAACTTGACTGCCCCGTCGGGATCCTTCTGGAACTCCGCCAATTCGGCGTAGTACACACCAAGAATCAAAGCCAATTCACGATCGGTGGGAACACGGGATGTCGCCCAGCGGAACAAGAACCGGGCCCGGTCTTCGGGAGTGCCTTGAACTTCCGTAAGGGCCCTTTGGGCGAACAGTCGTGCGGCCTCGACGAATTGCCGCTCATTCAACAGCACCAGTGCTTGCAACGGAGTGTTGGTCCGGGCCCGCCGCACCGTGCAGTTCTCGCGCGACGGGGCGTCGAAAGTCAGCAGTACAGGAGGAGGAGAGGTCCGTTTCCAGAAGGTATAGACGCTGCGGCGGAATTGGGCCTCTCCGGGGTCGGGACGGAAGTTCTGGGTTGTGCTGCCGACAAATGCAACGGCCTCCCAGAGCCCCTCGGGCTGATAAGGCTTCACGCTGCGGCCTCCAACCTTTTCAACCAGCAGTCCGCTGGTGTAGAGCGCACTGTCGCGCAAAACCTCACCATCGAGGCGGAACCGGGGGCCACGGGCCAGCAACTCATTCCCCGGATCCCGCTGGATCAGTTCAGGAGAGACTTTCGAACTTTGGCGGTAGGTGGCCGACATGACCATCTGCTTCATCAAACGCTTCACATCCCAACCGTGAGCGATGAAATCCGTAGCCAGCCAATCGAGCAGTTCGGGATGTGTGGGCCACTGGCCTTGGGATCCAAAATCCTCGGAGGTCTTGACGATGCCTGTCCCGAACACCTGCTGCCAGAACCGGTTGACCGTCACCCTTGCTGTCAGGGGGTGCTCTGGAGACACCAGCCACCGGGCGAATCCGAGACGATTGCGAGGAGCGTCGCTGGGAAGTGGCGGCAGGGCTGACGGGGTACCAGGCTCGACTTTATCGGCCCGTTTGTCGTACTGACCACGGACCAGAATGAAAGCGTCACGCCTCTGAGGCATCTCCGCCGTCACCATTGTTAGGGGGATCGCCCCTTCCACATCCGCTTTCGCCTTCTCCAGGGTGGCGATCTCCTGGCGGATGGGGTCGAGCAGGCTCCTGGTGGGAGTGTGGATGTTCTCCAGGAAGTAGTGCTGGATCTGCGCCGCCTGCTCCGGCGTTCGCTGGGCCCGTTCCGTCTTGAGGATCTCCTGCAGCGGACCCGGCAGGCTCGATTTGGTCAATGTTCGCTCGAAGGACTCCCAAACCGCCTGGGAGTCGAAAGACTGTCCCGCCTGCGGCGTCCGGCTGACGATGCCCGCCTTGTCCCAGGTGACCTTGCCCCCATGTTGGGTGAACGCCCAACCGTTGATCAAGGCCCCGGGATTGAGCCCGACCTTGGCTGCCTCGACTTCGATGCGGACCCATTTTCCGGTCTCGGGCAACGGCCCCGCGGGAAATCGGCTGGGGGAATTCGCCTCGCCCCAGGGAATGACATCCGCCCCCCAGATCGCCCGGTGATCCCATTTGCCATCATTCCACTGCAGCATGATTTCCTGC
Source organism: Planctomycetaceae bacterium (assembly GCA_046339535.1). Lineage (GTDB taxonomy): Bacteria > Planctomycetota > Planctomycetia > Planctomycetales > Planctomycetaceae > UBA10511. The sequence goes on along the minus strand of JBKDUK010000412.1, from coordinate 8,513 downwards.
GGGGGATTGGCGGGATCAAGGAAAACATGGGCGAACAACCGGTCTCCCTCACCAACCCTCAGGGGGTTGGAGGCACCCGTAAAGAAGTGCTGGCTCAGATCGGTGGCGGTCCGGGTTGAAGCTTTCGTCCCGCTCAAAACCGGGAAATTCTCCTTGGAGACAAATTCCCAGGGAGTGTTACCTTCGGGCTTGGCACCCGCGGGGAGTTCGTCATCGATCCAGACGAAGTCCGTCGGTTCCAGGGTCGGTGCGGCGTCGGGCGTGGGGTCGCGATATTCGACCTTGGCCACGGTGGACGCAATTTTGCCTCTGGTCTCGGTCAACTGCCGATCGAGTTCCGCCTGACGATTGAGCTGATCGGCCTGGGGAACCTTGAGGATGGGCGGGGGACCAAGGGCGTTCCCATCCATGGCAGCCTCGGCGAAACTGTTGAAAAACGCCGACAGCTGATAGAACTCGCGTTGCGAAAACGGGTCATACTTATGGTCATGACAGACCGCGCAGCCCAGGGTCAGCCCCAGGAACACCGTGCTGGTCGTTTCCACCCGGTCGACCGTGTAGCGGACCAGAACCTCGTCGTCGATCGACCCACCCTCGCTGGTGGAAACGTTGCACCGGTTAAAACCGGTTGCGACCCGCTGGTCGAGCGTCGGCTCAGGCAACAGATCTCCGGCCAGTTGCTCAATGGTGAATTGATCAAAAGGCTGATTGGTGTTGAACGACCGGATCACCCATTCCCGGTAGGGCCACATCGAACGTTCATTGTCGAGATGCAGTCCGTGAGTATCCCCGTAGCGAGCGGCATCGAGCCAGTAGCGGGCCATGTGCTCGCCATAGCGGGAACTCTGCAACAACCGGTCCACCAGTTTCTCATAGGCATCATCACCGGTGTCCGCCAGGAATTTGTCCACCTCTTCGGGGGTGGGGGGAAGTCCCGTGAGGTCCAGGGTGACCCTTCGGATCAGGCTGGTTTTGTCGGCTTCGCGGGAGGGTTGCAGCCCCTCCTGGACCAGACGCTGACCGATGAATTGGTCGATTGGATTGATGACCCGCATTCCCGCGGGAACTGCTGGCGGAGGCACCGCGATGGGCTTGCTAAAGGCCCAGTGCCCCTTCATTGCGGCTCCTTCGTCAATCCAACGACGGATCAACTCGATCTGAACCGCGGTCGGTTTTTTTCCGAGGCTGGGGGGAGGCATCACCTCATTGGGATCGGTCGACAACAGCCGCTGCAGCAATTCACTCTCGCCACTCTTCCCCGGGACCAGGGCGGCGCTCCCCGATTCCAACCGGGCGACCGCACCTTCCTGGGTGTCCAGCCGCAGGCCGGCTTTACGCTCCTTTTCGTCCGGCCCGTGGCATGTGTAGCACAGATCCGAGAGGATCGGACGGATTTCACGACTGTAGTCGACCGGCTTGGGATCGGCCTGCAGTGTCTGGGGAACCAACAGCCCGGCAAGAAGGCACGGAATGAAGCGGTTCATAGGTGGGAGGGAGCAGGGGGTGGATGAGGCAGGAGCGACAGTCTTCACGGATTTGTTACGCCTGTCGAAGTGAACATGCTGAATGTGCAGTCCCAGGACTTTAAGGGAGCGGTCAACGAGGATGCAACATCTGGGCTGGTGGCATCTCCCGCGGCTTATGGCACGCCGCTTCCAAGGCTGCGGTGCTCGCTGGCCAGGAAATTCAGACGAATCGCATGGAAATCGCCCACCCGCGGATGACTGCTCACGCCTCGCTGCCGGCAGCGAGGAGCAGTACTCGAGGGCAGGAATGGCCCTGCCGGTTTACTTGAGCAGGCTGCGTTCCAGCACCTCGCGAGCCTTCTCGAAGTAGGGCTGCCAGGTGATTTCCGGGCGGCCGTCACGCAGACAGTCCCGAACCTTCTGCAGTGTGTTGCGGGCCATATGTGGGCAACGGTTGCAGGCGCAGCTCTTCCCGTCAGATGCCATGATTCCGGGAACCGGAATGTAGGTGTGCTGCGGCGCCAGTTTTTGCAACGGATGGATCATGGTGGCTTCGGTCGCCACCAGGAACAGTTTCGGTTCGGTCAGGGAGGCGACATATTGACGCATTTTCTCGGTGCCGCCGATGAAATCTGCATGTTCCAGTACGGTGTGGGGACACTCCGGGTGTGCAATGACCAGGCTGTGCGGATTGTTCTTCTTCGCCCTCAGCAGGTCTTGTACGCTGAAGATTTCATGCACCTGGCAGGCACCCGGCCAAAGGATCATCTTGCGACCGGTCACTTCCGACAGGTAGCGGCCGAGGTGCTGATCGGGAACGAACAGGATTTCCTTGTCTGCGGGGACGCGATCGATGATTTCCCGGGCGTTCCCGCTGGTCACGATCCAGTCGCACAGGCTCTTGGTGGCGGCCGTGGTATTGATGTAGGCCACGGTCTGAAAGTCGTGTCCCTGGGAACGCAACTGAGCCTGGTAGGCCGCCAGACTCGGGGCCGGGCAACTGTCGGCGAGTGAGCAGCCGGCTTGGAGATCGGGGATCAGGATTGTTTTTTGGGGGCTCAGAATCTTGGCGGATTCCCCCATGAAATGGACCCCAGCGAAGACAATCGTCGACGCACTGGCCCGCACTGCATCACGCGCCAGCTTGAGACTGTCGCCGGTGTGGTCGGCAATGTCCTGAATCTCGCCATCCACGTAGAAGTGGGCGAGAATCACCGCGTCCCGTTCCTTCTTCAGACGGTCGATCTCGTCCATCAGGTCGAGCGGATCTTCCCAGGAAATGGGGGGGGAGGTTGTGGGGAGCGAGAGCGACATGAGAACTCCGGAAGTGGCGGGAGCGAGCTCCGCCGAAATCGGAAACGGGACTCTGTTTTTGTCGGCAGCAGCCCGTTCGAACCGTCGGATTAAAAGCGTCTGAATGGATTATAAGGGAGAAATGGATCTCAGGTGAATGGCTTGCCCCGGAGCGGGACCGCCGCGATGATGCCGCGGTTCTGCCCTACTCCCCCTCTCCCCCCGGACGGTGCGCGCCGCCATGTCATCGGAAACGAGCTACGATCCCTACGCGATGCCCGACGATGCCGTTCAGGCTGCCCCCGTTTCGCTCTGGTCCGCACTGCGGCAAATCGGTCCCGGGATCATTCTGGCGGGCTCGATTGTCGGATCAGGCGAATTGATCGCCACGACCTCGCTCGGGGCTGATTGGGGCTTTACCTTCCTGTGGCTGATACTGGCCAGTTGCGTGATCAAAGTGTTTGTCCAGGTGGAGCTGGGACGCTATGCCCTGTCCTCCGGAAAACCGACCCTGGGGTTCATGAATGAGCTCCCCGGGCCACGGTTGTGGGTGCATTGGACCGTCTGGTGGTGGTTTTTCATGCTGCTGGCCACTGTGGTGCAATTGGGCGCCATGGTGGGGGGGGTCGGTCAGGCTCTGAACATGGCGTTTCCCAGTTTGTCTCCCGCACTGGTGGAGTGGTTCGGCGTCGATTCGTCGCCGGGGAGATGGCTGGCACAACACCCGGAAAATCCCTGGGGAATTCTGACGGCGTTTGCCGCCGTGGCCCTGTTGTTGTCGGGCGGGTATCTGATGCTCGAGCGATTCACCACCGTGTTGGTCGCTGGGGTGACTGCAGTGACGACCCTCTGCGTCTTGCTGCTGCCGGCCAGTGGTCATCCGATCCCGCTCGACGAGGTGGCCGAGGGTTTGAAAGGGCATGTTCCGGCCGATCCCAAGGCGCTCGCTGCCGCGTTCGCGGCGTTTGGTATCACCGGGGTGGGGGCGGCTGAACTCTTCTCCTACCCCTACTGGTGTCTGGAAAAAGGTTACGCCCGCGCCGTCGGCCGCAATTCCCCTGACCAATCCTGGGTGGATCGTGCCAAAGGCTGGATGCGGGTCATGCAGTTGGATGCCTGGGCCAGCATGATCGTGTTCACGCTGGCAACAGTTTCTTTCTATTTTCTGGGGGCGACTGTGCTGCATCCCGATCCCACGCTCCGTCCCTCGGGGCCCAAGGTGATCGAAGTGTTGTCCCAGATGTACGAGCCGGCTTTTGGTTCCTGGACGAAACTCGTGTTTCTGGTGGGGGCCTGGGCGGTGCTGTTCAAGACTCTCTACATCGCCTCAGCGGGTCATGCCCGGTTGACTGCCGATTTCTTCAGTCTGTCCGGATTTCTCACATATCCAAGCGCACACTATAGGGCACGGATCATTCGCGGTCTGTGTGTGTTCTATCCACTGCTGGCTCTGACCTTTTACTTGGTTCTGGGGGATGCCAAGGCCATGGTGAACTTCGGTGGCTTCGTTCAAGGGATTACCCTGCCGGTGATTTCGGGGGCCGCTCTCTATCTCCGTTATTTCAAGACGGATCGACGCATCTCCCCGGTCTGGTGGTGGGATCTGCTGCTGTGGGTGGCGGTGATCAGCCTGACAGTTCTGGCGGGTTGGGCGGCGTTCGATTACTTCAGAAAACTCTTGTTTTCCTGAGTTTTCAACGTAGCAAAACGATGTTCCTGAGGAGGCTCGACCTGATTGGGGGTGGCGTCGGGTGTAGAAACCCGACGCGGAGAGTCGATAATCTCTTCGCAGTCTGCCCTTCTGGCGAAACCGTGCTGTTCGGAAGTTTCGATTCACGGTACGATCGGAGAGCCGATTTCTCCGGCAGCCTTCTTCAGACCAGTCGTCCAACTTCGACCATGCGCAGCGAATCCGAGACTCCCCAGTCGGACAATCCGTTTTCCATCCCGGTGGCGAGCCGCATGCGGCGGCTGCCTCCGTACCTCTTTGGCAAGATCAACAAGCTGAAGTACGAGAAGCGGGTGGCTGGCGTCGACGTCATCGACCTGGGGATGGGAAATCCCACCGATCCGCCCGATCCGATGATCAGTGAAAAGCTGGCGGATGCCCTGAAGGATCCCAAGAATCACCGCTACTCAGTTTCGACTGGGATCACGAATCTCCGGAAGGAAGTTGCGCTTCGTTACAACAAACGATACGGCGTGCGCCTCGATCCCAACACGGAAGTGATCGCCACGATTGGATCGAAGGAAGGTTTCAGCCACATGTGCCTCGCCCTGATGGGCCCGGGTGATACGGCGATTGTTCCCTCCCCGTATTTCCCCATCCATGTTTACGCGGTGGTGCTGGCGTCTGGAAATGTGATCACCCTCGATGTGCGCGATCCCGAGAAATACCTCGAAAATATCGCCTACACATGCGAGCACATTTATCCGCGGCCCAAAGTGGTCATCGCCAATTTTCCGCACAACCCCTCCTCGACGGTGATCGAACAGGATTTTTTTGTCGAACTGGTGCGGTTGGCGAAGAAGTACGAGTTTCTGGTTCTGTCCGACTTCGCTTACGCGGATATCTGCTACGACGGCTACAAAGCCCCTAGTTTTCTGGCGACTCCCGGAGCCAAGGATGTGGGAGTCGAGTTTACGACGATGAGCAAGAGTTACAGCATGGCAGGCTGGAGAATCGGCTTCTGCTGTGGGAACGCCGAGATGGTCCGGGCGCTGGGAACCATCAAGGGTTATTACGATTACGGGATTTTCCAGGCAATCCAGATTGCGGCAATCATTGCAATGCGCCATTGCGACTCTGCCATCGACACCCTGTCTGCCGAATACCAGGAGCGGCGGGATGTGTTGGTCGAGGGGTTGGAGCGGCAGGGCTGGGAGATCGCCCGCCCCAAGGCAGGAATGTTTGTCTGGGCGAAGATTCCCGAACCTTGGGCTGAAATGGGGTCCATTGACCTCGCGATGAAACTGTTGGACGAGGCGGGTGTCGCTGTCAGTCCTGGTCGGGGATTTGGTGATGATGGTGAAGGCTTTCTGCGCCTGGCCCTTGTCGAGAATCAGCAGCGACTGCGACAGGCCGTTCGAGAGATTGGTCGCTGTCTGAAGCGGGAACCCCAAAAGATCTGACTGGTTCGTCGTGGCTCCCTCCAGTAAGAAGAGCGGATACCACAAAGCCAGTCTGACGCCTTGTTTTTTTATCCGGTGGCACGCGGTCAGTATTGTGGCGGGCCGAGGGAGGGCGGGGTTGATTTCAGGGAAGTCAGCCCTGTCCGAGATCGATAATCGTCTGCCGTTCTGAGGAGCAGAGGATGGCATCGGTCAAGTCCCTGACCCACAACGCGATTGTGGTGGGGGCTGGATTGGGAGACTTTCCGGCGAGCAGATCGGCGAAGGCCGCGGTCGGTGTCGAGTCCGGCTTGCTCACCTGAATGGGTTTGACATGATTGTCCTGGGCCAGAAGCAGTTCTCCTGGACGGACGATGAGATCGCCCTCCGATCCATGCAATCGGAATTCTTCGAAGTAGTGGTGGGCATTGCCCGTCAGTGCCAGGGTGGCTCTGACATCCCCTTCGAGTTCGATCCAGGCTTGGGTGTTCACCGGGACTTTCCAGCCGGCGTTTTGGCATCGGGCCAAGACACGCTGCGGGCGCAGTCCGGTCAAAAACGCCAGCATGTCGAGTTTGTGACTCCCCGCATCACCCAGAAATCCCCCAGGGTTTTGACGCGGGTCATCCCTCCAAGTGCCAGCGATGGTCTGTGCCCAGCGTTCGGTGTTGATCAAAGAGAGTGATTGCAAACGCCCGATCGCGCCTTGATGCATTCGTTCCCGGGCGGCTTGAAACACTGCGGATTGACGCCTCTGGTATCCAATCATGACCGGTGGGTTGTAGCTGGACAGATGCAGGATTTCCCGCAGGCGCTCTCGGGTGTCGACCAGAGGCTTTTCGCAAAGTACTGGGAGACCAGCCTTCCAGAGCTCGATCAACTGGTTGAAATGCTGGTCGGTGGGAGTACAAATGAGGGCAGCGTCGACCTGAATCTCCCGCAAAGCCTCTGACAGTGTCTGGTAACAGCGCGGGGAACCCGGCGTTCGGGCGGCAAACTGTGCCATCCGGACTGGATCGGGATCGACCAGAGCAGTCACTTGAAATGCCTTGTTGTCACAGATGTGGTCAAGGTGCACCCGGGCGATTTGTCCGCATCCGATCATAAGCAGTGACGGAGTCAGGCTCTCCATGAGTTCGTGTCCGGTGAGTGTCGACGGGGGAGGGGTGCATCACAGAGGTCGGGCAGCCTGTCGTCTGCCTGAGGAATGACCCGGAAGACCATGAAATGCAGGGAGTCACGAAATGCGTGCGCGGGTCTACCTGTTTGACATTGATGGGACCTTGCTGCAGACAGGCGGAGCCGGATGGCGGGCATTGACCGGCGCCATGGGGGAAGAATTTGGCGTTGAGCAGTTGTCAGGAATCGAACTCAGGGGAAGAACGGATTATGCCATCGCAGGAGAACTGTTGCGACTCGCCCGTGTGCCTGTTGGTTCCCAGAGCCGCCAACGTCTGCTGAAGTCGTATTATTCCCGACTCACCCTCGAGTTGCAGAAAGGGGCGGGGGGAGTTCTGCCCGGAGTCTGGCAACTTTTGAATCGTCTGCGAAGTGAACCGCAGGCGGTGTTGGGAGTCCTGACTGGCAATGGGCTCCGGGGAGCGGAAATCAAACTGGGCCATTTTGGTCTGCGGGAGTGTTTTTCTGTCGGAGTCTATGGTGATCGCCACGAGCATCGAACTGACCTGGCGCGCGATGCTTTGGAAGTTTTGCGAAAAAAATTCGGCGCCGATCTGGAAGGGGGGCATGTCTGCATCATCGGGGATACTCCGTCCGATGTGGAATGCGCCCTCGCAATTGACGCCCGGTCAGTGGCCGTCGCCACCGGGGGATTTGCGGATGAGGATTTGGTCGCGGCGGGAGCACATCTGGTCTTGAGGGATTTGACCGAGTGGCCCCATTGAGGATTGTTTTCGGGTTTTGAGACCGGTCCGGGCATTTCGCCGACGGGCCTGGATGACCCCCGGGAAGGCAATTGCCACCCGCCGTGCCTGTTGCAGCGGAGTGCTTTCCACCCGAATTTGGCGCAACGACTCGTTATTCTGGTCCAGACTTTGCGAAAATTCACCATCTGTACACCTGGGACGCTTGACGCTGGTAGGAGGCGGCTCGAAAATTACAAGACATGTTGGAGGTTCCCGACACGGAGAAGTTCGATGCGCAGATTGTCCGTTTGTTTGATGGGCGCGGTTTTGGTTCTGACGGCCTCTCAATCGTTCGCGAAGGAAGTGTCTGGCGACTACATCGAAGCCAGAACCTGTGACGTGTACACGGGTCCCTGTTTTGCCAATGGTGAAGTGGGGATCTCCGGTCGCAAGGCAGTGTTGGGCTGGAAGGTGGATACGGGATCGTGGCAGGGAGTGGCCCTCGATGGTTTGGCTGTCGCGGTGGTTGTCTCAGCCAACGATACTCTGGGGATTGGTGGAAGCTTTTACACCAATCCGAGCGAGATTGAGGCGATTGTGATCTTCGATGAACGAGCCTCAAATCAACAACGGGACGCGTTGGAGTCGTTGGTTCTGGATTCTGTGAAGGGTTGGACGCCCCGGATTGTCGGGCGACGGGCGGCACCCATGACACTGAAGTCCGATCATCTTTCTGGGGTCGGCGAGTTCGAAGTGAAGGGTCTGGTGCGCGTTCATA
>JBKDUK010000411.1:0-12266 GCA_046339535.1 Planctomycetaceae bacterium | reverse complement strand
TCCCCAGCCCGAAGGCGAGGGTGCACGCGACTGGAACGTCGCCGCGCTGTACACGGCTGTGGTGGCCGAAGTGGGGCGCCGGTTTCGGGCCGACAACCGCCTCCCCACTGAACATGCCCAACTCGATGACAATGGCGATGGGGTGGGAACCGAAACTCACAACCCCTCTCCTCCCGACGATTCCACCGCCGGCACGCCTTCAACCGACAATCCGGCGACCACATCCCCGCCGAACGGGAGCCCACCCCGGCGCGACGGCGCACTGGCCCGGTCGGTGATTGTCCCCGATCGCCGCCGAGCCCCAGCGTCTGATCCAGCATCCGCTCCAACGTCGGACCCGTCGTCATCGAAATCCTCTCGCGACTGAACTGGCCGTTCCCGTTCCCTTTTCCGTCACCAGCATGCCCAACCCCGCCTCCGGTTCCAATCCTCTCCCTTCCCCGGCCGTTGGGGGAACGGCTGCCGACGAACAGGCTGTCGTCCGGCTGCAGCAGGCCCGCGCCCAGCTCCGCCAGGAAATGGCCAAGGTGGTCGTCGGACAGGATGAGGTGATCGAATCGCTGCTGATCACCCTGCTGTGCCGGGGACATGCCCTGATGGTCGGCGTACCGGGTCTCGGCAAAACGCTGATGGCCAGGGCCCTGGCGCGGTCGCTGCAGATGGAGTACCGACGCATCCAGTTCACCCCCGACCTGATGCCCTCCGACATCACCGGGACCGACGTGTTGATGGAAGACTCCGAATCTGGCCGCCGCCGGCTGGAGTTCCTGCGGGGGCCGCTGTTCACGAACTTCCTGCTGGCGGATGAAATCAACCGGGCTCCCCCCAAAACCCAGGCGGCCCTGCTGCAGGCGATGCAAGAGCTGGAAGTCACCGTGGGCCGGCAGACCTATCCCCTCCCGCCGCCATTTTTCGTGGTCGCCACGCAAAACCCCGTCGAGCAGGAAGGAACCTATCCGCTCCCCGAGGCGCAGCTCGACCGGTTCATGCTGAATATTCCCGTCTCGTACCCCACCCCGGCCGAAGAGGCCCAGATTGTCAAAACCACCACCACGAATACCGAAGTTTCCGTCACCCCCATTCTGACCGCCGACGAAGTCCTCAAGCTGCAGACGCTGGTCCGCGGGGTTCCCGTGGCGAATGATGTGGTCGATTATGCCGTCGCCCTCGTCGGCTACTCGCGTCCCGAAACGTTCATCCAGGCCAATCCGCAGATCCACCGCTTCATCCGCTACGGCGGCAGTCCCCGGGCCTCGCAGTATCTCGTGTTGGGAGCCAAGGCGCGGGCCCTGCTGCGGGGTCGGTTTCATGTTGATTTCGAAGATGTGCAGGCGCTGGCGGTTCCCGTGCTGCGGCACCGCCTGGTGCTGAATTTCCAGGCCCGCGCCGATGGTCTCGATACCGACGAAATCATCCGCCGCATTGTCGCGCAGGTGCGTCCGAAATGAGTTCCCGCGCTCCGGTCACCCTGCGCGAACTGGCGGCCCCCGAACTGCTGGCCTCGGTCGACGATCTCGACCTCGTCGCCCGCTGGGTGGTGGAGGGATTCATGCACGGCCAGCACCGCAGCCCCTATGTGGGCTTCTCGGTCGACTTCGCCGCGCATCGCGAGTACATCCCCGGCGATGACCTGCGGCATCTCAACTGGAAGCTGTTCGCCCGCCACGACCGGCTCTACATCAAGCAGTACGATGCCGAGACCAACGTCGATCTGCACCTGGTGGTCGACATCTCGGGCTCGATGACGGTGGGGGAAGGAGCCTCGTCGAAGCTGCGCTACGCCTCTCTGCTGGCGGCCAGCCTCACCCACCTCGCCGCCCATCAGCGCGATGCCGTGGGATTGACCCTGTTTGCCGACCACATCGTCGAGCACCACCACGCCCGGGGAAGTCTCGATCACCGGCTCAGCCTGCTGTCTTCGCTGGCCCGGGTGCGTCCGCATCCGCGGGCCGATTCGGTCCGGGCGCTGCACGAAGCGGCCGAACTGCTTCCCCGCCGGGGGCTGGTGGTGTTGATCTCGGACCTGTACCACGAACCGGCCGAACTGCTCGCGGCACTCGATCACTTCCGGCATTTCGGTCACGACCTGTTGGTGCTGCAGGTGCTCAGTCCGCTCGAACGGCGGATGCCGGCCGACGGCGCGGTGAAGCTGCGCGATGCCGAGACGGGCGAGGTGGTCGAGACACTGGCCCACGAAATCCGCGAGGGCTACACCCGGGCGGTCGATGCCTGGCTGGCCGAGCTGGGCCGGGGCTGCGGTGCCCGGGGCATCGACCATCGTCAGTTCACCACCGACGAGCCCCTCGACCGGGCGCTGGCCGACTACTGTCTGAAGCGGTCACAACTGTTCTGAACCTCCCGGCCTGTCTGTCCTTCCCCGCGGCTCCACCATGCTCGGCCTCAGCCTGATTCACGCCGGTTTCCTGGCCGCAGGGTTGGCGGTGGCAATTCCCATCGTCATCCACCTGCTGTTCCGGCAGCGGGCGCGAATCGAGCCGATCGGTTCACTGCGGTTCCTGCGGCAGATTGTGAAGGAACATCAGCGGCGACGCCGGGTGCGGCAATGGCTGCTGCTGGCGCTGCGGATGCTGGCGATTGGACTGCTGGTGCTGCTGTTCGCCCGACCCTATTGGAATACCGCCGCACGCCGGGGACGCGAGCAGGAGATCGTGCTCCTGATCGACCGTTCCGCCAGCCTGCAGTCGCTCGAGCCAGGCTCGGCAACCCTGTTCGAACAGGGAGTGGCCAAGGCCCGGGAGGAACTGCGCCGCATCGATGACAACGCCATCGTGCATCTGGCGTTCTGCGATTCCACGGCGGTCAACGAAGTGGCGGTCGCAGAACTGGACCGGGCCCGGGTCTCGAATGCGGCGACCGATTACGGCCTGGCGCTCGACTGGGCGGGTGAGCTGCTGGCGAATTCGTCCCGCTCCCAACGCCAGATCGTGTTCTACACCGATCTGCAGCGGTCGGGATTGCCGCGCGGCCGGGTCACACCACTCCCCGCGGGAGTCGATCTGCTGGTGAAGCCCCTCGGGGGTGCCATTGTCCGCAATCTCACGGTCGAGTCAGCCGAGGCGCTGCAGACCGAACTGCGTCCCGATCGCGACGTCGTGGTGCGCGCGGTCCTCCGCAATCAGGGACCGGCTCTCCGGCGACAACTCCCCGTCGAGTGCGAACTGAGTACGCCGCAGGGTCCCGTCACCCAGCGATCCGTGGTCGAGCTCCCTCCCCAGGGACGGGTGGAGGTCGATTTCTCCTTCCCACTGACAGAGGATGCGTTTTACTGGGGATCTGTCCGCATCGATGGGGAAGACGAGTTCTCCCTCGACAACCACCGGTTTCTGGCGTTTGAGGCCCGCCACCCCGAGCGGGTGCTGCTGGTGGATGGGCAGGAGGGACGGTCGGTCTTCACCAATGAGACCTACTTCCTCGAAACCGCGCTCCGGCTCACCACAGACCAGACCGAAGGCCGGCTGCGCTCCTTCGAACCCGATCGCATGGTCTGGGAATCGGGCGAGGGGTTTCCCAATCTCGCCGGCTTTCGCGTCGTCGTCCTCGCCAACCTCCGCCGGCTGAGTTCCCAGGATGGAGACCGACTGCGGCAGTACGTCGAACAGGGGGGCAAACTGCTGATCTTCGCCGGCGATCAAACCACCCGGGAAACCCTCGAGCCGCTCCACGCGCGAAACCTGCTGCCTGGCCGGGTGGCTTCCCGCTCCACCGCCGGACCCCTGCGAATCGATGCCTGGGATGAGTCGCACCCCGCCTTCGCCCCGTTCCGCGATCCGCAGCAGGGTGACTTGCGACGCATCGCACTCGACCGGGCCCTGCTGCTTGAAGAGCTCGCTGCCGAGGGCCGCCCCCTGCTCACCTCGCGGGAACGCATCGTGTGTGCCGAGCGACGCGTGGGCCAGGGCTCGTGCCTCTATCTGGGAACCACAGCCGACCGCGATTGGACCGACCTCCCGCGAACGCGGCTGTACGTCCCCCTGATGAGGCAACTGCTGGCCCATCTGACCGACCAGCTCGGCAACGAAGGGCAGATTCTGCACCGCACCGTCAGCTCTTCCAGTGAAGAACCTGGTGCGAAGTTCGTGGACGAACAGTGGCAGGTCATCAATCTCGATCCGCGCGAGTCGGACCCGCGGCGTCTCGATCCCGACGAATTCCGGCAGGCGTTCGGCGGGGGGACCTCGGCCGGCGAAGACCGGGAACGGGAGGCCGCCTGGGCCGAGATTCTGCCCGCCAACCGCGAACGCCCCGACGAACTCTGGACCGCGATTCTGTGGCTGGTGTTCGTCGTCCTGGCGGCCGAACTGCTGCTGGCGTCGCGGGTGCATGCATGACCCTCACTCCGCCATCACGGGCGATGCCCTCCTGTTACCCCACTGTTTCCTCCAGAGGCGGCGAACCCCGCTTCGCACTCCGGGCGGCGGTCGGGTACGATGAACTCACGTTTGACTGCAGATTCTTGTGAGGTGGATGAACCATGTCGGCTTCCTCTCCCGTCGTCACAGGCTCGCCTGAGCGTTCGTCCCGGCCGTTGATCCGCGCGGTGACCGAGCGGCTGCAGCAAACCCGTCAGCGGGTGCTGCGCATCCGTCGGCTCACTGCCCTGGGTGTGTGGGCGGCTGTGACCATCGGGGTGCTGGCCACTCTGTCCTGGACCGATTACGTGTTCGAATGGCCGTTCGGCGTACGGGCTGGGGCCTTCGCCACCTTACTGCTCGGGCTGGGGGGGAGCCTCTGGTGGTTCGTCTCGCGCTCACTGGCCCAACTGACACTCGCGCGGACGGCGGTCGAAACCGAGTCGCAGATCGGTGAATTCGGACAGCGGCTGCGGACCACCCTCGATTACCATCAGTCGCAGTCACAGCCCGCCGCCGCGTCACCGCGTCTGCTGGAGGCGTTGCAGACAGAGACCGCCGCAGTCGCCGCGCGCGTCGACTGGGACGCGGCCATCGACGACCGGCCGGCCCTGCTGGGCCTGGGCGCCGCCGCCCTCGCCCTGGTCGCCTGGGGCATTCCGCTGGTCCTCGTCCCCGAGTACCGCACCGCCACCGCCCGCACCCTGCTCTGGCCGGCCGAATACTCGCAGGTCGACTTCTCCCCCCGCGAACAGACCGTCGCGTACGGCACCACGGCCCACCTCGAGATCACGATCTCTGGCCGCCCCCTCCGCTCGGGTCTGGTCCGCCATCGGCCGGTGGGGAAGGGACTCGATTGGACCAGCATCGATCTGGCCGAACTGGCCGAAAGTTCCCGGAACAAGTCCCCGGAATCGGCCTCGGCCGGAAACTCGCCGACAGCCCCCGCCACCGCCTTGACGGGGACCTTCACTCCCCGGTTCGAACAGCTGGAAGACGACCTCGAAATCGAGGTGCTGGCGGGGCCCCGCGCGTTGCCCCGCGGCAAGATCACCGTGTTGCAGCCGCTGAAGCTCGAACAGGCCTCGGCCCAGATCACCCCGCCCCTCTACGTCGGCCGCCCGGCCGAGACCGTCACCGGACTCGAGTTGCGCGTGCTCGAAGGGTCGCTGGTCGATCTGCGTCTGGAATTGAACCGCCCCGCCAGCGAGGCCGCGCTCATTCCGCTGCAAGACACAGCCCCTCCCGCCGAAGCGGGTGTCGCTGCACCGCCCCCCGCGACAATCCCGCTCTCGATCTCGGGGGTCACTCTGGCTGGCACGCTGGCCGACGTGCGCCACACTGCGGCGTATCGCGTCGAGGCCAGGACGGCCGACGGCATGTCGCTCGATTCCACAATCGTCCGCATCCGGGTGCAGGCCGATCGCAAACCGGTGGTCCGATTCGTCGCTCCGTCCGAAGAACTCACCGTCACCCCCACCACCGAGGTCCCCATCATCGCCGAAGCGTCGGACGATCTGGGGCTGCGCGCCGTCGGTATACAGTACCAGGTCAATGACGGCGAACTGCGCACGCTCTGGGAAGGCTCGGGCGATGGCTCGACCGAGACGCTGCGGAGCCTGGCGACCGTGCTGCTGGAAGACTTGAATGTCACTTTTCGCGATTCCATCGCCTACTACGCCTATGCTGAAGACGACTATTTCGGCCAGCCCCGCCGCACCACGACCGAGCTGCGGTTCATCGACATCCGGCCCTACAAGGTCGACTACGAGCTCGCGAACTCCCAGGGGGGAGGAGGAGGCGGGGGCGGGGCTTCCGACGGCAGTTCGGCCTCGCTTGAAGAACTGATCCGCCGGCAGCGCAAGAACCTCGTCGCGGCTTTCGCCGCCCAGGAAGAACAGCCTCTCTCGGTACAAACCCTCGAGACCCTGCGGCAAGGCGAAGCCGAGCTGCAGCAGACCACCGACCGGTTCGCCCAGGCGCTGCAGGCCCAGTTCGGCCCCGTTCCCAGCCTCGGCAAAGCGACCGCCGCCATGCAGTCGGCGGTCCAGTCGCTGGGCCGGCAGGACGTGCCCGGCGGGGTCGACGCCGAACGCCAGGCGCTGGCCCACCTCATGCAGGCCCGGGAAAACCTCCGGCAACTGCTGCAGAATTCCAACAGCCAGCAGGCGAGCGCCTGCCAGAGCTTCGACCGCGAATTCCGCCAGAGCCTGCGGCTGCCCGAGCGAAAAAAGGAGACCCCGGAAAGTCGCCTGGCCGAGGCCCGCACCCAATTGCAGCAACTCGCCCAGCGCGAGCGGAAATGGGGTCAGCAGGCCCGGCAAAGCTGTTCCTCCCCCAGCGCGTCGTCGAGCTCCAGCTCCAGTCCAAGTCAGAGCCAAACCCCCAGCCAAAACCAAAACCCGAATCCGAACCAAACCCAACCGGCAGACCCGCAGCAGGCGGCTGCCTCACCCCCCTCCAACACTCCCCCACCGGCGTCGTCCCCCAGCGAGAAGGGGGAACCGCAATCGCCCGCGAAGTCTCCGTCCAACGCCGCGAGCGCCTCATCCCCCAGTGGTCCTTCGGCGGAAGAGTTGGCCCAGGCGCAGGCCAAACTGCGGCAGGAACTGGCCGATCTGAAACGGCAACTGGCCGACCTGAAAGCCGCCGGGCGGGCCGCCCCGCAACAAGCTGACCACGCCGACGAGGCGATGCAGCGTGGGCTGGAGGAACTCGCGGCCGGTCAGGGAGACAACGCCGCCCAGGCAGCCGAAGACTCGGCTGGACAGATCGAAGAACTGGCCGACCATCTCGCGGCCCTCGCCACGCGCGATTTCGGACAACGGCTCGACGACGCCCACAACCAAGCCCGCCAGCTCGCCCGCGCACAAGCCGACCTGGCGCGCGATCTCGGAGCACCCCAATCGTCCGTACGGCCTGGTGCCACCAACCCGTCCGGGACCGAACCCTCGCCAACCAATTCCTCCGGGACGCAGTCCTCCCCAACCGGTTCGTCCCGGGCCACCGTGGCCGCCGGCCCGGGGGATGAACGCTCCAACTCCCCCGCGCCAGCGGCAGGGCAGGCCCCCACCGACCCGGCCCGCGCCCAACGGCAGTTGGCCACGCGGATGGAAATGCTGGCCGAGGTGCTGGACGCGTTGCGCACCGAGGCGGCCGCCGAGTCTCCCGCGCTCCGTCGCCAACTCGACACCGTCGCCTCCGAGACTCCGCCCGACCAGATCGCGGCCGAGATGCGACAGGCCGCCGAAGCTCTCGCCGCCCAACGCCCCGCCCAGGCCGCCCGGTCCGCCGCCGACGCCCGCGATGATCTGCGACAACTGGCCGAGACCCTCGGCACAGCCCGGGGAGAATTCGCCCAACCCCAACTCCAGGAACTGCTGGCGCTCGAAGAACAACTCGCCCAACTGCTGAAACAGGCCGAGCGGACCGACGAACCGCGCCCTGCCGGCCTGCCCCAGAAATGGCAGTCCCTGGCCGACCGGCTCGACCGGCTCGCCGCCGGCGATCGCCGCCTGGCCGAGGCACTCGACAAAGCCTCCCAACCCCCGGTCAACCCCGGCGAGTCCGACCCGTCATCCCCTTCCAACAACGCATCCCCAGAGAATCAACAGGGTTCCCAACCGGGAGGGACGGCCGCCCCCCCCGCCGCCGGAAACCCCCGGCCCGGCGCCGGCCGGGCCCTTCCCAACGGCCCGCACGAGGTGCCCCCGGGACATCACGTCTGGGTGACCCTGTGGAACGGTCAGGGAGCCCGTGAAATCGCCCGCGTGCTGCAGACCAAAATTCAGGAAGCGATTCTGGCCGGGGCCCTGCTCGATTCCGATCAGCCAGTCCCCCCCCAGTACAAACCGCTGGTGGAGAAGTACTACAAGACCCTGTCCGACGATCTGCGCTAATCCCCAACAACCCCGGCCGCATCATCCCCCAACCCGCTCCCCCGCGTTCCGCAATCCCGGCTTCGTGGATGCCCGGCTTCCCGTCCTCCCCCGAATGGCCCCCCGATTCGACCCTCGGGGCCGGTGTGAGGGGTTGGGAACTCCGGTCACCGGGGCTCGGCCCCACAACGTCTCTCTGGTGCCTGGTGGCAAGTCATGTTTGATTGGTCAAGCCCCTACCCCGCCTGGATCTACCTGGTCCTCGGGGCTGGCTGTCTGGCGCTGATTCTGCTGGCACGCCACTGGGCGATCTCGCTTCCCCTGCGCCGCTGGACGTTGTTCATCCCCCGGCTGCTGGTGCTGGGGATGCTGCTGTGGATTCTGCGGAACCCGGTTCTCCGTCAGGAACACCGGCTTCCCGCACAGCCCGCGCAGATTCTGTATCTGCTCGACAGCTCGCGCAGCATGGGACTCGAAGAGCCTGCCAGCCGGGCCAGCCGGGTCCGCCAGCTGATTGAAGAAACCGACCGGCTGCTGACCACCGCCAACCCGCGCCCGCGTCTTTCGATGTTCCGATTCGGGGCCGGTCTGGCCCCCCTCCCTGACTTCAGCCAATTCCGTCCGACCGACGACGCCAGCGAACTGGCCACGGCCCTCGAGCAGTTGCCCGCCCGGTTCTCCCGCGAGGCTCCCCGCGGGGTGGTCGTCTTTTCCGATGGAGCCCTCGATGATGAAGGCCAACTGCCACGCGCCGCGCAACAGTTGGCCCAGTTGCAGGTCCCCGTGCATGTCTTCCCGGTGGGGGATCGGCGCATTCGCGGCGACGTCGGCATCGAAGATCTGGTCATTCCCCCCCGGGTCGATGCCGGGGCGAAGGCGACCCTCCGCGGCATCGTCCGCGGCACCGGCTACACGGGCGAACGGGTGGTCGTCGCGATCCGTTCCGCCGACCGTCCCGAGGCCCCTCCGCTCGCCTCGCTCCCCCTCACGCTCACAGATCAGCCGCAGCCATTTGAACTGCTGGTCGACGCCACCCCCGACAACAACACCCTCCTGCTCGAGGTGCCGCCGTTGCCCGGCGAGGCGACCGAACGCAACAACCGCGTGCGGTTTCAACTGGGCAGCACCCGCCGCAAGCTGCGCGTGCTCTACATGGAGGGAACGCCCGGCAACGAATACCACTGGGTGCACGACGCCCTGAGGGAAGACAAAGACATCGAGTGCGTCTCTCTGGTGGCCGACAACCAGTATGTGCAGCGCCCCCGGCTGGTGCGCGTGAACGACCAGCAGCGGGGCTTCCCCACCACCCGCGAAGAGCTGCTGCAGTTCGACTGCGTAATCTGCAGCGACATTTCGCTGGGGGCCTTCACCCGCGAGAATCTCGACTGGGTGGTGGAACTGGTGGCGGAACGGGGGGGCGGCTTCGTCATGGTCGGGGGGAACACCAGCTTCGGAGCCGGCGGGTGGGACCGCACCGTCTGGGATCAGCTCATCCCGGTCGACATGCAGGGGGGACCGCTGGGGCGGGGGACCACCTGGACCCCGTTCCATGTGCGGGTCCCCGCCAACGCCACCACGCATCCCATCTGGCGGATCGTGGACGATCCCGTTGAGAACGAACGGATCCTCAAGGGCATCCCGGTGTTTTACGGCACCAATTACATCGAACGGCTCAAGCCGGCCGCGACCGTGCTGGCGACGACGGTCGAGCCGATCCCCAACATCGGCCGGGAGATGCCGATCTTCGCCGCGCAGCCGTACGGCAAGGGGCGCACGTTCGCCTTTTCCCCCGACACCACGGCCGATTGGGGGCGCGACTTCGAACGGCTGTGGGGCGAGGGAGACAACCGTTACTTCCGCCGGTTCTGGCGCAACCTGGTGCGCTGGCTGTGCGAAAACTCGCAGGCGGGGAGTCGCCGGGTGCTCGCCGGGACCGACCGGGTGCTGCACCGCGCCGGCCAGCCGATCGAACTCACGGCCCGCACGCTCGACGAGCAGGCCCAGGAGACCACCGCGTACGAGGTCTCGGCCGAGCTGCAGGGACCGGGCCCGGGGGCAGGTCGCCGGCCGCTGTGGCAGGTCCCCCTGGGATTGAATGCCAGCGGCAAGGGATTCGCTGCGACGCTCGACTCGCGGGAGCTGGCCGGGCTGTTGGACGGAGCGTCGGCGGGCTCCGAGACGCTGGCGGCGGGAACGCTCGACGTGGTGGCCAGCCAGCAGGGGCGTGAGGTGGGCCGGACTTCGGTGTCGCTGCAGATCCTGCCCGACCTGCACGAACTGCTGCGGCCCCAGCCCCGCCCCGAATCGCTGAGCCCGCTGGCCGAGCAGACCGGCGGCCAGGTGTTGACCACCCCCACCCAACTGGCCGACCTGCTGCGGCAACTCCCCGCCACCGACGGCGAATCGCTCGTCAGTCGGCAACCCCTCTGGGACCGCCCCTGGGTCCTCGCCACCCTCCTTGGCCTGCTGGCGGTGGAATGGTCGCTGAGACGACTGGCGGGGTTTGGGTGAGGCATTACGGGAAAGCCGTCCGTCAGCCGGTCCTGGGACAAGCTCTCAACCCGAGCCCGGTTATTGAACCCGGTGCAAACGCCGGACTCACCCCCATTTCCCGCCTCCTCTCTGCCGCCGCCCCCCTTCCTGAAACAAACATTCCGGATTGGCGAGGCTCCGTCCGAACCACCGCTGGACTCATATCCGCCCCACACCATCCGCAGGTGCCAAGCACAGGGTGGCGGGGGGGCGGACCTCTGTCTTGCGTTTGTGGTGACAGACCTCCAGGTCTGTCAGTCCCCTGCATGCGACGCGGCGAATCGACCTGTCTTCTGATTGCACAACTCCGTCCACGCGACGGTTGGTCGTGCTGTTGATCCACGCTTCTTTGACGAACAGGCTGACAAGCCTGTTCCACAACCGCGCGGACCTCTGTGTCCGCTTCGCTGGGCATTCATCCGGAGGCAACCGGTCCAATGGGCAGCCAAAGACATTGGATCGGCCAAGAGCCACCCGGTGACAATTGGCTCTCTTCGCGCAAACGGCATCCATCCAGGCCATGTCCTGAAGGGACATTCCTGGATCGCCCAGGGTTCGTGCGCAGCACGACCCTGGTCTATGGACGATTTCCCCTTCAGGGAATGGCTTTCGCGGATGTCGGCCTGTGCTCTTCTCGTGATGTTTGGCGGTCGAATGCGCATGGGTTTCGATCCAGGCGGATTGGACTGCCCATTGGGGCGGGGGTTTGCAGAGGGACGTCCAACGGAGCGGACACGGAGGTCCGCCCCCCCGCCACCCGGGTACCCGCCCCTTGCGAAGGGTGTTCTCATTGGCGCGCATATGGGGGTTTCTGATGAAGGTCTGTTGGCGGCCCATTGGGGCGCGTGTTTTCAGAGGGACGTCCAACGGAGCGGACTCGGAGGTCCGCCCTCCCCCGGTTCGAGTTGGTGACACGTCTCCGGGGTCCGTCGTGCCGTGAGCGAGGAGGCGGGGCGGTTAGACTGCGTGGGGAGGGGACTCCACACCCCGGCCGGAGCGTGCAACTTGTACCACGCGTAAAAAGACATCGTCCGGCGGCCGATCGTGTCGCCCAGCGGCTCGCCAATCAGGATTTCGGTCAAAACACAGGGCATCCGCAGGACGCCCGGGAGCGGAGAGGGTGGGATTCGAACCCACGGTGCCCTTTCAGACACGCCGGTTTTCAAGACCGGTGCATTCAACCGCTCTGCCACCTCTCCGGAGGACGAGATTTTAATCCGTCCGTACCCCGCTTGGGTAGCCCGGCCGGATTGGCCGATCGGTTTTTCCACCGGACGGCGAAAGCTGTGATCGACACGACGCCCCGGCGAATCGTTCGCCATGTTGTTGAGAGATGTCGTGGGGAGATGTGGTCGGGCCATGACGTTGGGACAGCCGAGCCAACCGGCACCGGGCGATACCCGTCGGCGTGACTGCAGGTGGCAACGCCGTCGTCGAGCTGTCCCCGGTCCCCCCGTACCCCCAGCCCCCCCCCCCCTCCCCCCCC
>JBKDUK010000410.1:0-14220 GCA_046339535.1 Planctomycetaceae bacterium | reverse complement strand
TCCCGGCAAACCTACCCGGGGGGACTGGGGGAGAGGGTGGGGGTGTGGGCTAAAGGGCCGGGTGGTTTTTCGGGGTGTGACACAACGCATGCCGCGCGGGTTGCCCCCTCATCCCCCTGCGGGGAGCTTCTCCCCCCACAGGGTGGAGAAGGTCCGGATGGACGCGAGCGCGCGGCCGATGCCGGGTGTGTTGCGGCCGAGAGTGCAGCGGCGGGGTGTTGGCCGATCCCTGTCTTTGTCTGCCCATCGGGTCGGGGGTCTATGGCGGAAGTCCGCGCGGTTGTGGAACAGGCTTGTTAGCCTGTTCGTCAAAGTCGCGTGGATCAACAGCACGACGAATCGTCGCGTGGACTGAGTTGAGCCATGAGAAGGCAGGTCAATTCGCCGCGTCGCACGAACCGGACTGACAGACCTGGAGGTCTGTCACCACATCCGCGCGCACCCTCTCCGTTCCTCACCCGTGTGAGTCACTCGCCAACCGGTCCCCCTACCCCTCAACCCGCCTGGGCGACCTTCTTGGCGTTCGTCGTCGGGTGCTTTACGCCGTTGCGCGGGGTGGTTTCTCCCACCCGGGTCGGCTCACCCACCCCCGCCGTCTCGGCGGTGTCCTTTGGTTTAATAAAGCTGGAGCCTCCCGCAGCCGGCCCGGAAACCGGGGCGGTCGCGGCCGGGGGAACTGGCGGTTCCGCACTGGTTTTCTCGGGGGATGGCGGGGGCGTTGTGGCCGGGGGCGGAGCCAAACCGGCGGCGAGGTCGCTGAGGATTGGGGAGCGGTTTTTGAGCAGCTCGGCCCGGGCGGCGGCTTGGGCGGCTCGTTGCGCTTCCCGGCGGGCGTCGATCAGTTCGGGGTAGCCGACGATTTCGTGCACGTCCCCCTCGTGCGGCTCAAACAGCGACGGCAGATTGCCGTAGACCAAGGCTTCGCGCAAGTGCCGGGGTTGAATGCCGTGCTGCGCCGCGCGCTCGGCCAGTACCTTCCACACCGCCATCCCTCCCAGCACCAGCAGAATCTGATCGACAGACTCCAGCACCCGCACCAGGTGGCGGTGTTTGAGCAGGTCTTTGCCCGGGGCCAGCTCGGTCCCGGCCGCTTCGTTCCAGACGAGCCGTTGGTCGCTTCCTCGGGTCAGGTGCCAGGTGGGGCGGTCGGCGTCGCCGTTGCCGTGACAGGTTTTGACGATCTCCAGCACCCGGCCGGGGACTTCGGGATCGGTGGGCGTGGCCAGCCGCCAGACGGAGTGGGCGTTCTCTCTCAGCGACCGGCTCTGCAGGTATTTGGCCACCCCCTCGCCGTTGCGGAAGGCGTTGGGCTGCATGGTGATCACGAACGTCACCTCGAACCGGCGGGCAAGATGGACCAGTGCCTCGACCACCTGCTGTAAGTTCCGTTCGCTGTCGCAGCGCAGGTGCAGGTTCGCCTGGTCGATCACCACCATCCGGAAACTGGGGCGGTGCTTCAGGAACCGGAAGACATTCCCCAGGATCTTGTTTCTGGCGAGATGGACTTGGGGAACTCCCTTGTTGCCCCAGAACTGGCGGGCCAGCGGCAGGCCGATGTCGTCGGTCAACTCGAACAGCATCTCGCTGGCGCGATAAACCCGGTCGACATCCCCCCCGGCGGCCGCGATGTCGGGGATCACCTTGCGGGCGAAGTCATCCCGGCAATTGAACACCAGCACATCCCCCGAGGGAGCCGCCTGTTCGGGGCCGCAGCCGGGGAACGGCGTGCCGGAAGTGACCCGGGCGATCCAGTCGGCCATCAGGGTCGACTTGCCCCCCCCGGCCTCTCCCACCACCACAACCACATCCCCCGCCCGGACCTGGTTGGGCCAGAGCCAGCCCTGGTTTTCATGATGGACGAGGCAGAATTGGTTCATACGGTCGCCGCCCAGGCGATCGGGATAGAAGGTAATCTTGTCGGGATAGCTCGTATGGCCATTGAGATCAATTCGGAAAGACAATGATGTCAGGAACGTTGTGTTAAAGGTTCCTGACACCTTTTTCCGTTTGGTAGCCATAGCTCGCTGCCGTCTCCTGAGTTTCCCGCGCGACCTCTTCGCGCGGCTCTCCGTCAGGGCGCGAGTTCCCCTCGCGCGGCGGTGAAATATGAGCGTAGTCCGCCTCGGACAGGTCCGAATCTGACAATTCGACGTGAGAGAGTATCCGCCGCATCACCTCGAGGGGAGCGGCGCAGAAATCCTCGTAGCGCACGACCAGAATTCGCCGCGACAGTTCATCGCCGCGGCTGCGAAGTTCGTGGATCTGTCGATAGATGGCGTTCCACTGAATCGCGTAGCCTTCGTAATCGCGATTCTGACTCCAGGCCGAGAGAATTCGATCGCCAGAGGCGGCGTCGAGTCGAATCGGGCAGCGTTGCGGACCGAATTCGTAATGACCCGCCATCGCCAGGTAGCGATGAATCCGATGATCGTTCTGATCGTAACCGCAGAACAAAGCGTGTTGGCGAACCAATGAGTGGACGTGAGTGAAGGGCTCGCGAATCGGAACGATGAACCGTGCATCGGGGAAGATTCGTCCCAGAAACTCGATTCGCGCGACGTTGTAGTTTTCCTTGGAGAGGTACCGAACGCCCTGCCTCAACAACAGGATTTTGCGGAGATGGTCGCGGAAGAAGGGGACAAACTCGGCGTTGTGCGTTTTGGCCGTCAACCGGTGCAGCGCCGTGGGCGAATGAACCTGTGGGAAAAAATGCTGCCAGATCGGCTCTTCAAACGCCTCGGGACTGTCGACGGTGATCTGAATCCGGTCTTTGTGGGGCCGTTCGACGGGAGGGGCGTTTCCGGCGAATCGGTTGACGAACCGGTTCCAGAAGACCGGCGTCATGAGGAACGGAAAATCGCGGTAGCGATGCGTCGCCACTCCGGGAATTCGGGCGAGTTGCTCGAGCAGAATCGTCGTCCCCGAGCGTGCCAGGCCGGTCAGAAAGATCGGCCTGTCGATCCGGATCGGTTCGAGTTCGCGTCGTAACCTGCGTGTTTCCCAGTCACCCAGCCCCTGCAGGATCCCGCTGGCCTGGTGCGCGAGTACCGCGAACAGGAAGTCGGATTGTGCGAGTTTCAACGTCCCCTCGACTTGAGAGACAAGGCCGTCAAGCCGGAAGCGACGGTAAGCGACAGATAGAAGAAAAACTCAAGGTCGTTCAGATAGGGCCACAACGGGTTGGTGTCGCCGCGCCGCGGGCGGAGCACCAAATAGCCGGTGGCGTCGGTCGCCGGAAATGTGTCGAATCCAAGCAGCGCCATCCCCAGTCGGCCCCATTCGGTGGTACACCAAGCCGAATTGCGTCTGGGATTGGCCACCTCAAACTGCCCGTCAGGACCAGCGGCCACGCCGGATCCCGCGAAATCGGGAGCCGGCGCAATCGCGGACCCCTGGGAATTCGTCGTGTAAACGGCACCTTCCGCCTCAATCTGCAGATTTCGCGCCGGGTAGACTGCCAGTTCGGTCGCGCCACGGTTGTAGAGATCCATCACCGAGGGACCCAACAGCACCACGGTCGCGATCACGGGTGCGAACGAGGCGCCGAGCTGGAGCGTGTTCCGCAACAGGTAGGCTGCCAGCAATCGCATCAGGCGGCCGTAGTTCTGTAGAAACAGATCGCCGTCGGATTGCGAAACGAGCGCCCGTGCCAGTTCGGGGAGTGCCACCCAGAAATCCCCGCCACCCAATCGTCGCGACACGACCCGCGAGATGCTCGCCACGCCGGCTCCCAACGCTGCGCCCACCGCCGTGGATATCCAAAGCATTTTGGGTTCCAACCAGGTCGGGGTTTATTCCGGCTCGGTCGCCTGAGCCTCTTTCGGTTTGCGAAGCATCTTGCGAATGAGAGTGATCGGGTAGAACACCAGTCCGAAAACGGCGATCAAGATCGTCGCGAGGACGGCCAAGAGGCTGCCGATCATCCCCAACCCCGCACCTGGACCAACATAGGCCAGCACCTGAAGTCCACCGCTCTCATCTGCGACCAACAGACCGGGACAGGTGAGCACGCAAAGGAAAATCCAGAGACTCGCAACCGTGTAGGTCGAAAAGTAGAAGCGGCGGGGCACTGCACCGACTCCGCAATAGAAGTGTCGAGAAACTCTCGGAGGCACAATCCGAACTTGGATAGCGTACATTGCGTCGTGCAATGAAACAAGTTTCGAGCAGCGAAGGGGAGCCACCTGCGCCGAGCGAGTCGAGAAGCAAACGAGACTTCAGGGCGAACGCTGCGTGCCGTTCATCTCGAACTGTGGATTCTCGACATACAGCGCCTGATGTGCCTTTTTCCTGCGAATCGGGTCGGCGGGGTCGAGGTTGATGAACTCCCAGAGGACCTTTCCAGACTCGAGGTCAATCTCCCAAACCACCCCCTGATAGGTGGAAGCGATCAGGGCACGTTTGCCCGAAGGATGAAGGGCGATGTGGCCTGCGCGCCACGTCTCAAATGGTTCGGGCAGAGCCTCGTTTGTCGGAAAAACTGTTTGAGAGAAACGGCTTTCAAAATCAATCCGGGCGAGGCGGCTTCCTCCCGTTGCCGACCCGCCCCCCCGATTGTCGAGGAGCAGGAGTCCACCGTTGTAGGGAACGGGACTGTGCTGCTGTACAAAAGAGCCCACCGACGTCCACTTGATGCGGCGGGATTTTCCATCCATCACCGCCACGGTGTTGATGTTGCGGAGAGACAGGATCAGATCGCCAGGCGTCAGAAGCCCTCCTGCCTGAGTTTCGTCGGCCCTGACAAGCCGAACCGAGTTGAGATGCAGCGGATCACCCGCGTTGAAGCGCATGGCGACCCCCTCACGGTCGATTCCTTCCGCATTGGATTCTCCACGAAACAACCCCAATAGGCCAGCATCGACCAGGAGTTGAGTGACAGAGATCTCTTCGCGAATCCGTCCATCGGGAGATACGATCTGCACCAGATCATCAAGGATCTTTCCGGTGGACGAATCCAGAAACGCCGTCGAATCCCCCAGTCGGATGGGTGCGTCAATCAACCGGTGAGCGGGAGTATAGATCGTCCCGTCCTCGTCAATCGAGAACCAGTGATGAGCGTTCTTCGCGAGGCTCCAGACGACATTGGATTGGCTGTCAATTTTCAGCAATCCGATTCCGTAGGGATTGGCTGGAAACCCCTGCAAGGTGACCAACAGATCGCCGTTGTCAAAAACATGTGCGCCCACTGGAAAGATTCGTGCCCCGGCGGTCGTCGCGGACGTCGCGGCAAAATCATCGAGCAAGGCCCGATTGTATCGCCATTCATGGAGGACTTCGCCCCTGCGGTTCACAATACAACCCAGACATCCCTCAGGTGCGGTTTCGCTCCGCATCTGGTCGGGACCACCCAGCACAAAGACGAATTCCGTGAACGAACTTCCGTCAAAACTTCGCACCCCCGGCGGGGCGATCGGCTGCTCGTTCCGTCGAACGTACCGGTTCACATATCGCGTGTAGGCGTCGGCTTCCCCGGAATAGACGTCGTTGAACGCCCGGGCGGCCAACTCTGCCTCGTTGATCCAGCGATAAGGAAAGACTCGAAATCGGACCACGGCCACGCCGTACCCGAAGCACGCCAAACACAGTGATATGATGAAGAAATATCGACTGAAGTGTTGCCGGTTCATGGAGCGTGGGTTTTCGTTTGACGTCTCAGGACTGGCTCGATGGACAGGTCCATCTCTGAATGTCTCGTCGGAGGCTCGTATTCCAATGTGCAGTTTAGAAGCCGGAAATAAGAGTTGCAATCGACCGTTTCGGTACCTTCGATCGGCGCGCGACGCCTGCGAACCCGGTTCTCTGCGACCGAGACTGCTCAAGACTCTCAATCGCTGTCCGGTTCGCGCCGGAGGCGTCGTTGTCCTGACGAGGGTGGCCAGCCAGGGGGGAGACGTCACGAACTGTGCGGTCCGGGTGGACGCGCCCGCGGGGTTCCTCGGCCAATGCGGGAATTGTCCGATCGCGATCTGTGGATCGATTCTCCCAGTCTCTCCCCTGAAACGGTGGGGTTGCTGTTACATTCCCATGTCCGGAGTTTCGAGACTTCTGAAAGTCTGCTGAGGGGCTGCGGGAGCAACTGGGAGTCGCGGCGCGGTGCGTGAGCGTCCCCTGCGGCCCGTTGGAGCAGTTGAGGAGCGTCTCGTGACGGATCCTGACCGCTGATCTCAGCTCCGTTTCCGGTAAA
Organism: Planctomycetaceae bacterium; assembly: GCA_046339535.1. Classification (GTDB taxonomy): domain Bacteria; phylum Planctomycetota; class Planctomycetia; order Planctomycetales; family Planctomycetaceae; genus UBA10511. Next base: position 8,036 of record JBKDUK010000410.1, on the reverse strand, counting down.
GCCGGAATTGGTCCCGTACATGAATGCGGTCGAACGACGCCCGTTCGAGTTGATCTGTCAGTTTCTCGTTGTCTCCCCAGACCAGCACGTACTCGTACATCCCCAGGACTCGCACGGAGTCTTCATTTGAGGCTTCGGGATTGTAATCGGGGAACTCGTCGGAGACGGGATAGTGCCGGAAGTACATCACCGTCAGGCCGCCCAGCGCCGGCAGACTCTGTCCGTTGGCTCCCCCCTTCGCAATGTGATAGTAATCCTGCACTCGGGACAGCGGTCGAATTCCTCCAAACGCCGGATTGTCGACGAGAACCCGCAACAGCTTGGGATTCTCTCCCACATGCTCGATACCCGAAACAAAGGCCTCGACGGTCCCGCTCATCCGCTGGATCTCCGACGTCAGAATGACGTTCGTACCCAGCAGCGACACGAAGGTTGGGATCAGCAAAGCCAATCGCCACTTGCGGGTCGTCGTTGACGGGAGCAATTGCGACGCAATCGTGATGCCGATGATGTAGATCAAGGGGAGCAACCGCATGTTCGCCTTGTGCCAGCCAATCACTTTGTAGGGAGCTACGAAATAGGCGGCGATGAAGAAATACATCAGTGTCGAGAGTGGCTGGAGAAGCACGCCCCGGAGCCCCGGTGCATCCTGCTGGGGCACCGCCCGACGCCTGAGGCAGACCCACACGCCACCCCAGACCAGGCCGGCGCATGCCAGGCCCGCTCCCAGTTCGGAGACGGAATAAAGGTATTCTCCCACGATCGCCGAGACGTTCGTCGTGAACTTGTTCCATGACGTATCGGCCCGGTCGACCCATCTCGCGTTGCGACTCTGAATCGAATAGTCGAAGAACATCAGCCAACCCGCCCAGGTCACCGTGAGCGCCGACTTGCAAGCGCGGATCCAGCGTCCGTCTTCAAACAGACACAGCCAGCCGATCGATCCCGCAAGCAGGGCGAACACCACCAGATGAGACAGATAGACCAGCACTCCCAGCGTGACGAGTACGGCGATGTTCGCGTAGTTCAACCGGTCGCGGCGGGGAAACCAGTACGCGAGCGTGATGAAATACAGCGGAATCGACAATGTAAAGTCGTGATAGCCCCGCATGAAGGGGTAACTGATGACCAACAGAAATGAGAGATACCCCAGCCAATGCCGGCCCGGCGCGAACACGGCCAGAAAATAAAACACGCTGATCGGCAGCAGCACGACGTAGAGGCTGAGCATCAGCTTTTCCGAGATGAGAATCGGAAAAACCGACGTCGCGAGTCCCACCAGCGCGTCATGCAGCATGTGCGGAACCGGATGCCAGTTGCGGACATAAATTTGCGAGTAGTTGAATTGTGGATTGTCATATTCCCGAAACATGTGCGTCGGCAACAGAAACCACGGTCCGTTCTGTGACGGAAAATACTTCGTCACCCAGAGAGGGATCAGGTTGAGCGCGCAGAGGCAGATCCAGAAGAATCGCTCCTCCCAGGTCCAGCGGACCATGGCCGCGTCGTGCGCGTTCTGTCCGTTTTCGCCAAAAACAGTTCCGCCTTCGGCAGTGGGCGAAGAGAAATCGGTCGAACTTGTGTGCATGGCGTAAACGGGGTTGTGTGGGGTTCTGTTTTCAAAAGATCCGCCGGGAATCCGCGACGGGCCTTGGACGATTCCCCCGCCCGGCGGACGGCCGAGGGGAACTCAGGCATGCGTTGGCGCGTGCCGCGCCAGCAGCGACCTGATCGTGGAGTCGAGCAACGCTTCGAGTTCGACGCGGCGAGACGGAGAATTCAGAAACGCGAGATCTCCGTCGGCGATCGACCCATCGACGCCATCGTTGGACCCCAGGCCGGGGTGGGTGATCACTTCGGTCAGGCCGGAAGGGAGGTGCTCGACGATCCGGCGGAGCGCCGTCGCGTCCATCCGGCCGCTGTCAACGATGCCAAAAGTTTGATCGGGAGCCGACAGGCCGGCGAGACGTCGGCGATTTGTCCGTCCCCAGACGCTCAGCAGAATCTGCTTGGGAAGGTTTCGGGCCAGCAAGCCGAAACGCCCGTCGCGAATCGTGGCCGCGATGCGGGGAAACGGTTCGCACGACAGTCGTACCCTGGGGCACCCGTATTCACAGGCGAGATCCGCAACCAGTTCGAAGATCGGAGGAATCATGTGGACATGGCGATGTCCATCGACATGGTTCAGCGGGAGACCAGACGCGACAAACCGCTGGAACTGCGATTCCAGCTCCCGGCGCACCTGGGTTCGGGCGTTTCGCCCCCCCCATGTCATCAGCGCCCAGAGGGAGGCGAATCCCCGTCGAAACCGTCCGGCGTCGTCGACCAGAGCGGAGACTTGATCCGGAGGCGACTGACAACGTCCGGAGGTCAGCGAGAGGTGCAATCCGATCTGAAGTCCCGGGTGCCGCCGGGCGACCTGCTCGACGGCGTGCTGAAAGGCGGGGGCGCTGACCATCAGGCTGGCGCTTGTCAAACCCCCCTCGGAGTAGGCCCGGGAGATGGCGAAGTTCGTCGATTCGCAGATCCCCAGATCGTCCGCGTTAAGAATGAGTTCTTTCAAGCGATTCTCCTGGCGGGGCGGTCCCTTTGGACCATGGGCCCAAGAGGATCGGGCCGGACCGCCTCAGGGAACACGAGTCGTCGCCCACATACTCTCGAACGATGTAATGGGGACGCCCCTTGACCTCGTCATAAACGCGTCCCACGTATTCGCCCAGCACCGCCAGAGAGATCAGTTGAACTCCCCCCAAAAAGAGAATCGACACGATGATCGCCGACCACCCGGGGACGTATTGGTCGCTGAACAGACGCACATAAATGGCCCAGAGGGCGTAAGGCAAGACCCCCACGGCCGCGAACAGCCCAATCCAACCGCACAACCGCAAAGGGACCGTTGAGAACGACGTGATCGCGTCGAGCGCCAGGGAGGCGAGCCTGCGGTAGTTGTATTTGGTGGTTCCCGAGGCCCGCGCGGCGGCGACATACGGGATCCCGATCTGTCGGAATCCCACCCACGTCGCGAGCCCGCGAAAAAACCGGCGGTGCTCGCGCATCGAAACGATCGCGTCAACCACTTTGCGGTCCAGCAGGCGAAAATCACATCCCTGTGGGTCGATCCGCGGCTTCGCCAAATGGTTGAAGACACCCGAAAACATCGAAGAGGTGGTTCGCTTGATGAATCCCGCGTCTTCCGTATCTTTCCGGATTGTATAAACCACTTCGGAACCCTCCTGCCAGCGTGCGAACATCGTCTTGATCAACGAGGGCGGGTGCTGCAAATCGGCGTCCATGACAACCACAGCATCTCCCCGGGCGTGTTCCAGTCCGGCGAGAATTCCCATCTGTGTCCCGAAGTTCCGCGAGAAGCTGATCATTCGGACACGATCGTCGGCGGCATTCAAGTCGCGACCGACCTGGAGCGTCCCGTCGGAGCTGCCATCGTCGATGAACACGATTTCGAAATCGCATGGCAGCCCAGTCATGGTTTCCACGATGCGCTGATGGACCGCGCGCAGATTCGCCTCTTCGTTCAGGGCCGGAACGACGATCGACAGCAGCGTGCGATGTCCCATCAACAACCGGTAAACCAAGGATCAAGTGCGCTCAGGCGGAGACAAATGACCACAGTCTACCGTCCCCCGAACGACCTATTTGGAGGGTATCCGCCGGTTCACGGAACTGTCAAGGAGATGTTCCGCAGCCGGACCGCGCTTTCCCCGGGGGGGCCACCGCGGAGAGAGAAATCTGATCCTGGCAATTCAGATACAACCGTGATGTTCATCGCGGGGTGTCTCGCACGCGGATTCCCGCCGGGCTCATAGACTGTCGGAGGCTCAAAAGGGCGGGTATCATCTCGAGTGTCAGTTCCCGACCCCCACCCCGCGAATCCGATGGCCTACAAGACCTCATACGATTTTGAACGCCCCTGGAAAGAAGTCATGGAGGAGTTGGCTGGCGACGACCTCCACGAGGAATTCTACAAGTCGGCAAACCCGCTCGTGGCTTACCTTCACAATCGCCGCATTGGAATCGTCCGCGAGTTGATCCAGGCGTACAAGGTGCGGTCGATTCTCGAAGTGGGATCTGGCGACGGTTATATTCTCAAAGCGATTGAAGACCTGAACGTTTCGCTGACCGGGATCGAGATTTCTGAAACGCGGATTGAGCGGGCGCGGGCATTGGTTCCATCGGCCGAGATCATCCAGGGTGAGGCTCGCGAGATGCCGTTCGAATCCAAGTCGTTCGACCTCGTCGTTTGCTCCGAGGTCCTCGAGCATGTCCCCGATCCCGAAATCGCCCTTGAGGAGATCCGGCGCGTTCTCCGGCCGGGAGGCTTTGCGATCATCACTGTCCCCAACGAGGTCAATTGGCAGATCGGTCGGGCGATGTTGTTGCGATTCCCGATCAGAATCCCCGACCATGTCAATCGGTTCACCGTGTCGTCCATGAGTCAACTTTTTGGACTTTCTCCGGAGACGGTCCACTTCCTGCCGCCACTGACGCGCTGGTTGTGTTTGACGATGGTATTTGTCTTTCAGATTCCATCGGTCTCTGGAAAACCCCGGTAGCGTGTGACATCACGAATTTCTCCCTGGTGCGTTTGGGCGCAATCCCATTTTTCCGCGCCTCCCGGGACGCAGGACGGGCGAGGGGTGTCGTTTTTTTGCGAGGCGTCGGATTTCGCCAGGAAGGCTCTAGCCGCAACGAGGCGGACGCTCGTGGGACATTGTCGCGTGGGTGGACCCAATTCGCCGAAAGTGAAAGCGGCCGATGAAATGAGTGGCCGATTCGTCGAGGAGTTAACGGCGGGATTGTCGGAATGGGAAAAACACGGCGCCACCCTTTGACAAACACGAGCAAAACATAGGGCCCCCCTTTGTTTGTGATCCCTTTATTGACCCACCACACATTTTCCGGTAACGCGTTATGATCGAAATTGGAACCCAGTCCAGAAGAGTTCGCGCGTTCTGGTCGTGTTCAATGGCGCTTTCTGGTACCGCCTGCGGGGTGCTGCGCTTGACCCCCGGCGACCCGCTGTGACCCCTACCGGGGTGTGCGCCGTGAAAAGGTCTTGGTCCTACAGAGGGTGTGAACCCCAACCCGGCACGTTTGTCATTTCAGCCGGAAGCAGCCGCAGTGTCGGTGGAGGTAACGTAGCCGTCGTGTCAGCGGGCACCCAAAACCGGCCCGTAAGGGGCGCCTGAAAACCGGCCAGTGGTGCGGGGTTCGCGAGTCGTACGCTGGGTGTTTTTCCACACGGCGGAGACGCCGCTGGCGAACGAGATCAGCATGGTCCACAGAGAGATGATTCAGCAGTTGCACGCGCAGGGATTCTCGAATCGGGAGAGTGCGCGGCGTCTGGAGTTGCACCGGGACACGGTCAATCGCCATGTGCGGTTGCTGAATGCCCAAAACCAGCCAAAGGCGCCCCCCGGGAATCTCTGGGAAAAACAACCTGTTGAGTGGTCGGAATCCGTTCCCGCAGGCGAAGACCAAGTCCACGCCGTACTCCAGCGGCTGGTCGGGCCACCCGGTAGGCCGATGCTGGGTCGATGAGCCAGACGGGCCGCCCCAAACGGAGGTACCCCGTCCCGGAGCGGGATTTTTGCGTCAGGCTGCGGAGTCTTGCCGAGGGAGATTGACGAACCCCCTGAGGCGTTTGCGTGGGGCAGAGATTACCCGATCGCCGTGAACGGCGGGACGCGGGTGCCGTCGGGGATGCGGGCGCTGGGGCCGAGGTGGGCGTGGGGGCCAATCCGGCAATCGCGGCCGATTTCCGCCGCCCCGCAGATGCTGGTGAAGGGCTCGATGATCGTGTCGGCCCCGATGCGGGCGCGGGAGTCGATGACCGTCTGGGCCGGGTCGACAATCGTCACCCCATCGAGCATCAGCCGGGTGAAGGTCCGCTGCTGCAGTGCCTGGTGCACCCGGGCCAGTTCCACGCGGGTGTTGACCCCCAACGCCTCGGTGATGTCGAGCCGGCAACTGGCGACCACCGGATCCCCCGCCTGCTTCAGAATGCCGCAGCAGTCGGTCAGGTAGAGCTCCTTCTGGGCGTTGTTCGGCTGGATTCGTTCCAGAGCCCAGAACAGCCGCTGGCAGTCGAAGACGTAACAGCCGACGTTGATTTCGCGGATCGCCTGCTCGGCGGGAGTGGCGTCCTTCTGCTCGACAATCTTCTCGAACTGGCCGTTGGGACCCCGCACAATGCGCCCGAGGCCGAAGTTGTGCTCGGTCTCGGCGGTGCCGATGACACACGACGCCCGATGCTCGGCCTGATCGGAGAGCAGGGCCGCGAATGACTCGGCCCGCATCAAGGGGGCGTCTCCCGTCAGCACGAACACCGGACCCCGATGGTCGCGCAGCGCCTCGCGGGCCTGCAGCACGGCATGCCCGGTCCCCTTTTGCTCGGCCTGCAAAGCGAATTCGACGCCGGGCTGCTGGCTGAGGGCCCCGCGAACCTTGTCGGCGGCATGCCCGACAATCACCACGAGCCGCTGGACCCCCACCGCCCGGGCCCCGTCGAGCACGTACTCGATCATGGGACGCCCTCCCACTTCATGCAGGACCTTGGGCAGGACCGACTTCATGCGGGTGCTTTTGCCGGCGGCCAGCACGATGGCAACGGGTGCAGTCATGAAAAAATCAAAGAGACCGAAGGATCTCTGAAGAAGGGATCAGACGAACGCGTCTCGTCGCGTCGAACAACCGGCGAACAGCGTCTGGGCAGACGAGAGGGACAACCATTCGATCCGGAGGCGACGGGACCACCTCACGCCGGGACATGCCGCACGAGAGGTCCGCGGGAGAGAGCGAGCCACGTCACGCGTCTCGCCGGTCAAACGCCACGATCGGGCAACGTGCGGCAGTTTAGTCTCTCGCAGGTCACTCGGCCAGACATGCCCCACAATTCTGGAATCGCTGTGTCTGTCCAACCGCTGTCAGCTGTTCCCGCCTCCGCCAAAGGGGGACATGCTTCCATCTCGCCCCGGAACGATTCCGTGGGAATCAGCCGAACAGCCGTTCGAGGGGAACCCCGGCGTCAAGCAACGGCACCGGGCGTCCCTGGGCGTCGAGAATGCGTGTCTCGGGATCGATTCCCAGAGCGCTGAAGATGGTGGCCGCCAGGTCTTCGGGAGAGACAGGGTTGTCGGCGGGATAGGCGGCATCGCGATCCGACCGGCCCAGCACCGTGCCCCCCCGGATTCCCGCCCCCGCGAACAAGGCCGGGAAGCAGAAGCTCCAGTGGTCGCGGCCCCAGTTCGCCTTCCCCTGCGGCGTGCGTCCCATTTCTCCCAGGCAGACCACCAGGGTCTCGTCGAGCAGGCCGCGTTCTTCGAGATCGACCAGCAGGGCCGAGAGGGTCTGGTCGAGCCCTGGCAGCATGTGCTGGTCCACATCGTGGTTGTGGATGTGGCTGTCCCAGCTGTAGCCGTCGGGGCAGTCCCACAGCAGCGTCACGAAGCGGGCGCCGGCCTCCAGCATCCGGCGGGCCACCACGGCACTCTGACCGAACAGATGACGGCCGAACCGGTCGCGCACCGCCGTCGGTTCCTGTCGGAGGTCGAGGGCGTCGCGCAGTTTCTGCGACGTGGCGAGGGTGAAGGCCCGGTCACGGGTGCGGTCGAACGCGGCGAGCCGCAGCCCCTGGTCGAGCTGCCGGCGCTGGTCATCGAGTTGATCGAGCAGCCCCCGGCGATGATTGAGCCGGTCGAGTGTGACTTCGGGGACTCCGTCGAGTTCCTTCAGGCGGAACTGCAGTTCTTCGTCGGTGCAGTCGCGGAAGTAGGGGTTGTCTTTGGCGTCTTTCTTGCGGATGTCGGTCGCCAGGGCGTTGTACTGCCGGCCGAGCCAGCCTCCATATTGGCCGAGGCGGTCGTAGCCCTGAATGTGCCCGAGCCGGTTGGGAAGGTAGATGTAACTGGGAACATCGCGGTGGTCGCCGCCGACGGCCCGGGTGTCGAGGTATTCGATGACCGAACCCATCGCGGGCCAGTCTTTGTCGGTCGCGTCGACCTGGGCCGCCCCCCGGG
>JBKDUK010000409.1:0-11053 GCA_046339535.1 Planctomycetaceae bacterium | reverse complement strand
GATCAGCAGGGGATCGCTCCCCTCGAGGCGGCCCGCCAGGCCGATCAGTTTCCCGGGCTCACCCGGCGGGCCACGCTCGCCCTGGGACGGTTTGTGGAGATCATCGACCGGTTGTCGAAGACCCCCTTCGCCGGGGTCTCTCCCCTGTTCGATGAGCTGCTCAAGCAGACGGGATATGCCGCCGGGCTCGACAAGCATGATGAAGCCGATCTCCAGCGGCTGGCGAACATCGAGGAATTGCGGAATGCGGCGGCCCAGTATGATCAGGAACATGCAGCGGATCCCACGCTGCAGGGATTTCTTGAGAACAGCAGCCTCATGGCCGATCTCGACAGTGTGGACGAGTCGTCGGGCAAGGTCACGCTGATGACGCTCCATGCGGCCAAGGGGCTCGAGTTTCCCGTCGTCTTTATCGCGGCTGTGGAAGAGGGCCTGCTCCCGCACGACCGCAGTCTGCGCAGCGAGTCTCCCAATGAAATCGAGGAGGAACGCCGGCTGATGTTCGTGGGAGTGACCCGCGCCCGGGAGCGGCTGCTGTTGACCCGCACCTGGAGCCGCGACATGCGTGGTCAGCGCATGCTCTCGGCCCCCAGTCGCTTTCTGGAGGAACTCTCCCTGTCGGATCGCAGCTCGGCCCGGCGTTCCCAGGCGGCACGTGTCCCCGCGGATCCGGTTGAAAAATCGGGCCCACGCTCTGGCGGGGCCTCCCGGCTCGATCAAGGTGGGCGCCTCCCCCATCCTGAAAAAAGCTCCAGTGCCGCCAAGGAAGCCGGGACACAAGAATTCGGCAGTCCCCCCCGGGCGCTCGAACCGGCTCTCGAAGCGCTTGAATTGTCGGAACGCACTGTGACCGCGGTCAATCCTCTTGCCCCTCCCCAGCCCACTCCTCGCAGTGCCGAGGATCTGGCCCGCAGTCAGGCGGCCCTCAGCCGTCGTGAAGCCGAGGCGCTCGAAGCGAAGCGCCGCCGCCAATCGAAACTGGGGGGAATTCCACATCTGACCACCGGAGCCTCTCTGTTGTCCGAGACCAATGCCGCCAGTGGCGGTGGGCTGCGGGTGGGGATGTCGGTCCGCCATCCCCAGTTGGGGGTGGGAGAGATCATCGAAGCCAGTGGAGAGGGGAAACGGCAGACCGTTGTGGTGCGGTTTCCCGACGGCTCCGAGCGAAGTTTCCTGTCGCAGAAAGCTCCGCTGCAGCCCGTGGGGCTGCGATGAGCAGAGGTGGTTCGCCCGCCCGGTCGACGGCTCGCGGCGGGGTGGGAATTCCGTCCCGAGCAGCACCCCGGGGCGGTGCACACCGCGGCTGGACCTGAGGCCGGAAAACCGCCGGTCGCTGCAAACGCTTGCTATGGAATCGGGTTTGCAGAACAATGGTGTTGTGGAATGCGTTTCAGGCGTTTGGATCAGGAACCTGACGGAAGGGTGAGCTGGGCCTGAGCCGCTTCCATCCCACCGCCGTCTGGCACATGCTGTTGAGATCAGGAAACGAGTGTTCCCATGCTGCTGTTTGTCATCCGGGTGCTCTACGCGATGGTCTGCGTGGGAACGATCGCCTCGTTCGTCACGCTCGACAATCCGCCCGAGCCGTTCGGCAGCCACCGGGTGACCAGCTTTATCCTGCTGATGCTGGCCTCACAGATCGTGACCTTTCTGGACATTCTGATTCCCCAGAAACGGATTGATGTGATCTCGGCGATCTATTTCGGGCTGTTGATCGGGTTTTTGCTGAGCTGGCTGACCAATCTGGCCCTGGCACCAGTGATCCTTGGGAACTACCGACCCGTGACGCTGATGCTGTCGAATCTGATCCTGCCGTATCTCTGCGTGACATTGCTGCTGCAGACCCGCGACAAGTTCCGGTTCATCATCCCCTACATCGAGTTCGCCAAGGAGGTTCGTGGCGGACGGCCGTATGTGCTCGACGCCAGCTCGCTCATCGACGGCCGGATCGCCGACGTGCTCGATACCAAGATCATCGACGCCCCGATTGTGATCCCGTCGTTTGTGTTGCAGGAACTGCAGGATATTGCCGACAGCAACGACAAGATCCGTCGCGGTCGGGGCCGTCGTGGGCTCGACATGGTCTCGCGTCTGCAGTCGAACACCCACATTGAAGTGCGCATTGAGGAGGTCAAAGACGACAAGGAGAAGGGGCAGTCGACGGACCAGCGGCTTGTGGACGTCGCCAAGGACCTCGGGGGAGCCGTCGTCACCAATGACTTCAATCTCAACAAGGTGGCCAGCGTTCATGGTGTCGATGTGATCAACCTGAACGACCTCGCCAACTGCCTGCGTCCCCGGCATCTCCCCGGAGAACGGATCAAGCTGCGGATCGTCAAGGTGGGTGAGGCGGCGGGGCAGGGGGTCGGTTACCTCGATGATGGGACGATGGTGGTTTGCGAGGATGGCGGCGCAATGATCGGCAAAGACACCGAAATCATCGTGAAGAGCGTGCTCCAGCAGAGTGCCGGGCGACTGATCTTTGGCCGGATTCCCACCGCCGGCGACCGCTGAAGTCCCCGTCTCATGGGGAACCGGGCGGGGGATCCTGCCCTGTCCCTCCCCTGATCCCCATCAGGCGTCTGCAGACTTTTCAGGCCTGCCCAGGCAGGACCGGCGCACGACTCGACTTGTAGACCCGTTCAGGCGATAAGATCGTGGATGACTGAGCCATGGACGTCGGTGAGCCGGAAGTCGCGTCCGGCAAACCGATAGGTCAATCGGGTGTGGTCGAACCCCAGCAGGTGCAGCAGTGTCGCCTGCAAGTCGTGCACGTGCACTTTGTTCTCGACGGCGGCGAATCCGAATTCGTCGGTCGCCCCGTGCACATGCCCCCGCTTCAGGCCGCCGCCGGCCAGCACGGTGGTGAAACCCCAATGGTTGTGGTCACGCCCGTTGATCTTTCCGGCGTTGGCCCCCGGCTGAGGCAGTTCAACGGTCGGCGTACGGCCAAACTCGCCGCCGATCATTACGATTGTTTCGTCGAGCAGACCCCGTTGTCTGAGATCGGTCAGCAGCGCGCCAATCGCCTGGTCGCACTCCTTCGCCAGCCGGCGATGATTGACCTCGATGTCGTCGTGATTGTCCCACGGCTGACCGGCACCATGCCAGACCTGCACGTAGCGCACACCCCGTTCGACCAGGCGACGGGCCATCAGAATCTGCTGGGCCTGCGTTCCGGGGCCGTACATCTCCTGGATGTGCTTCGGTTCCTGCTGCACATCAAATGCGTCGGTGGCGGCAATCTGCATCCGGTAGGCCAGTTCCAGCGAATGAATCCGGGCTTCCAGAGGCGCCTCCTGCTGTCGGCGCTGGGAATGCTCCCGATTGAGTGCCTGGACCAGGTCGAGTTGCCGCCGCTGCTGGCTCAGGGAGAGTTGGGGATTCCGCACATTGGCAATCAGCCTGTCGACCTCACGGTGTTTCGTGTCGAGGTAAGTCCCCTGGTAGGCTCCTGGCAGAAACGCCGACTGCCAGTTTTCGGCATCCTTGATCGGATATCCGCCGGGGCACATCACGATGAACCCGGGCAGGTTCTGGTTCTCGGTTCCCAACCCGTAAGTGACCCACGAGCCCATGCTGGGCCGCACCTGGGTCTGGTCGCCGCAGTTCCAGAGCATCAGTGACGGCTCATGGTTGGGAACGTTGGCATGCATCGAACGCACGACCAGCAGATCGTCGGCACACCGGGCGGTGTGGGCGAAGAGCTCGCTGATCTCCAGCCCCGATTCGCCGTGCTTCTGGAATTGAAACGGCGAGGGAAAGGCGGCCCCCGTCTTGCGTTCCGTCCTGAGATTCTCGACCGGCAGATTCTGGCCGGCGTGGCGTTGCAGGGCGGGCTTCGGATCGAACGTATCGAGGTGGGAGCAGCCACCGTTCAAGAAAATGTGGATCAGGTGCCTGGCCCGACCGGGGAAGTGCGGTTGCCGGGGGCTCATCGGATCGATGCGACCCGAACCGGTCTCGGCACGGGCCTCGGGTGCGGAGTGAGCCAGGAGGTCGGCCAAGGCCAGACTGCCCCAACCCAGACCGCAGTGCGACAGCATCGTGCGCCGCGACCAGGGGGGAATGCCGTGGACGACAGGAGAGAGGTGACCGCGATTCATGGGGCGGGAACGGGCTGCGGAGGTTCGGTGGCAGAGTCCAGCATCAAGCCGGCGAAGACTCCGCCGACAATCCCTGATTCTACACGGAAACAGCCCTCCGGGCGCTCCTCCCGACCGTCGCCGTCCCCCCTCAACTTTCCAGAAGCGGCGCGTTTTCCCGGCCCAGGTCGATTCGCGACCGGGGTCAAGGTCTTGGCCCCCCCGCTCGGACTCCGGCGACTTAGCGGGAGGCGACGCGACGGGCGCTGAGAGCGGCCTTGCGTCGACTGTCCATGACGTGCCCCAACTGCCGGCTCAGTGCGGGGCTTCGGCCGATCATGCGGTACATGGCGGAGGGGCTGGCGACCACCAGTTGCAAGTCGGAGGAGGCTGTCACGGTCACTTCGCTGGGCAATTCCGCGAGGACCGAGCCTTCGCCAAAGAACTCTCCACGCCCCACGCGTGCCACCTCCAGCGGGTAGCCCCGGGCGTCTTTGACGGTCAATCGGGCTTCCCCCCGCACCACGACGTGCAGTCCGTCGATCCGCTCTCCTTCCTGCACCACCAACTCGCCGGCACCGAAATCCCGCACCCGCAGCCCGGCTTCGAGCTGCTCATCCCGGGGAGTTTCTCCCACGGTCTTGAAGGGGGGGAATTGCGAGAGCAGGGCCACCGGATCGGGAGTCGCCGCAAGATCCACTTCCTGCTGGGACTGGGTGATCTCGGTCTGGGTCGGGAAGGGAATCGAGATCCCCTCCCGGCGAATCGCGTACCAGATCCGAGACATGAAGTCATCCCGAACGACGGGCAACTGTTCCGAACTGGGGACCGAGAAAATCACCCGGTACAGAATGGCAAAGTCCGCATAGTTCACCGTCCTGACCGCGGGGGCGGGGTCATCCAGCACCCCGGGAGTCTCCCGCAGCAGCCCCAGCAGCATCTCTTTGACCTTGTTGGGGGGATCGTTGTACGAGAATCCCAACTCGATCGCCTCGGTCCGGATGCGGTTCGGGCGGGAAAGATTGTTGAACGAACCCTTGTAGAGCTGCGAGTTGGGAATGATCCGGAGCCCCTGGGTGGGGACTGCGATGTGGATTGAACGCCAGTTGATTTCCTGGACTTTCCCGGTCACTCCGTCGGCACTCACCCAGTCGCCCAGATTGATCGGCCGCTCGAACATCAGCATCACCCCGGAAACGATGTTGCTCAGCGGTTCCTGCAGGGCGAGACCGATCACGATCGAGGTGACACCGAGCGCCGTCACGGCCCCCTCGATCGACTGTCCCCACACCTGTGAGTAGATGATGGCCGCTCCAATCGCGACGAGGAAGACCCGCACGAGGTCGCGGAAGAGTGACGGGACATTGGCTCTCCAGGTGGCGGAGACAGCATCGGACTCGAACAACAGGTCGTTGACAATCCTCAGTACGGCGATCAGGCCGGTGAGCCAGGCCAGGGTCTGGCTCAGACGGACCAGCAGATGGTCATCCGCATGTCCGGCCACCTGTGACAGAAAGATCCAGAGGGCCGCTGAAGGAATCACCAGATTCCGGATCAGGGTCAGGCCCCGGGCGAGGGGATGTTCGCGGCGCCGCAGCCGGGTGATGACTTCCGTCAACACCAGCAACAGCAGCGGTAACCCCAAAATCAGCGTGAATGCCCAGCGGGGCGAATGCTGCACGAAATCAGACAGGACGGACCAGGCGATCGACCACATGTCACTGGCCCTCCGCCGACTTCGTGACCAATTGCCAGGTCTCGACCGCACCGCGTCCCGGAAGCTCAACCGAATGCGGCTCGCCGAGCGGATACTGCTCCTGGATCCGCTCGCGGACTGCCCGGGTCAGCCGCACGGACGACAGCGATTCCGGCCGTTCTCCCAGACGCCGGGCCACCGAAACGGTTTCTCCCCAGAGGTCATAGATGAACTTGTTGCGGCCGACCACGCCCCCGGTGACCGGGCCCGCATTGACCCCCACCTGCAGCCGGAGCCTCGCACTCCGGTCCCGATTGACCCGTTCGACGATGCGGACCAGTTCCTGGGCGAATTCGACCACCCGGCTCGTATGGTCGGGACGCTGCACCGAAAGCCCGCAGACAGCGAGATAGGTGGCTCCCGAGGTCTTCACTTTTTCGACTCCGATCTGCTCGGCGGCGTCATCGAAGGCCACGACGAGGTCGTTGAGCAACGCGAGTCCTCGTTCTTCCCCCTCGACGGCCGAGTATTCCGTCAGACCCTGGATTTCCGCGAAGAGCACTGTGACATCGCCAAAGTTCTGGGTGGCCGCCGCGTCTCCCCCCCGCAGTTTGGCCGCGGCCGGTGCGGGCAGAATGTTCAAGAGCAGCTCTTCGTTCTCGCGGACCTTGAGCTCCAATTCCTCGGTTTTGTCTTTGAGTCCCGCCGACATTTCATTGAAGGCGTCGGCCAATTCGCGGAATTCATCGCGGGTCGACACACTGGCCAGCGTTCCCATTTCCCCCCGGGAGATGCTTTGAGCGGCCGCGGTCAGCGACCGGACCGGAGCCAGAAACAGGTTCGACAGCAAGAGTCCCAGCAGCGGAATGGCGACCGCGATGGCAGCCGACATCGTGACCACTTTTCTGGTGAAATCCCTGACCGGCGCAAACGCCTCGGCTTCATCCATTTCCGCCACAATGGCCCAACGGGACTCTTCGAAGTCGAGAGGGGCGTAGGAACCCACCACGGGTTGACCGCGATAGTCGAGATACCGGTCGGTTCCTTCCTGGCCCCCCAAGGCCCGGCTGACCGCCACCGTGTCGACCGGCAGGGCCAGCAGGGCATTTCCCTGCCGCTTCATTCGCTTGAGAACCAGTTCGGCCACTCCGCTGGCGCGGAGTTCAGACAAGAAGTCATCCACCGGCTGGCTCGATTGCATCTCGTCCGCACGCAGCCTGGCCTCTGTGAAGAACCTGGAACGTGTCCGCAGCAAGCGGTCTTTGCCGACCACATAGACCTCGCCCGACTGCCCCAATCCCTCCCGCTGCCAGTCGAAGTTGCCTGTCAGGATCCGGGTGAGTTCATCGATCGGGAACTGCAGGATCAGCACTCCCGCCATCCGGTTGTCGGAATAGACCGGGCTGGCGATGAAGGCGGCCGGTTGATTGAGCGTGGGAATAAAGCGTTCAAAATCCGCGAAGCGGTAGGCATCCCGCTCGCGCAGGCGTCGCGTCGACCGGAACAGCTCGCCGAGGTGGGTATCGGCATAGGGGCCGTTGACCAGATTGGTCCCGAATTCCACGGTCTTCGCTACGCTGTAGACCAGATTCCCTTCCAGATCCACCAACATCAGGTCTTCGAAGCCAAATGAGCTGGCGAACGCCGAAAGGTTCTCGTGAAAGCGGGCATGCACCTGGTCGTAGGGCTGGTCGAAATTCGCTTTTTCCGTTTTGGATTTTTCCTCGGGATACTTCAGCCCGGGAAACTTGGCGATGTAGTGGTACTGCAGCAGGCGGGTTTCCCGGTCCTGGGGGATGAGAGCTTCATCCACGGGAGGAGTCTCAGACTGTTCGGCCAACTTCGGGAGGAAGACCTCCTGATAGAATTTCGTCAGCTCCGACTCTTCCTCATCGGAGAGCCGGACGTCGGCTGACTGCCTGAGGGCCTGGAAGGCCTCTGTGAACTTGTCGAGAGCGGCAATGCCTCCCGGCGCGGCCGACAGGGTCACCACCTGCTTCCGCGTGTGTTCGAGCATCGACAGAGCCTGGGTCCGGCGGATGTTCCGCTGCCCTTCCATGGCACTGACGATGTTCTTTTCCAGGGCGTTCTTGCCGCTCTGGTGGCCAATCCATGCCAGGGGAATTCCCGCTGCCAATGCCACCAGCAGCAGGAACAGGATCAGCTTCGACTGAATCGACAGATTGTTCAGGAAAGACATTGCGTCCGCGAGACAGAGAGAACACCAGACCCACCACACCGCAGCCAGCCAAACCTGATTCTAGAACCGGGAACGGTTGAGACATAGCTCGCGGGGGGCGGGAATTTTCCAGATCACGAGGGATCCTTTGGGGGAAGCGATCCGTCGCCAGAAAGTCAGCGGTCCGGCGCGGGGCGTGTTGGACCGCGAGTGGGGGGGGCGATATGCTCCCGACACTGCGGCTCCCACGCTCCCATTCCGGAACGCCCCATGCCCACCCCCGATTCCCGTGCCCCCCTCAGTCCCGCGGGGGAAGGTCTGCGGAGCGAGGCCCCCCAGCGCTGGCTGATCGTTGGCCTGCTGATGGCCCAGGCGGCCCTGTTGCATTTCAATCGGGGAGCGATCGCCGCCGCGGGGACCGAGCACCTCATCAAGAATGAGCTGCTCTCGGAAACCGAAATGGGTTGGATCTATTCGGCCCTGCTGATCGTCTACACCCTCATGATGATTCCCGGCGGATGGTGCATCGACCGCTTCGGACCCCGGTGGGCCCTGCTGGGGATGGGGATTGGTTGCACGGCGATCATCCCGTTGACCGGAGCGACCGCCTGGCTTCCGGTCACCAGCCTGTTCGTGGCGCTGTGCTGCGTCCGCGGTCTGCTCGGAGCCTTCTGCGTCCCCATGCACCCGGGGGCCGCGCGGTCGATTTCCCTGTGCCTGCCCCTTCAGGAACGGGGACTGGCCAATGGCCTGGTCACCTGCGCCGCCGTGCTGGGGGCGGCCTCCACCCCCCTCTTGTTCGGCTGGCTGATGGACCGTCTGACCTGGCCCGGGGCGTTCTTCGCCGCCGGGATTCTCACCGCCCTGGTCACGCTCGCCTGGGGAGTCCTGTCGCGCGGACATCCGGTCCGTGAGTCTGTTCCTGCCGTCAATTCCCCGCCGAACGGCCCTTGGGAAACTCCGGTCGACCCTCCGGCGGCCGTTCCCCCCACGCCCCCGATCGTTTCCCCGGCTCGCCCGGGCAGTCTGGTGTACCTGGCCATCGCCTATGCCGCTTACAGCTACTCGCAATACCTCTTCTTCGCCTGGAATCAGCACTATTTCAATGAGGTGCTGCAGCTCGGAACCGAAATCGGCCGCCGCAATTCCACCATCACGCTGTTGGGGATGGCGGCCGGCATGGTGGCGGGAGGCTGGCTGGCCGACCTGGTCCCGCAACGCATCGGCCGGTTTCCCGGAAAATCCCTGCTGCCCCTGGCGGGTATGGTGGCCAGTGGACTGTTTCTGTTGCTGGGGGTGACTGTGAGCAACGCGAACGCCGTCCTGGGCTGCTTCACCCTGTCGATGGCGGCGCTGGCGACCTGTGAATCTCCCTTTTGGGTCAACGGTGTGGCTCTCGGCCGCCGCCGTGGCGGGCTCTCGGGAGCCATTCTCAACACCGTGGGGAATGCCGGCGGTCTGGTTGCCCCCATTGTCACGCCCCTCTTCAGTGACCACATCGGTTGGCGCGGCAGCCTCGCCGTCGCGGCGGTCATCTGCCTGCTGGGGGCCCCTCTCTGGCTGAAAGTCGATCCGGGAGACAACTAGGATTCTTCTCTGCGGATGGGGACCTCAGCAACCTGCGGCGGTGGCTGACCTTCCGCATCTGGTTCTTGCCCCTCCGGTTGCCGTATGTTCCTCCGCGCTCTGCTTGTGAGTGTGCCTCTGGCGTTGCTGCTGCGCTGGCTGGAGTTTCCCCCGCTGGTGGTGTTCGCCATTTCGGCTCTGGCGGTCATTCCCCTCGCCGAGTTGATGGGAGAGGCGACCGAGGTCTTCGCCGCACGCCTGGGTCCCAACGTCGGCGGGCTGCTCAACGCCACCCTGGGAATCGCCCCCGAGGTCATCATCTGCATCCTCGGCCTGCGGAACGGTCTGCACAATGTGGTCAAGGCGTCAATCACCGGTTCGATCATCGCCAACCTGCTGTTGGGGCTCGGACTCTCGATGATCCTGGGAGGCCGTCGGCATGGTTTTCAGCATTTCGACAAGCTGCACGCCAGTCTCAATGCCGGACTGCTGATGCTGACTTCCATCGGACTCATCGTACCGGCGGTCTTTCACCACATTACCACGATTCACGAACAGCGGTTCAGCCTGGAAACATCGGTGGTTCTGCTGGCGGTTTATGCATTGAGTGTCTGGTTCACCATCCGGGGAGGACAGCAGCACTTCGGCGACGAAGAGTCTCGGGAGAAAGCCCGTCAGGCTCCGGCGACGGCATCCCACGCTCACCCCTGGTCGCAGCGGAGGGCGTTGTCCATTCTGGCGGCCGCCACGTTCACTCTCGCTTTGATCAGCGAGGTGCTCACCTCGCAGCTCGAACCGGCTTCGCACGCCCTGGGACTGACCGAGACCTTCAGCGGGGTGATCCTGCTGGCGATCGTGGGGAACGCCGGTGAGATTCTCAATGCCGTCCGGTTTGCCCGTGACGATCAGATGGATGTCTCGTTCAGTATCGCCGTGGGGGCTGGTACCCAGGTCGCTCTGATGGTGGCCCCGTTGCTGGTGGTGGTCAGCCAGTTCATGGGAACCCCCATGGATCTCGTCTTCAGTCCCTTCGAGGTCATTACCGTGGCCCTGGCGGTCGTGGTGACCAACAAGATCACGGCCGATGGGCAGTGCAACTGGATGGAAGGGGTCCTGCTGGTCGGAGTCTACGCCATCCTGGGGCTGGCCTTCTTCGATCTGCCGGAACTGATCTGAGGACGTTCAGACCCGGGCCGCGTCCTCGGGCTTCAGGCTCAGGGGAGATACTGACCGTTGACCAGCACCCGTCCGGTGGTGGAGTTCTGCGGGACCGAGAAGAACATTCCCGAATCGGCCCCGGAGATCACGTTGTTCTGGTTCCCGAACAGCTGCAGGGTGTTGTTGATCGACGAGAAGACAACACCCCGCTCGACGAGGGCGGAATTCGCCAGCACGACCTGGTTGTTGTTGACGGTCTTTGTGCCGGGGCCGGTCAGCGCGTCGAACCGGCACCCGGTCTCTGCGCCGGTGTTGTCCTTGACCACGTTGGAGGTCAGGGTAAAAGCGGGGGCGACCGCCGTGTAATTG
>JBKDUK010000408.1:0-2671 GCA_046339535.1 Planctomycetaceae bacterium | reverse complement strand
GCTCTCCGCAGCCTGCTGGCCGAGTAACGGGAGCCTCGTCAGGGGACTGGTTCGGGGCGTCGTCGAGACCACTCCCGGGCGTTGCCGCTCGTCGAAGCATGTCCCCTTTTTGACATCACAGCAGGACCACGTCCTGGTCGGTGGTTGTGTCCAGCGTCAGCACGCGGCGGATGAACGACGGAGGGAGTCCTGCTCCGGACACAAGCCGGCACCTGCTCGGGGGGGCCGACGACGCCAATGCCGACGACGCCAATGCCGACTACGCCAATTCGGCGGGCCAGTCGGCTCCCAGTGCCTCGCGCTGCCGGGTCTGCAACTGCGCGATTCCCTCGGCCGCCAGTTCGAGCTGGGCGTCGAGTTGCGCCCGGGTGAAGGGACGCCCCTCGGCTGTCCCCTGCACCTCCACGAATTCTCCCGCCCCCGTCATGATGATGTTCGAGTCAACCTCGGCCCGACTGTCTTCCGAATAGTCGAGATCGAGCAGCAGTCTCCCCCCCACCAGTCCCAGGCTGACCGCCGCGACGCTCGATAGAAAGACCGGACGCGGGGGGCTCCCTTCCACCGGAGGGAGCGAGCGGACGGCATCCACCAATGCGATGAACCCCCCGGTGATCGACAAGGTGCGGGTGCCGCCATCGGCCTGCAACACATCGCAGTCAACGGTGATCTGCCGGGGCCCCAAAGCCGCCAGGTCAATAACCGACCGCAGGCTGCGGCCAATGAGCCGCTGGATCTCGGTTGTCCGTCCATCCACCTTCCCCGACCGCTCGCGCGCTTTCCGAGGAGTGGTGCTGCCCGGGAGCATGTTGTATTCGGCGGTCACCCAACCCCGGGTCTGATCGCGCATCCAGGGGGGAAGCGAATTCTCGACCGATGCCGTACACAACACCATAGTCTCCCCGGCCCGGATCAGCACACTTCCGGGCGAGGTGCGGGTGAACCCGCGCTGAATCGTGAGAGGCCGCAATTCACGCGGCTGGCGGCCATCGCGACGGGGCGGACTGACGGGCTCGGGACCTGGGGAGGAATTCATGCTGGCTCCTGAAAGAAATCCCAGCCCAGCTTCCCGCGGGGCTGTGTCGTGGGGGGCTGAGCAAACATTGTTGAAGGGAAACCGGGCCTCCTGTCGCCTCTGGCCGAACGGTCCGGCACAGCGGTCCCGTGACAGTCACCACAGGCCCTCGGCGGACCTTGCACTTCCGGACAGTCCAGGGCCGACCAGACCAAAGACAACCGGGCCCGCAATCTTTGACCGGGACGAACTGCCAGAGACACACGCACAGGGGGTGGGCACAGACGACAGGGCCGATGAGCCGGATGGTCTCGACCCGGAGAATGCCCGCCGGACCGCATCGCGGCCCGACTGACCCGCGTCACAGCCAGACCGGGTCAGATGTCCTCGATTCCCTGCTGCCACAGGAGAATTCCCTTGGCCACATGCATCCGGTTCTCGGCCTGGGGGATCGCGATGCTTTGAGGTCCGTCGAGCACCTCGTCGGTCACTTCCAGACCCCGCTTGGCGGGGAGACAGTGCATGAACCGGGCATGGGCCGGGGCCCGCTTCATCAACTCGGCATTCACCTGGTAGGGAGCGAACGCCCGCTTCCGCAAGTCCTGCTCGGCCTCCTGCCCCATACTGGCCCAGACATCGGTATAGACCACGTCGGCGTGGCTCACCGCACTGCGGGGATCGGAGGTGAATTGAAAGCGTCCCTGGGGGAACACCTGCCGCAGCCGGCTGACGAATTCGTCCGACAACTCGTACCCCAACGGCGAGGCAATCGTGAACCCCAGCCCCAACAGGCCGCAGGTAACCGCGAGTGACCGGGCGACATTGTTGCCATCGCCGATGTAGGCCAGCGACCGTCCTTCGAGCGAGCCGAAGACTTCGGTCATCGTGAAGACATCGGACAGCGCCTGGCAGGGATGCGACGAGTCGGACAGGCCGTTGATCACGGCACAGCCGGCATAGCGGGCGAAATCTTCCACCAGCTGCTGGGAAAACGTGCGCAGGACAATCCAGTCGGAATAGCTGCCCAGCACGCGGGCGACATCGGCCACACTTTCGCGGCCATTCAGCCCCGCCTCGGCCGCGGTGAGGAACACACTGCGCCCCCCCAGATGGGCCACAGCCGACTCAAAACTCACCCGGGTCCGCAGCGAAGGTTTCTCGAAGACCAGGGTCATCATGCGCCCGGGCAACAGCGCGGGGCGGTCCCCTACGGCCCAGCGGGCCTTGGCCAGCTTCGAAATCCGCAGAATCGCCCGGCAGTCGTCAACAGACAACCGAAACATCGATTCGATATGCCGCATCGCCGCAGTCCAGTCTGCCTCGAACAACAAAGCCGCCAGGAACAAATCCCGGCGGCGAGGCGTCGCTCTTCGCTGGTGGCCCCACACAGCTGCGAAAGGGGCGGCCTGGAAGTCCATCTTCCGGCCACCCGGTCCTTCCGGCCTACGTGGTGAAAGTAAAAAGTGGTTTTACAGGTTCTACCCCTCAGCGGGCAAGTACCCCGTCCCCTCTGGCCCCTGCGAGGGGGGTTCGCCAGTGCCGGATCCACCGGCTGGGCGTGCGACCACCAGCGTCCGCCCCTCCCGGCGGGCCCACACCCCCCCCCGGGGTTGGTGGCGCCCCCCCCCGGGGACGCAAGGGGGGGGCCGAGGGGCAGGG
>JBKDUK010000407.1:0-2218 GCA_046339535.1 Planctomycetaceae bacterium | reverse complement strand
GTTGACGCGGAGGAGAACGTGGATCTGGCAATCAAGTTGTATCGGGCTATGCGGCGGCAAGAGGCAGCTCAGTTCGACGAGCGGTCTGTCGTTGAGCAGTGGAAGCAGCACGTTAAATCAGCAACCAGCGCTGTGGTCGGGACGGTTATTCGGGCTTCTCACCCCAAAGGCGCAACGGTCAATAAGGCGACGGCGGGCGACAAGACCAAGCTGATTAACCAGATGAAGAAGAGAATGTGCGGCCCGATAAGCGACGATATCGACACCTGCAAGCGTCACTACACATGGTTGTCCAACCTGCAGAAGTCGATTGCTACCGGGGGGGTGCCGTCATGGCTGGCGTAAAGATCGACAGCGGGCAGTTCCCGCTTATGCGGAACGTGGATGTGAAGCGACAGCCGGAGCGCAGCCGCGTGTACACGGCGTGGATAAATGCGTTCTCCTACAACGTGCCGGACGCGGTGAGCCACTTGGCCGACATCATCGAGGACGTCTACGCCTACCGCCTCTGGGAGGACAAGTACCTCGATACGCCGGAGCAATTCTTTGAGCGCATGGGCATCCTCGGGCTGGATCTGGAGCGGCCCGCAAAGCTGATCCGTGAGCTGCGCGAGAACAAGTCCGGCATCCGCGAGAGGATCGTCGAGCGCCAGCAGAAGGAGTGGGCGGCCAAGCGCGAGGAAGGCCAGTCGCTTCGGGAGATCGCAGCAGAGGCTGGGGTGGCACCCAACACGGTGAAGAACAGGTGTGCAACAAAAACTGTTATAACAGAAAAAGTTGCACAGCCCCGCACCGTCACCGGCTACCGCATCACCCAGTACACCAAACCCACCACCGCCGCAGCCAAGATCCGGGCTACGTTCGGGGATGACTTCGCGCTGGCCCTTGGCACCCTGCTGGTCTCGGAGGCCTGATGTCTAGATCCCGAAACATCAAGCCGGGGTTCTTCAAGAACGAGGACCTCGCCGAGTGCTCGCCGCTTGCCCGCCTGCTGTTCGTCGGGCTGTGGTGCGAAGCCGACCGGGATGGGCGGCTGGAGGATCGGCCCAAGCGGATCAAGGTCGAGTTACTGCCCTACGACGATTGCGACGTTGACCGGCTGCTGGGTGAGCTGGTGACCAGGGGGTTTATCGTCCGGTACGAGGCCGAGGGCAAGGCGTGCATCTGCATTCCCGCGTTCCTCAAGCACCAAAACCCGCACAAAAAAGAGGCCGAAAGCGTGCTTCCAGCCGTGCCCGATGAGTGGCTATGTCGGGCGATGCCGGACCAAGCCCGGGAAATTCCGGGACAAGCCCGGGAAATTCCGGAACGAGTCCTGCTGATTCCTGATTCCGGATTCCTGATTCCTGATTCCCTCATCAAGGGAGAGGGCGACCTTTCGGTCACCCGCGCACCCAAGGGGAGTCGATTTGCACCACCAACCCCGGAGGAGGTCAGAGCGCACTGCATGGAGACAGGCCAGCACATCGACGCTGAACGGTTTATTGACTACTACACCGCCAACGGTTGGCGGGTTGGCAAGTCGCCGATGAAGTCGTGGAAGGCAGCAGCCTCCGGATGGTGGCGACGGGACCAAGAGAACAAACCAGCACGCGCAACCGGAACCCGGGCGCGGTCGCTGGCCGATGACCTAACCGACAGGAGCTGGGTATGACCAAACCCAAGGCCCGCATCACAGACGCAGACACAAAGCCCGCACGCCTGATCGACTCGGCAGACATAGCCGGGGACGTCGAGCGCTTCCTGGCGGCAGGAGGAGCAATCGAGCGACCGGCCTTCCGGCAGGATCGCTGCGAGGCAACCGCGCGTGACACCACGCGCACCAAGCGACGGTGGCAGATCAACGCAATGCCGCCCGAGCTCCGAGAAGTTCAACAACGTGGAGGATCGAAGAAGTGAGCAACGACAAAATTTTCGTGAACGGCATGGTCGTGAAGCGCAACGACAACGCGCCGGAGTACGTCCTGGCGAACCTGTCCATCAAGCGCACGGATCTGATCGAGTTCCTGCGCCAGCAGGACAGCGACTGGCTGAACGTGGCGCTGAAGCGTTCCAAGAACGGCAAGTGCTACGCCGAGCTGGACACGTGGAAGCCCAGCGAGAAGCTCGTCGACGTGGCCCGGGCAAAGCCTGCGCCCGTTCGCGAAGAGTTCGACACAAGCGTTCCGTTTTGATGGTGCCACCCATGAACGACACCGAAAACCAAATGGTCCAAGAC
>JBKDUK010000406.1:0-5021 GCA_046339535.1 Planctomycetaceae bacterium | reverse complement strand
CCGCCGGGCGCAAGGTGGCAGGCTATTCGGGAGGGATGCGGCAGCGACTGGGGCTGGCACAGGCGATCGCCGGGGATCCCCGCGTGCTGATCGTCGACGAACCGACCGCCGGACTCGACCCCGAAGAACGACACCGCTTCTACCGCCTGCTGGCCGAGATGGGTTCCCGCCGGATCGTGATTCTCTCCACCCATATCGTGGAGGATGTCGCCACACTCTGCCCGCGCCTGGCGGTGATCCGGGGAGGGGAAGTAGTCGCCGATACCACCCCGCGGGCGGCCCGCGAAGCGATCGCCGGCAGCATCTTCGAGGGCCTGGTTCCCCCGGCCGAGATGTCGGGCTTTGCCCGGCAATGGCGAGTGCTCTCTTCGGTCCTGGCCGAAGGAACGACCAACCGGGTCCGCATCAGCCTCCCGGCGGGGGACCCACCACCCGGCTTCACCGCGGTGCAAACTGGGCTGGAGGACGCCTATCTCGTGCTGATGCGCACCCCGACGCGGGAAGTCCCCCCAGCCCTCAGGGGAACAGGTGTGCTGTCGCCCGGAGGTGTGGCATGAACCTGTCCCGCATCGCAACGCTCGCCTGGAGTGAGATCCGGCTGGCCTGGCGCAAGCCACTCCCTCTCGTGCTGCTGACGATTCTCGGGTTCCTTCTGTTCGGCCTGGCCGCCGGCAATGTGACGATTGGTGCGGGGGGAGGGGACATCGGAGGCAAGAAAAACTGGCTCAACTCCGAGACCAGCCTGGCCTTCGTCGACCAGATCTTGCTCGGGATGATCCTGCCGTTTTTCGCCTCGGTCCAATGCGGCATGTCCCTCGCCAACGACGAAGACCGCAAGCTCGACCGGGTGTTGCTCTCCACTCCGCTGACTCCTCTCGAATATGCCCTCGGGCGGTTCCTGGGGGCGCTGGTGCCTCTGTTGGGAGTCCTGGTCCTGTATCTGTTGCTGCAGATCGCGTTCATCCAGTGGTATCCCCGCGATTCGACCGAACTGCTGGGGCCGTTTTCGCTGGTCCATTACCTGCGTCCCCTGTTGATCTACACCCTCCCGTTGCTGCTGTTCTCCGCCGGGGCGGCGATGTCTCTGGGAACCCGCACCGGGCAGGCGGTGCTGGTGTTTGCCGTCCCGACGCTGCTGGTGATTGGCGGGGCGCTGTTTCTCTGGGACTACAGCCCCGCCTGGCTGCCCGAATGGATCAACAAGCTTCTCCAGTGGGGGGACCCGGCGGGCGTGCGCTGGTTCCTCGGGACGTTTCTCAAGGAACCGCGGGGAGCCGACTTTCTGAACAGTGCCTCGACCGTCCCCGACACCCCGATGCTGGTCAGCCGGTTTGTCTTCGGCCTGCTGGGTCTTTCGGCGGTCCCGATGTCGGCAAGGGTCGTGGAGCGACGGGTGCGGGGAATCTCACCGGCAGTCGATCTCGCGGCACTCCCCTCCAGCGATCTGTCGCGCCAGGCGGACGAAGACTGGACGGTCCGCCCCCTGCCGGCCAGCCAGCAGACCAATCCCGGGTTCTGGAGGACAGTCTGGGCCATGCTGGCGCTCGAATTGCGGGCTCTGGTCCGGTCACCCGGCGTGTGGATTTTCGGCCCGCTGATCATCCTGCAGGTGGTCACCATGGGGATGCTGCGGCTGGGTCCCTTCGAGACATTTGTGCTGGCGACCCCCGGTTCCATCGCCGGGGGGAGCTTCAACACGCTCACGCTGCTGCTGGTGCTGCTGATCCTGTATTACTCGGTCGAGAGCCTGGTCCGCGAACATCGCCATGGCGTGGCCGCACTGGTGCACTCGTCTCCGGCCCCCACGGCCGCCCTGCTGACCGGGAAGGTGCTGGCGAACGGGGCCCTCGCGGGACTGATCGCCGGCGGAGCGTTTCTCGGAGCGCTGATCGTGCTGGGGTATCAGTCCATCACAACCGGCATCTCCTTTGCCATCGAGCCGGGTGTGTTCGCCCTGATCTGGGGAGTCTTGCTGACCCCGACACTCGTGCTGTGGTCGGCCTTCGTGATGCTGGTCTTCTCCCTGACCCTCAATCGCTATGCGACGTATGGCCTGTGTCTCGCCACCCTCATTGCCACGGGCCTGGCGACACAGTGGGGATACCTCAACTGGGCCACCCGCTGGCACCTGTGGAGCGGAGTGCAATGGTCGGAACTGGACAGGCTCGCCTTCGCCTGGAAAGAGATCTCCTGGAATCGACTGTTGGCCCTCTGTGTCACGGTCGTTCTGGTGGCGCTGGCACTGCGGTTCTATCCCCGCCGCATCAGCGACGCCCGCGGGGTGGTCGACCGGTTCGCCCCCCGATCGCTGGTCTGGCGGGCCCTTCCCATCGTCATCCTCGCGCTCCCGGCACTGTTGCTGGCGGGTTCCATGCTCTACGCGATGCGCAAGGGGCCCGAAGGGGGGCCCGCGCTGCGTCAGCAGAAAGACTATTGGAAGCAGAACATCTCCACCTGGCGGGAGACTGCCGTCCCCGCGCTCGACAGGGTGACCGCCCAGGTGGACCTCTTTCCCGAGACCCGTTCCTTTCACGTGCAGGGGGAATACCTGCTGCGCAACCGCAGCGACAAACCGATGGATGCCCTCCCCCTCAGCATCCTGCCCCACCTGGAGGTCCAGTCGTGGTCCGTCGATGGCGCGGACTTGAAACCAGTGAAGCCGATCGAACGGGGTGACCGCCCCTCCATCGAAGACCGCTCTCGTCTGATGGTCATTCGACCCACGGCTCCCCTGGCTCCCGATGCCACCTGCCGGGTGGCGTTCGAACTCGATGGAAAGTTTCCCGCGGGATGGAGCAAGACCCCCACCGGGGCGGGGGAATTCGTTCTCCCGTCGGGAGTCGTTCTCACGAGCTTTGACGGTTCGTTCCTGCCGGCCATCGGCTTCTCGGAAGGGGTGGGGCTTGAAGCCAAAGACCGCCCGGAAGCCCGGGAGTATCCCGATTCGCATTACCTCGATCGTGTGGATCCCGCGTTCGGCCCCGCCTGGGGGACCGCAGTCGAGTTGACGATCAGCGCCCCTGCCGAATGGACGGTCAACAGCGTGGGAGAACCCCAAACTCCGACCGTGGCCGACGGACGGCGGACCACGGTCTGGAAGACGACCGAACCGGTCCGCTTCTTCAACATCGTCGGCGGTCCCGCCAGCCTGGTGGTCACCGAGGGACGGCAGTCGACGGTGTACCACGATCACCGGCACAGCTTTCATGCCCCCCGGATGGCCGAGATGCTGGATGCCGCCCGGCAGTACTACGGTGAGTGGTTCCACCCCTATCCCTGGCAGTCGCTGCGACTGACCGAGTTTCCCGGTCTGGCATCGTATGCCCAGGGATTCCCCGGCAACATCACGTTCAGCGAATCGATCGGATTCCTGGCCTACAAGGCCGAAGCGGGGGAGGCCGACACCGTCGACTTCATCGTGGCCCACGAGGCGGCCCACCAGTGGTGGGGGAACATCCTCACCCCCGGCAAGGGGCCGGGGGGGAATGTGCTGTCGGAAGGAATGGCCAATTATTCAGCCGCCCTGCTGGTCGAGCAGATGCGGGGCGTGCCGACGCGCCGCTCGCTTCTGAAGAAATTCGAGCGCGATTATGTGCAGGGACGCAACCCCGATCGCGAACGGCCGCTGCACAAAGTCGATGGCTCGCGACCCGGCGACACCCCGGTTGTCTACAACCGGGGGGGCTGGGTCTTTTTCATGCTGATGGAACAGATGGGGCGCGAGCGGATGCTGGAGGGCCTGCAGGAGTTCATCGCGAAATTCAAGGAGGGTCCCGACTTCCCGTTGATCGAAGACCTCGTCGAAACCCTGCGTCCCCACGCCGCCGATCCCGCCGCGTTTGACACCTTCGTTCAACAGTGGCTGCTGGGCAAGGTCCTGCCGGAGTTCCACCTCGCCGACATCCTCCAGGAGACAAATCCAGAGGGACAACACATTGTGACGGGCACGCTGACCAACACCGGAACCGGCCGGGTGGAGGTTGAGGTGGCCCTCGAACCACCCGCGCAAGACGCGTCGCCGCCAGCCGACAGTCCGGCAGCGGTCGATCTCCCACACGAGCCGGGCGCGCTGCAACGAGTCACCGTCGGACCGGGGGAGTCGGTCACCTGGCGGCTGACCAGTCGCTTCGTTCCGGCCGCAGTGCTGGTCGACCCCGATGTCAAAGTCCTGCAACTGGGCAGAAAACTGGCCCGCCAGCCGCTGAAGTGAGGCTGGTCGTTTCGCCGGCACTGTCGACCACTGAAGTTGACCGTCTTTTTGCTCAATCACCGACCGACAAGTGCCCCCGGAATCCATCCACCAGCGAGGGCCCATCTCCGGAACGTCTCGGTCGGACCGCTTTGAAGGGGACAGGTCAATTTTCCAGACTCCGCGCCGCTGGATGTGGACCAGAAACGAATCGTTCCGCCGGGCAGCCACGAGACCGGGATCGGCCACTCCAATGTGCATCCCACCGCGAACACCCTCCCAAAGGGCCCAGCAACAGGCCGGCGGGAGTGTTCCTTTGGATGGGGCCTCAGCGGAGATTTTGGTTCGATCCAAGGTTCTTGGCTGCCCATTAGGACTCCTATTTTCGGATTTTTGTTCAGCGGAACGGACACCGAGGTCCGCCCCCCCGCGACCCGGGTGTTGGCCCCTTGCGGAGGGGGGTTCTCGGTGGCGGGCACATTGGGGTTGCTGATCCAGGTCTTTTCTCTGCCCAGTGGGACGGGTCTTTTCGGATGTTTGTCCAACGGAGCGGACACAGAGGTCCGCCCCCCCGCCACCCGGGTGTTGGGCCCTTGCGGGGGGTGTGCTCGGTTGCGGGCACATTGGGGGCTTGCTGATCCTGGTTCTTTGGCTGCGCATTGGGACTCGTGTTTTTGGATGGATGTCCAGTGGAGCGGACACAGAGGTCCGCCCCCCCGCGACCCTGTTCCTGGACCCTGGGAGCGAGTGTTTGTGGGTGGGTGTCCAGCGGGGATGGGCCATAACCCTCTATCTGGTAGCTGCTTACGACGCATTCGGTGCCCTCTACGGT
>JBKDUK010000405.1:0-51617 GCA_046339535.1 Planctomycetaceae bacterium | reverse complement strand
CCCCCGCCTTGGGCCGCAACCCAAGGCGGGGTTTTTTTACGTCCTCATCCCCGCGACCTCCGGTCACAGGCCGCATCGTTCGGCTTCCCTTGCCGGTCCCCGACTCTCGTCCCAGGCGAGCTTGCGGCCGACTGCCCGCCCGCCGTTCTTCACATCCCGGTGGTCGAGACGCCGCCACCCAGTCGCACTCTCGCCATTGTGGTCCCTCCGGATCTGCGGAGCGGTGTGTTGCATTGTCGGGTTGGCGATCAGCCGCCGCGACCCACTGATCCCTCGAGGGCCCGCTCTTCCGCGGCAATCTCCGCCCGCCGGCTGGCCGACATCGCCCCCTGCGGCGGCCCTGCGAAGTGCTTCCGCTTCCAGACCCACCAATACCCCGCCAGCAGCAAGACCGTCGCCGGAATGACCCACCGGCCAATCTCGTTCGGTGGTTGCACCCCAATGCCAATCAACCCCACCCCCGCCACCAGACAGACCAGCCCCAACGGACGATACAACGGGCCAATGTTCCAGGGCCCCATCACCTGCCAACGGCCGCCATAGGCCCGCAGCCCCGCCAAAGTCGGCATCAGATACGACACATACACAAACACCACCGCCACCGCGGTAATCGCCAGATAGGGGATGACCGCCGTGATCGCCACCGAGACCAGCGCGGCCACCCAGATCGCCACCGCAGGTGTCCGGAACCGCCGCGAGACGCGCCGCAACCAGGGGGACCGCGGTAACCCCCCATCCCGCGCGAAGGCAAACACCATCCGCGAGGTGCTGGTGAGGGCCGCAAGACCGCACAGGTACTGGGACAGACAAATTCCCCCCAGCAGGCCGAACCGCAGCCAGCCGGGCAGCCGCTGTTCCAGGATCCAGAAAAAGGCATTCGAGCCCTGCTGCACCGCCGCATCCATGTCGGGAATCGCCAGGATCACCGCGATCAGCATCACCCACCCCATCAACCCCGACACCAGGACCGATTGCACGATTCCGCGGGGGACCGCCGTGGCGGCTCCCACCGTCTCCTCGGCGGCATGGGCCGAGGCGTCGAAGCCGGTGATGGTATAGGCGGGCAGCAGCAGCCCCAGGGCGAACGCCCAGCCCAGGCTCTCGGTCCGCGGCCAGACCGCCGCCGCCGCCGGTTGCCCGGTCACATTGACCAGCGTGATGAGCCGCGACCACTCGAATTCGCCCGCAGTGGCGAGCAGGGCGAGGGTCAACAACACCGAAACCACCAGGATGAGATACCCGCTGAAGTCAGTCAGCCGGGTGGTCAGTTCGATTCCGCGATGATTGAACAGGGCGTGGGAGGCGGTCATCACCGCCACGGCCAGCAATTGCCAGGCGAGCCAGGTCCCCCCCTCACCCGAATCCAGCAACCAGGCCCGCACCGGTGCGTCTCCGACCAGAAACCCCAGCAGTTCGCCAACCCGGCTGTCATCGAGACCCAGCAGAGGGGCGAACGCCGCCAGGGCGAATTGCACCGTCGCCACGTTGATCGCGGCAATCACCAGAATCAGCCCGATCAGATTGATCCAGGCGGTGGCCCAGCCCCAGCCGCGTCCACCGAGCAGCGAACTCCAGTGGTACAACCCGCCCGCTGTGGGAAACGCCGAGGCCACCTGCGCCATCGTGGCGGCAAACGCCAGCGCGATGAGGCTCATCAGGGGCCAGCCGAGCCCCACACTGGCACCGCCGACACTGCACAGGCCAACCGGGAACGAAGTAATCCCCCCGGCCAGGATGCAAATGATCGACAGCGAGATGGCGTAATTCGAAAACCCGCTCATCCGCCGCTGGAGTTCCTGGGCATAACCCAGCCGGTGCAGCAGCTCGCGGTCCTGGTCCAGCGACGCGGGTTGGGGATCCGGGGAGGTGGCCACGAGACGGTCCTGGAAGAGTAAGACGAGCGGGTTCCCGGTATGAGGCGGCTGCAGTGTCGCGGTTCCCCGACCTCCCGGCAATCAAGGAGCCGGGGGGCGGTCACAAGGGCTGCCGTTCCCCAGGCTCGAAAGCTCAATACGGGGGCAGATCCGCCAACCAGGCTTCCGCTGTTGGACTCAGCCGGTAGAGGCGCGATTTGCGGGCGGGGTTGGCCAACTCGAGAAAGCCTTCCGCCACCCAGCGTCGACACAGCGGGCCGGTGGTGCGGACGGTCAGTCCCAGGACGAGGGCGATCTGCAAGGTCGACACTTCCGCGTGGTCCCGAAACAGGCTGAGGACACGTCGCTGGCGGGGATCCAGTCGACGCCAATGCGAAGCGAGATCGGGAGTTCCCCGCTCTTGAGCCCCCCGGCATGGTCCGTGGACCCGTCGCAGGGCCTCGACCATTCCCCCGCAGAAGTATTCCAGAAATCCGGTCACCGGCGCGGCTGACCGACCTTCGTAGTCGTTATGCGATGGGGCGACCTGCAGTGCGGAGTAGTAGTCGTGCAATCGCTCCGCGTAGTCCTCCTCCAGGGAGTACAGGCCATGGAGTCCATAGCCCCCCCGATGCAGGATCAGGGTGGTCAGCAGGCGTGCGGTCCGTCCATTTCCGTCGTACCAGGGGTGGATGGTGACCAGTTGGTAGTGGGCAAGAGCTGCCACGACGGGGATCGGCCAATGGCGCCGCCCGATTTCCCCGTTCGTCCAGGCGGCGAGCTCGGTCATCAAAGGAGCGACGTCGCTGGCTTCGGGGGGCAGATAGACGATGCGGCCGGTTCGGCCATCCCGGATCACGTTCTGTCCATCCCGGTAGCGTGAGGCGACCCGGCGTCCCCGCCACGCCAGACCATGCAAAGTCCGGATGACACGCGTCGTCAGGGATTGAGAGCTGGCAGCGAGTTCCTCGACCCATGACAGGGCTGTGTCGTAGTTGCGGACCTCTTTCACATCGCGCTCCCGCCCGGGAAAGCGCTGCCCGGCGACCGCCTGCGTGACCTCCCGCTCTGTCAGTTCGTTCCCCTCAATCTGGGTTGAGAAATGACTTGTGCGAAGGCGGGCCGTCTGGCGAAGTCCGGCCAGAACTCCCACATCGACGGGCTGTCGTTCGAGTTCGTTCCGGAGCAACTCGAGTTCGACCAGAGCTCGATGCAACGGCAGAGAGATTTCAAACACAGGCTGAAACATACCACGGGGTGTACAAGAGATCATTTTGTGATGTCGAATAAATGTCAGATAAACGTCAGATAACCGGTTCGGAACTTTTTCAGACCAACGGGACCGTCCGATGGGGGCGCTGGCCGGGGTCGTGAAGGCATGACCTGTACGGATTGTAAGATTACCGGCCGGAAGGAATTGACAGACCGGGGGGTCACGATGCGATAATTAGATCAACAGCGACCATTGTGTCCCTCCCCCCACCCCCGTCGGGTCCCGCCATGCTCACCATTCTTGGTCCCCGTCCCCGCGCTGCAGCGTCCCGCTTCTGTGATGGGGTCTCCCGGCGGTCATTCCTCAAAATTGGCGGATTGGCGATGGGGGGCATGGCCCTCCCCGAGGTGCTGAAGGCCGAGCAGGCGGCTGGCAAGAAGGGGGGCCACAAGGGGGTCATCATGATCTTCTTGCCGGGTGGGCCTCCTCACCAGGACATGTGGGATGTGAAGATGGATGCCCCCTCCGAGATCCGGGGGGAATTCTCGGCCATTCCCACGAGTGTGCCCGGCATCGACATCTGCGAAATGTTCCCGCAGATTGCGGCCAACATGCAGAAGTTCGTTCCCATCCGGTCGATCGTCGGAGCGGGGGGCGACCATTACGCCTACCAGTGTCTGACGGGCTGGAACAAGCGCGACCGGCAGCCGGGGGGTGGCTTCCCCTCGATGGGCTCGGTGCTGTCGAAGGTGTATGGGCCGGTCGATCCGGCCATGCCCCCGTTCGTCGGGCTGTCTCCCCGCATGGGGCACATGCCCTGGGCCGACAATGGCGTGCCCGGCTTCCTGGGAATTGCCCACGCGCCGTTCACTCCCAATGCCGAAGGGAAGGATGATCTGGTTCTGAACGGGATTACCCTCGACCGGCTGGGAGACCGGCGGGCGGTGCTGACCGCCCTGGACCGGTTCCGCAAAGACTGCGACTCGTCGGGCCAACTGGCCGGGACCGACGCCTTCACCCAGCAGGCGTTTGGCGTGCTCACCTCCAGCAAGCTGGCCGAGGCGTTGAATCTCGACCTGGAAGACCAGAAGCTGCGTGACCGTTACGGGCGCGGGGTCAACCAGTTGCGGGATGATGGCGGCCCCCGGTTGATCGACAATTTCCTGGTGGCGCGCCGGCTGATCTCAGCCGGGGCCCGCTGCGTGACCCTGGCGTTCAGCCGTTGGGACTGGCACGGCGCCAACTTCCAGCAGGGTCGCGAAGACATGCCGCTGCTCGATCAGGGATTGGTGGCCCTGGTGCAGGATCTCGAAGAGCGGGGCATGCTCGACGACATCAGTGTGGTCTGCTGGGGTGAGTTCGGCCGGACTCCAAAGGTCAATAAAGACGCCGGGCGCGACCACTGGCCGCAGGTCTCGTGTGCCCTGCTGGCGGGGGGTGGCATCCGGGCGGGACAGGTCATCGGTGCGACCAACCGGCTGGGAGAGTTCGCGACCGACCGACCGGTCCATTTCCAGGAAGTGTTCGCCACGCTGTATCACAACCTGGGGATCAACGTCGATCACCTGACCCTGCGCGATCTGCAGGGGCGGCCGCAATTCCTGATCGACCAGAACAAGTACAAAGCGCTCCCCGAACTGCTCTGATCAGCAGCGCGTGCGGAACCCGGTCCCGGCACTTCCGGAACCGGGCTTGCTGCCCGTCGTGCGGTCCCGTGCCGATTGCCGGGTCGCCCACAGCAGCCGACGTTGGGTGACGCCCGTGGTGTGCCGCCCGGTCCCGAAACCGTGTCTGCCGCAGCAGTCTGCTTGAGCTCAGGATGGTGCCGTAGCGGATGGTTGGTTAAGCCGTTCCCACTGCGAGAACGTGGCGGCTTGGCCGACCCGTGCCCCCTGCGGGGCCCGCAGGTTCCAGACGGTGGCCTGGCGGATCAGGAATCTCTCTCCGGTCGTGGCGATCCGGATCCCCTGGTAATCGTCGACAAACCCCTGCTGACGGGTTCTTTCCAGCAAGCGGGCGCGTTCGTCGCGGTGCATGGGTTCGGCCGTCAGACGCGATGGAGTCTGCCGCAGTTGATCGATCGTGATGTGCCACAGGTGCAGCGCGGTCCGGTTGCCGTAGTTGAGGATCGGGTCCTCCTCGATCCCGTGCGAGACCACCACAAACGGGGCTTCAAACAGCGCCTGGGCCTGTTCTTCGGCAGATCCCTGTCGCGGCAGCAGTTCCTGCCCCACCCAATGCCGATACGAATCGAGCAGGATCTGGGTGTGCGCGACCCACCCGTGCAGAGTCCACGGATGGGGGGGGATCTCGAGAGCCGGGGGGGAGGTCATGGGGACATGCTTCCAGAGGATGGGACCGCGGCCGACGATTGTGCGCTTTCTGCCCAGGTTGGGCAATTGGCCGTTGAGAGTTCGGGGGGCGTGTGGATCATGCCGTCGGGCCGGTTGCCCGGTCACGGGGGATGCCTTAGCATCCAGCGGTGATTGGCTGCTGTTTTCCCGACGCTGTCCTCTTCCGTCCGAGACGCGAGTGCTGCCCTGTTCTCTCTCTTCTCTGAACCGGTGCGGATGTGTCAGGGAGTGAGCCGCCGCGAATGGCTGCGGGTGGGGGGGCTGGGGCTGGGGGGAATCACCCTGCCGCAATTGCTGGCGGGGCGCAGCCTGGCCGGGCCGGCGTTCGGGCAGTCGACGATCGAACGGCCGTCGATGTTTGGCCGGGCGAAGAATGTGCTGGTGGTCTGGCTGCAGGGAGGCCCGCCGCAGCATGAGACGTGGGATCCCAAACCCGATGCGCCGGCGGAGATTCGGGGGGCGTTCGGGCCGATCCAGACCAACATTCCGGGAATCCAGATTGGCGAACTGTTGCCGCGGCTCGCCACGCGGGCCGACAAGCTGGCGATTGTCCGGTCGCTGTGCACCCACAACGACCTGCACGACGCCAGTGCCTATTGGGTGCTGACGGGATACCCCTACCGGGGGCGGCAGTCGCGCGAGATCAGCCCGACCGACTGGCCCTGGCTGGGATCGGTCATCAAGCAGCTCAAGCCGAGTGAAGAACTTCCCGCCTACAGCGCGGTCTGGCTTCCCGACTGGATGCGGTTGAACGACAACGTCACGCCGGCCGGTCAGACGGCGGGGTTCCTCGGGCACCGGTGGGAGCCCGAGCGGCTCGTCTGCGATCCCTCGACC
This sequence comes from Planctomycetaceae bacterium, assembly GCA_046339535.1. Lineage (GTDB taxonomy): Bacteria > Planctomycetota > Planctomycetia > Planctomycetales > Planctomycetaceae > UBA10511. The sequence continues at coordinate 45,360 of JBKDUK010000405.1, read as the reverse complement.
CGGGGCTTCCAGGTCCAGGGGCTGACCGCCCCGGGGGAAGTGCCCCCCTTGCGGCTGTCGGCCCGGCAGAGTCTTTTGTCGCAGGTGGAGACGCACTTCGAACTGCTCGACCGGGGAGGCCGGGCCCGCGACTTCGACCGCCAGACCCAGCAGGCCTTCGACGTGCTGGCTTCGGGGCGGGCCAGGCAAGCCTTCGACCTCGAACGGGAGCCCGAGTCGATCCGCCGGGCCTATGGTTCGACCCAATGGGGACAGTCGCTGCTGTTGGGACGCCGGCTCATCGAGGCGGGGGCCCGCCTCGTGCATGTCAACTGGTGCCGCGAGCCGGGCGACGAGGCGGTCAACAACCCGATGTGGGACACACACGCCCAGAACGCCGACCGGCTGCAGGATGTGCTCTGCCCGCTGTTTGATGTCACTTTTTCGACACTGCTCGATGATCTGGACGAGCGGGGTCTGCTCGCCGAGACGCTGGTGCTGGCCATTGGCGAATTCGGCCGGACTCCCAGGATCAACGGCCAGGGAGGACGGGACCACTGGGGGCATGTCTTCAGTTTCGCCCTGGCGGGGGCGGGCATTGCCGGGGGGCAGGTGTTTGGCTCCAGCGATCGCCAGGGGGGTTACCCCAGGGAGGGGCGCATCGAGCCGCAGGAGCTGACGGCGACCATTCTGCATCTGTTGGGCATTGGCCACGAAGCGGCGTTTGTCGACGCGGTGCAGCGGCCGCATGCGGCCACACTTGGGACGCCGATTGCGGCGCTGTTGGGCTCGGCCCCGGCGACTCCTGAGCGGGTCGCGGCGACGGGGAACCTCGCCCTGGTTCCCGCCTTCACGCAGGAAGCGTTGTTCAACACCGGTTTCGAAGACGATCTCCCCTTTCTGCCGTTGGGGCCCGCCGGGCGCGAGCGCGGTTGGCGCGCCTTTCCCCGGTCAGGGGAGGGGCCCGAGGGGGTCGATCTGCGAGTTGCCCGGCTGCAGGGACCAGCGCTGGTGCGGACCGGGGTGGGGGCGGCCGGCCTGGGGTTCGGGTTCGAGGCGGCCGGGACCGGGGGACCGATTCCGCAGGGGACCCGCCTGCTGCTGACCCAGGAACTGCGCAACCCCCGGCAAGGACTGTATGAGGTGGTGCTGCAGGTGGCCGCGGGGGGTGTCGCGGCCGATTGCCGCGAACTGCTGGCCCTGCATTTCAGCGCGCATGTCGTGCTGTTTGGCTACAAAGAGCTGACCAAGGACCTGCGGCCGGGGATGCGGGAGTTTGCCCGGGTGCCTGTGGATCTCGAGTTTGATGACGAGTTGGGAGTGTACCGCGAGGTGCGGCTGTCGGCCCGGCTGCGCAGCCAGGACGACAGTGCGAACGAAATCGAGATGGGGGTGGGACTGGTGATCGTCCTGGAGAAGACTTCCCCGGGAGTGCTGGAGTTGCCGGCGGGATCGCGGGCCTGGCTGGCTCTGGATGATGTCGGGATCCGCTTCACTCCCCGTCCGCGAAACGACAACGTGCGGGTCTGAGCGATCCGTGGAACAGGGCTGGAAGAACTGCCCGATAGCCTTTTTTGCAGAAGAGATGGCATGCAGCTGGGATTGATCAATTCGGCGTGGGCCCAGGCGGGGCGTGAGACGGCGTGGGGCATTGCGAAGACCCGCGAACTGGGGTTCGATTCGATCGACATCTTCGCCGATCCGCTCGACATCGACGTCAAGGAACGCCGGCTGATCAAGCGGGAGTGCGACCGGCACGGGCTGCCGATTGTCTCGCTGGCCTGTGTCGCGGTGGGCCTGGTCGATTTCAATCCCAGCGTGCAGCGTTTCAGCGTCGAGCGGGTGAAGGCGTATCTGGACCTCGCTTACGAATACGAGGCCCGCAACGTGCTGCTGGTGCTGGGGGAATACATCTGGAACCAGGAGGTCATTCCACCAGCGGAACAGTGGCAGACGGCGGTCCGCAACTGCCGGATTCTGGCTGACTATGCGGCCGGACTCAACGTACAGATCGCGCTCGAGCTCGAGCCGTTCCCGTTGTCGCTGGTCAACAACGTCGACACGATGGTGCGCTTTCTGGACGATGTGAACCATCCCGCCGTGCAGGCGAACATCGATGTCTCGCACCTCTGCCTGTCGAAAGTGGCTCCCGAGGAGTTGCGGCGTCTGCAGGGCCGGGCGATTCATGTGCACATTTCGGACTGCGACGGCAAACGGCATGGAGATCTGCCCCCCGGCCGCGGGGTGGTTGACTTTGGCCCGTATTTGCGTGAGATCAAGGCCCTGGGGATCGACGGGGCGGTTTCGATCGAGCTCGAGTATTCTCCCCAGCCCGACCAGATCGAGGCCTGGGTGGCCGAGGCCTACCGGGAGACCGACCGCCTGATGGCCGAGGCAGGCTTGCGGAGTGCCGCATCGAAAAAGTAAAGAACAGTTCTTCTCACGCGATTCGCGTCCGGAGAAACAGGGACCGCACAGGACCGGGAAGGATGGCTGCCTCCCGGACGCCTGGGCTGTTCCGGCTGTGGAGGGGAGTGTGGCAGGCGATTGGTTGTCCTGCCTGGGTGAACCAATTCACGGCATTGGGTTGCGTCCCGCGGGGACACTCTGGTCTTCGCCAGTGGTGCCGCTGTTCCAACACCTTTCCAGTTCACCCGATCGGGGCGTGATTGGGAGGGGTCCGGCGGATTCCCGTTCTACCTCTCATTCCGGTTCCCCTTGTCTGTTGATTCCATGACACGAACTTCTGCATCGGTGGTGTTGTCTGCGTGGCTCTGGTGTTGTGCGGCCAGTCCGGTGCTGCTCGCCCAGGAGATTCCCACGGTGTATCGGGGTGGGGACATTCTCACCATGCGGGGACCGAATCCGGAACTGGTCGAGGAACTGGTGGTCCATCGGGGCAAGATCCTGCATGCCGGGAAGAGCGCCGACGGCAAGCCGCACGCCGGGCCGAACCCGAAGATTGTCGATCTGGGGGGCCAGACCCTGGTTCCGGGATTCATCGACACCCACGGGCACATGGTGTATTTCGGCAAGAACCTGATTGATGGCGATCTGCGGGGGGCCAAGTCGGTCGCCGAGATCGTGAGCCGGATGAAAGAACAGGCGAAGAAAATGCCCGCCGGCGCCTGGATCGTGGGGTTTGGCTATCTGGCGAGAGACCTGGCCGAAAAACGGCACCCCAATCTCGACGAGTTGAACGAGGTCTCCAAGGACCGGCCGGTGATGATCGTCGACAGTTCGGGCCACCTGGGTTCCGGAAATGGTGCTGTCTACAAGGCGGCGGGGATCACAGCGGCCACGCAGGATCCCGAAGGAGGATCGTTCTCGCGCAAGCCGGGTGGCACGGAGCTGGCTGGCCCGATGGAAGAGACCGCGCTCAACGCCGTGCGGAGCCGTCGGCCCCCCTTCACCGGAGAATTGGCCGACCGGGTCATCACCGGCGCCGCCGCCGTCTGGGCCAGCTTTGGGCAGACCACCGCCCAGGAGGCTGGACTGGGGCTGGGGAACGACGATCTCGAGATCGTGAAAAACGCCATCGACAAGAATCTGCTGAAGATCGACCTTTATGTCTGCGCCAAGGATTCGGTGACCGACGACACCATCAACGCCGCCTACTCGGTGGCGGCCGAGTTCAATCCGCAGCCCGGTGGAACGTCCCGGAAGCTGCTGGCGGACCGGCCCGATCTCGACAAGCGGTACATCAACCGCGTGCGGCTGGGGGGGATCAAGTTCTGGCTGGACGGCAGCCTCGACACGGCGTGGTTCACCCAGCCCTACACCAATCTCCCCGCCGGGAAGTCGGGCGATTACAAGGGGTTCCAGCAGATTCCCACCGAGGTTCTCGATGAGGCGTTCGACCGGTTCTGGACTTCGAACCTGCAGTTGAACATGCACATGAACGGGGATGCCGCGGCCGATCAGGCCCTGCAGGCGATCGAACGCGCCGTCCAGAAATATGGCATGCGTGATCATCGTCCCGTGTTCATCCATGGGACCTATCTGCGCCCCGACCAGATCCAGAAGATGAAGAAGTACGGGGCGATCCCCAGCTTCCTGACCTCGTCGATCAAGTCCGGTGGTGACGCAGTCGTGCATCTGTGGGGTCCCGAACGGGCGGCCCATGCCCTGGCGTCGAAGACGTTCCTCGACAACGGGATGAAGTTCACCTACTCGCATGACGCCCCCGTCTCTCCCTCGCCGGCCATTCTGCCGCTGGTGGGACTGGCCGTGACCCGCATGTCGGCCAGCGGCCGGGTGGTCGGACCGGACGAGCGGGTCTCGCCCTATCATGCCCTGCAGGCCGTGACCTCAATGGCGGCCTTCCAGATCAAGGAGGAGGCCACAAAGGGGACACTGGAACCGGGCAAGCTGGCCGACCTGGTGATTCTCGAAAAGAACCCCCTCAAGGTTGATCCGGCGCAGATTCCCGACATCGCCGTGGTGGAGACCATCAAGGAAGGCAAGACGATCTACCGGAAGGGGCAGTGATGCGCTGTGGGAGCCGGTTGTTCCCCTGGGCCGTCGTGTGGGGGCTGCTGATCGCGCCGGGAGAGTGTCTCCCGCCCGCGGCAGCCTGTCCCGCCTGCGTGGGAACCGCCGGGCCCGAGCTGTCGTTCGTGCAGCAGGTGGTCAACTGCGACATCGCCGTCTGTGCGCTGCCGACCGAAGATCGCCGGCGGTTTGCCCTTCACTCGTGCTTCAAGGGAGCTGGTCCCCCCGGGGGAGAGATTGTGCTGCCGGTGGCAGAACTTCCCCAGGGCCGGCTCCCGCGGGACAGGCAGGTTCTGCTGGGGCGCGAGGCCCTGACCCAACGCTGGAAGTTTTTGGGAACCGTCGCCGCCGGACACGCGGAGTGGTTGCTGGCCATTGGCAAAATGCAGCGGACGGCAGCGTTGTCGGCCGCCGACTGGACCGAACGATCCCGGTTTTTTCTCGGAACGCTCGCGACTGACGAGCCGCTGATTCGTGACACGCTGGTGCGGGAACTGTCGCGGACCCCCTACGCGGTCATGCGGGCCTGCCGGGCCGATCTGGATGTCGACCGGCTGCTGCAGACGCTGGATCCCGACAAGTTTCCCGAGCGCCGGGCCCTGGTGGCCCTGCTGCTGGGCATTGCCGGGGGGCCCACCGCCGAGACCTGGCTGGCAAAGGTCCGGAGCGAGGCCGCCGGCCGGCGGGAGGATCCAGCGCGGGCCGCCCTGCTGGTGGCGCAGCTGGAACAGGCGGGGGTCGCGGGACTGCCCGGTTTTCTGCGGAGTGAGATTCTCGAGGTCTCGCTGCGCGAGAGCGAGCGCCGGGCGGCCCTGCTCGCCCTGAGTGTGCAGGGGACGGCCGAGGGGGTCATTCCCCGTCCGGCCGTGGTGGCCGTCTATGAACGAATCCTCGAGCAGCGGCCCGAACTCGCCGACATGGTGGCGACCGATCTGGCCGACTGGAACGAGGCCAGCCTGGTCGGACCGCTCCAACGGGTTCTCGATGCCGGAGCGGCGACGGACGGAGCCCGTGAGAGAATCGCCCGCGCCCTGGAGGTCATCCATAGTCGTCGGCAGTCGTCCGAGAACGACAGGCCGCCGGCCAAGTGATTCCGCGCGGGCCATGCCGCAGGGGTTCCTCCCCAACAGACTCCGTGGGCGCCATCTCGCGGAGAGCCCGCCACCACCTGCACACAGCCGGACGGTTGAACTCAATTCCCCTGCTTGCACAGACACGGGGCGATACCGGATAGTCTGCAGGCGTGACACGTCGTGTTGAGCCCTGCCGGGACCTGTTCCCGGCAGGAACTTCCCCGGAGCGGAATGGATCATGACTCTTCCCTGGTTGGTGTTCTGCGGATTCCTGGCTGGCCTGATCCTGCTGGCGATCTATGACATCCTGCAGAAAAAGCATGCCATCCTGCATAACTTTCCCATCCTCGGGCATTTCCGGTATCTGCTGGAAACGGTCGGGCCGGAACTCCGGCAATACATCGTCACTTCGAACAACGAAGAACGTCCCTTCAGCCGTGACCAACGGTCATGGATCTATGCCTCGTCGAAAAAAGAAAACAACTACTTCGGGTTCGGGTCCGACAATGACATGGAGTTGTCGCCCAACTACCTGATCATCAAACACAGCACGTTCCCGCTGGCGTCACCCCATCCCGGAGAACCGGGTTATGATCCCGAGTATCGCTGTCCCTGTGCGAAGACCCTCGGCGGATATCGCCAACGGAAGAAGGCGTTCCGGCCCCCCTCCGTCATCAATGTCTCGGGGATGAGTTATGGGTCGTTGAGTGGGCCCGCGGTGGAGGCTCTGAACCGGGGCAGCCAGATTGCCGGTTGCCTGCAGAGTACGGGCGAAGGGGGCATCTCCCCCTACCACCGCCAGGGGGGCGAGTTGGTGTGGCAGATTGGCACCGGCTATTTCGGCTGCCGGGAACTGGATGGGCGCTTCAGTGAACAGAAGCTGTTGGCGACTCTCGCCGCCAATCCGCAGGTGCGGGCCCTCGAGATCAAGCTGAGCCAGGGGGCCAAACCGGGGGCCGGGGGAATTCTCCCCAAGGCCAAGATCACCCCCGAGATCGCCACCATTCGCGGAATTCCTCTCGACCAGGATTGCATCAGTCCAGCCAGCCACACCGCCTTCCGGGACACCGATGGACTGCTCGATTTCGTCGAGCGGCTCGCCGACCTCACCGGGCTGCCGGTGGGCATCAAGTCGGCGGTGGGGGAATCGGGCTTCTGGCATGATTTGGCGAAGCTGATGCAGAACGGCAGCCGGGGGGTCGACTTCATCACCATCGACGGAGGTGAGGGGGGAACGGGAGCCGGCCCCCTGGTCTTCGGCGACCATGTCTCACTGCCGTTCAAAGTGGGGTTCGCGCGCGTCCAGAAGATTCTGGCCGAGTATGGGGTCGACAAGCAGGTGGTGTTTGTCGGCTCTGGAAAGCTCGGCCTGCCCGAGTCGGCCCTGTTCGCCTTCGCCCTCGGCTGCGACATGGTCAACATCGCCCGCGAATCGCTGCTGTCGATTGGCTGCATCCAGGCGCAGAAATGTCATACGAATCACTGCCCGACCGGCATTGCGACGCAAAACCGCTGGCTGGTCGCGGGACTCGACCCGACGCTCAAGTCGGTCCGGGCGGCGAACTACATCGTCACTCTCCGGAAAGAACTGCTGGCCCTGAGCCGCGCGTGTGGGGTCGAACATCCCGCCCTGGTCTCGGTGGACCACCTCGAGATTCTGGATGACCGGTTTGGATCGAGCTCAATCCGGGACCTGTTCGGCTACCAGAAAGGAGTCGGGCTCCCCTCCCAGGAGGATCAGCATTCCATCCGCGAATGGATGCTGGCGGCCCAGGTGGTTGAGCGGAAGATCGGCTGACGGTTTGCTGGTCCTCACTGCGGACCGGCGGGTGCGATTCAGCTCTGCGTAGCGCTGGCCGCGGCGAGCTGCTGGACCAGGTCAGACGTGACCGCGGCGGGATCGTCGGCACTGCAGATGGCCCCCGACACGGCGATGCGTCGGCCTCCGGCCGCCAGGACGCGGTGGAGATTGCCGGGGCCAATGCCCCCGATGCAAAACCCCGGCAACGCGATTTCAGAGGTGGCCTGCGCGACGTATTCGAGACCCGCCATCTCCTGCCGGGAGAACTGCTTGGTGCTGGTGGGAAAGACCGGACCGATGCCGATGTAGTCGGCGCCCTCCAGCACGGCGGCGCGGGCCTGGTCGAGCGAATGGGTCGAGACCCCCACGAGTTTGTCGGGGCCGACAATCCGCCGGGCCTCGGCCACGGGCAACTCGTCTTGCCCGACGTGGACTCCATCGGCTCCCACGAGGGCGGCGATGTCGGGGCGGTCGTTGATGATCAGCAGGCAGTTGGAGTCGGCCGTCCAGTCGCGCACGCGACGGGCGTGTGCAAGCAGTTGGCGATCGGTCATTGATTTTTCCCGGACCTGCACGACATCGACCCCCGCCGCCAGCGCCGCCCGCAACACCGGTCCCGACCCCTGGGGACAGAGTGCTTCGGTCAGCAGCAGGTAGAGCCGGCGGTTGGCGAGGCGATCGAGGGCGTTCGCCGTCTGCAGTACTGCTTGTTCCAGCGTGTAGCAGGCGTAGCGGGTCTGTCCCGCCGCACGGGAGAATCCGGTCGAGAGTCGCTTACCGTACTCCTCCAGCGTGCGGCATGCCTCCTGCACCCGCTTGAAGTCGGCCCGCACCACGTCGGTGAGCGACTGTCTTCGCAGCTCGCGCTGGGTGTGCAGGGTTGTGCCGATGTCCCCCCGGGTATCGCGGGCGGCGAGGCGGAGCGCGGGAGCCAGCAGTTGCTCGGTCTGGGCAAACTGATGGCGGCACTGTTTGAGTTGTTCCGTGAGGTGGCGGTCATTGAGGGCAAACCGCACATAGTCTTCGATCACACGCAGACCTTCCCGCACCCGATTGGCGGCGGCGTCGAGAATGCGGTAGAGGTCGGACTGTTCGGTCTGCGGAGCAGGCGCGGGTTCCAGACGCACACCGGGATCGAGTGGTTCCGCGGAATCTCCCGTCTGTTCGACCACCTGCTGCAGGACCGTTTCGGTCCCCAGCGTGAGTTCCGCCAGCAGCGGGGTGACCGTCGAGGGGACCTGCGTCAGGGCCAGCAGCAGATGCTCGGTGCCGATTTCCAGATGCCGCCCCAGGTTGCCGACGTGGTCGCGGGCGGCTGCCAGCACCTCGACCAGGGTGGTTGAGTGCGCGGGCGATACCGTGCGGCCAGCGTGTGAGGTCCCGGATGATCCGGACTCTTCCCAACCGGCTGCCAGGGGGAAGTGCCGGGCGAGCCGATCTGGAGAAAATCCCTGGTCGGCCAGGATTGCCGCTCCCCGGGATTCATCGAGCCAGATCGCCCACAGCAGATGATCCGCCTGAATTTCGGGAGCGTGTGCGGCGCGGGCCAACGTGGCGGCCAACTCCATCACACGGCGACTGCCTTCCGTCAGGGGTGCGTTCATGCGGACCGGGGGCGAGCGGGGTTAAGGACACAAGCGGCGGATCAGAAAAAGAGAAGTTCCCAATCATACTGATGCGGGAGAGGGGGAACAGGAGACACCAGTTCGTGTCTGGTCTGTGTTCCTGGCGGGAGTGGGGTGCGAACGACACGTACTGGTCGCTCGATGCACAAGTCCTTCGGATATCGCACGGGTTTTCAGGGGGATTGGATCGAAACACCCACGGCGAACGGGCGATGGGGGTGGCAATACCCGAATCCAACTGTCTCCGACCTCATAACCCGGGTATACTTGATGCAAGCTGTGCGTCGCTTGCCCGAATTGTCCCGTCTGGAGTCTGATCCACGTGTCTGCTGCATTCCTCAAGATTGCGCGGTCGTGGAGTCATGGGGGGCTGATTTTTGCGCTGCTGTGGGTGACCGCCCAACTGCCGGTGCCAGTGCTGCACGCCCATGGCCGCCATCCAGCGGCAGCCCATGAGCTCCCGCTGGGGCAGCATGTCGAGCGGTGCCACGGCAGCCAGTTGGTGGCCGACTTTCTCGACTGGCACATCCACTGGTTTTCCCCGCAGACGGTCCTGAAGGGTCTGGGGGAGACGCCAGGGGATGCCGCGGAGGGGTCTCCCGCCCCCGAAAGATGCCCCACATTGGGCACCCACGAATCGAGTCTGAATGAGTTTATGGCGTGGGCCAATTCGGTGAATGATGCCCCGTCTGAATTGCTGGCGATCGGGAGTCCGATCTGTGCACCGACCTACGCCCCTGGGCGGGACTCTGGTGCCGTGTCTTCGTGGTATGGCAGTTCCCGCATGCGTCTGTGCCAAATGCAGTCGTGGCTCTGTTGAGTTGCGGCTGAGTGCTCTTCTTCTGTCGGGACCGCGCTGACGTTTCGGCGCTTTCTGTGACGTGTGGTCCACTGCAGCCGGATGGCTGGAGCGGTGGGACTGGGGAACTTTGGCATCCGGTACGCCGGGAACTTCGTGAGAGATTTTGGCATGACTTCGACCATCTCGGTTTCCCGCCTGTGGTGGATACCGGCCTTGATCTGTCTGGGGGTGGGGACCTGGCTCGGGCAGCGGTGGCCCAAAACGCCGGCCGCTTCCACGGAGGCCAGCCCACCTGCCGAACCAGTCGCCCAGAGCGAACCGGGGGGGGAGCATGTGGAGCTCTCCGGCACCAGGCTGGCGGCAGCAAGGCTGGAGATCGAGCCGGTGACGCTGCGGGGTCTCCGTCGAACCAGCGTCGTTCCGGGACGGCTGCAATACGACGACCTGCGTCACGTGGAGTTGAAGTCGGCCACCGACGGGACTCTGACGAAGGTTCTGGTCAAGCCGGGCGATCGAGTGGAGCAGGGACAGGTTCTGGCATGGCTGAGCAGCCCGGAGGTGGGGTCTGCCCGCTCGAGTGTGCTGCAGAGACGTGCCGAGCTGGAATTGGCCCGCAAGGCTCTGGAGTTTCGTTCGCAGGTCGCCGACAACGTCGATTTGCTGATCCGGGGTATTGACGGCCGGCAACCAATGAAAAAGCTGGAAGAACTTTTTCGGGAACGGGTGTTGGGAGAGTTCCGGGGATCCCTCCTGGGGGCCTACAGCAAGTTTCTCTTGAGTCAGACGCTGGAAAGCAAAGTGGCATCCGCCGCCGAGACGGGAGCGGTTTCGTCCCGCACACTGACCGAGCGGACCAGTGAACGCGAGGGGGCCGAGGAAAACCTGAAAGCGGTCTGCGAGCAGTCGGCATTTGATACCCAGCAGGAACAGGATCGGGCGAAGGCGGGCTTTGAGGAATGCCAGCGGCGTTATGACCTCGCACGGCACCATCTGCAGACCCTGTTGGGTTACGCCGATGTGGAAGAGAGTCTCCGGGACGATGCTCCCGACCTCTCGCAGGTCGAGATGCGCGCCCCTTTTCCGGGAACGATTGAAGAGAGTGTCTACGGCGTCTCGGAACGTCTGAAACAGGGGGACCGGCAGTTCGTACTCGCCGACACCAGCCGGCTGTGGGTTTCGGCCGACCTGCGTGAAACCGACTGGAAGGCGTTGGGAATTCATCCCGATACACCGTTGACGGTCGAGTCCCCGGCTTTGCCAGGGGAAAAATTCACCGCCAGGGTCTACTACGTCGGACGTGAAGTCTCGCCGGTTTCGAATGCTGTTCCCCTGGTGGCGAGCCTCGAGAATGGTGATGGACGCCTGCGTCCCGGTCTGTTCGTGCGGGTGGCGATTCCTCTGGAGGATGAGACGGAAATGCTGGCCGTTCCGGAGCGGGCCGTCATGGAACACGAGCGGCGGAAGTTCGTCTTCGTGGACGAGGGGGCCGGCCGTTTCCGGCGGGCGGATGTGAAGACGGGACGTGAGACCGACGGCTGGGTCGAGATCCGTTCCGGATTGAAGGCGGGGGACCGGGTGGTGACCCAGGGCGCATTCCTGCTGAAATCGGAATTGCTGCTGGAACGGGAGGAATAAGTCCATGTTGACCCGCCTGATTGAATTCTCCCTGCACAATCGGTTTCTGATCCTCGCGATCACAGCGGTGATTTCGCTTCTGGGATTGGCGGCGGCGATCAACCTGCCGATTGATGCGGTTCCCGACATGACCAACACCCAGGTGCAGGTCGTCACCGAGGCGGGGCCGTTGTCGCCGGTGGAGGTCGAGAGGTACATCACCTATCCGGTCGAGGCCACCATGAGCGGCCTCCCCAAGATCGAGGAATTGCGCAGCGTTTCGAAGTTTGGCATCTCGGTGGTGACGATCGTCTTCCAGGAGGGGACCGATCTGTACCGTGCCCGGCAACTGGTGACCGAACGGCTGCCGGTGGCGAGTGCCGAGATTCCGCCCGGCTATGGAACCCCCCGTCTCGGCCCGCTGACGACCGCCCTGGGGGAAATTCTCCAGTTCGAGGTGCGCGGCGATGAGCGGTACACCCCGATGCAACTCCGGACCATCCTCGACTGGGAAGTCGCCCCCAAACTGCGCGAGGTGCGCGGCGTCACCGAGATCAACACCCATGGGGGTTATTACAAGACGTTTGAGGTCCGTCCCGATCCCGACCGTCTGACCAGCTACGGCATCACGCTGGCCGATCTGTTCGAGCAGCTCGAGGAGAACAACCTGATTGCCGGCGGGGGCTATGTCGTGCACTACGACGAGCAGCGGTTCATCCGCGGACAGGCTCTGCTCACCGACAGGGAGGGAATTCTCGAGATCGTGCTGCGTCGCGAAGACGACGGCACACCCATTCTCGTGCGGGATGTGGCCAGCGTGGAGATGGCTCCGATGACCCGCCAGGGCGCGGTGACCCGCGATGGTCGGGGAGAGGCGGTCACGGGCCTCGTGATGATGCTGATCGGCGAGAACTCGCGGGTCGTTGTCGAGGCGGTCAAGGAACGGATCGAAAAGATGCAGAAGGCTCTGCCCGACGGAGTCTGGATTGATGTCACCTACGATCGCTCCGCCCTGATTGGCCGCACCCTCAACACGGTCATGAAGAACCTGTTCGAGGGAGGGGCGCTGGTGATCATCGTGCTGCTGGTGATGCTCGGCAGCCTGCGGGCAGGGTTGATCACCGCGCTGGCCATTCCGCTGTCGATGCTGTTCGCCGCCAATCTCATGCATCTGACAGGAATCACCGCCAGCCTCATGAGCCTGGGAGCGATCGATTTCGGTCTGATTGTCGACAGCTCGGTCATCATGGTGGAGAACTGCATCAGGCATCTTTCCCACGATCGCAGCCGCAAGAACCGGTTGCAGATCATCCGCGATGCCGCGATCGAGGTCCGCAAGCCGACGATGTTTGGCGAACTGATCATCGCGGTGGTGTATGTCCCTATCCTCGCACTGCAGGGGATGGAGGGGAAGATGTTCCGTCCGATGGCCCTGACCGTGTTGTTCGCACTGCTGGGGTCGCTGGTGCTGTCGATGACCTTTATGCCTGCGATGGCTTCGCTGGCGCTGCCGCGCGAGGTCGATGAGAAAGATGTCTGGCTGGTGCGGTTCATCCGCCGGTTTTATGAGCCGCTGGTCAAACAGACGATTGCTCACCCCGCCTTCACCATTGCCGTGGCACTGGGAATCTTCCTGGTGAGCCTGCCCGTGGGGCGCTACCTGGGGGCGGAATTCATGCCCCGCCTGGAGGAGGGAGATCTGCTGATTGAAGCGGTCCGGCTGCCCACGGCGTCGCTCGAAGGGTCCATCGACATGTCGACCCGCATCGAGAAGGTGGTGGGGGCGTTTCCCCAGGTGCAGACCGTCTTTTGCCAGACGGGCCGGCCCGAGATTGCGAATGATGTGATGGGGGTGCATCAGACCGATGTCTGGGTGTTGCTGAAGCCTCACTCAGAGTGGCCCGAACACATCTCCCGCGATGACCTGATCGCGCAGATGTCCGGGCAACTGAACGAGAATGTGCCGGGGGTGGCGTTTGGCTTCACCCAGCCGATCGAGATGCGGGTCGACGAACTCGTCGCCGGGGTCAAGGCCGATGTGGCGGTGCAGTTGTATGGCGATGATCTGGCGGTGCTGGGGATGAAGGCCAAGGCGATCGAGCGGGTACTGAAGACCATTCCCGGGGCGGTGGATGTGAAGGCCGACTACCAGGCGAATCTTTCGACCCTGCGCATCGAGCCCCGGCGGGACGCTCTGGCCCGGTATGGAATCGACGCGACCAAGGTGATGGATGTCGTCTCGGCCCTCGGCGGACGCGAGACCGGGGTGATCTTCGAAGGACGGGCCCGGTTTCCGATCATTGTGCGAATTCCCGAAGAGTGGCGGCGCGACATCAGCCGGTTGCAGCAGCTGCCGGTGGCCGCCTCCCGGGGCGATCCCGTTCCCCTGGGGGAACTGGCCGACCTCATTCTCGAAGAGACCCCCCCCGCCGTCGATCACGAGCAGATCCGCCGGCGGACCTTCATTTCGGCCAATGTCCGCGGGCGCGACGTGGCCAGCTTCGTCGGGGAAGCCCAGCAGAAAATCGCCGAACAGGTGACGCTGCCCGCGGGTTATGAGCTGCGGTTTGGAGGAGATTTTGAAAATCTCCAGTCGGCCGCACTGCGCCTGGCCATCATCACGCCAATTGTGTTGATGATCATCTTTCTGCTGCTGCATTCGACCTTTCACTCGGCCCAGCTCGCCCTGTTGATCTTCCTGGCGGTCCCCATGGCGGCGTCGGGGGGAGTCTACGCGCTCTGTCTGCGGGGAATGCCCTTCAGTATCTCGGCGGGGGTCGGTTTCATCGCGCTGTTTGGGGTCGCCGTGTTGAATGGGTTGGTCTGGGTGAGTGCGGCGGAACACCTCCGGCGTTCCGGCATGCCCGCCGAACAGGCAACCCACGAAGCGGCCGAAGGACGCTTGCGCCCCGTGTTGATGACCGCGATGGTCGCCGCTCTGGGGTTTCTGCCGATGGCCCTCTCCACAAGCGACGGAGCCGAAATGCAGCGCCCTCTGGCCACGGTGGTGATTGGCGGGCTGGTGACCTCGACCCTGCTCACCCTGCTGGTCCTGCCCGCGATCTATCCGTGGTTCTCCCGCGGTCTGCCGATGGGACATTCCGACGGCGATCACGCGGCGTCACCCTCCCATGGCGTTTGACCGCGAAGGCGGAATCCGCTGGCGTTCTCCATCCGCCCCGGGAGTCAGCCGGTCTGGCGGGGGTGGGGCAGGGCCGGGTGGAGGAGGCGCAGTGAGGATTACAACGGCAGGACTTGTCCGAGTTGCCGCTCGCGGGCGAGTTCCAACAGCCGCGCCCCCAGAGCGACATCTTCAATCGCCAGCCCCACCGACTTGAACAGCGTGATCTGCTCGGCAGTCGCCCGCCCGGGCGCGCGGCCCGAGAGCACATCGGCCAGTTCGTGCATGTTTTCCCAGGCAACGGCTCCCGCCCCCAGGGCCTCGACGAAATCTCCCGCCTCGAGGCGGCATTGTGCCAGGCTGTCGCAGACGATGGTGTCGGACCGCTGGATGGTGGTGACGTCGACTTCCGCCTTCGTCAGGTGATTCGAGCCGATGACATTCAGGTGGGTTCCCGCGGTCAACACATCACCGTCAAACAGCGGGGTCTGAGCGGTGGTTGCGCAGATCACAATGTCCTTCTCTGCGGCGACGTTCTGGGGAGAACGCTGGCAGACAATCCGGGTTCGGCACAATTCTCCCATCTCCTCCGCGAAGAGCTGGGCCCGATCGGGACGCCGCGAATAGACCTCCACATGCTCGATCCGCCTCACCTGGCAGATCGCCTGCAGTTGGGTGCGGGCCTGTGCCCCGGCACCAAACAGACCCACCACGCGGCTGTCGGGTCGGGCGAGGATGGAGGTGGCCACGCCCGAGGCGGCCCCCGTCCGCAATTGACCGAGGTAATCGGCTTCGATCAGGGCCAGCAACTCGCCGGTTTGCGACGAGTACAGCCCGACCAGGAAACGCATGCCGTGCGGCGTGGTGGTGTAGCACTTCCAGCCGACCAGGCCGAGATAATCGGCCGAGGCCGACATGCTGTGCAGCATGATCCGCTCTCCCCGCACCCGGGCGCGGGGCACATTCTGCGCCCGTCCCGTCGCCAGGTGCTGGAACGCCCCTTCCACGGCGGCGAGGGCGATTTCCATGTCGAGCAGTTCGCGGACGTCCGCTTCCGAGAGATACAGCGCGGCCATGGGGAATCCGGAAATGGCGGAAACAGAGTGCGAGCCTGCCGGGAACGTGCGGCAGGAACAGATTGCCCGCGGACAAGTCGGCACGGCAGGGGGTTCCCGGCCGGCCGCCGCAGGGGAGCCCCGCTGCCAGAGAAGTCTGGCAGCCCGGGGAGCTCAGGAATGCGCCGTCACAAACCCGGCCAGTGTGGCGAAGTCGGTTTTCAACGAGCGATAGAGCTGCTGGTACACGGGATGCAGATCGTCGTACGTCCGTTTCGCCCGCGCCTGGGGACTGTTCTGGTCGATCACCTTGATGGTGGCGTCGCAGGCTTCGGCCACCGTCCGGTACGCGCCGGTCCCCACAGCCGCCAGCAGGGCCACCCCATACGCCGGACCTTCATGCGAATTGGTGATCGCGGTGGGCAGGCCATACACGTCGGCCTGAACCTGCCGCCAGAACGGGCTGCGGGCGCCCCCGCCCGACAGACGGACTTCCTTCACCGGGACTTTCAGCCCGCGGATGATTTCCAGCGAATCGCGCATCGCGAAGGTCGCCCCCTCGATGACCGACCGCGCCAGGTGCGGACGGCCATGCCGCAGCGAGAGACCGATCCACGCCCCGCGGGCGTTCGCGTCGGCATGGGGGGTCCGTTCACCCGTGAGATAGGGAAGAAAGACGAGTCCTTCGCTGCCCACCGGCGCCTGACGGGCCTCTTCGGTGATCAACTCGTAGGGATCGATCTTGTTCTTCTTCGCCCGGGCGATCTCGGCCTGACAGAGTTGATTCCGGTACCACTGCAGGCTGCCCCCCGCCGACAGCACCACCCCCATCATGTGCCATTTGCCCCGCACCGCATGACAGAAGGTGTGCAGCCGCCCCTGGGGATCGTACTGCACCTCGTCGCTGTGGGCGAAGATCACACCGCTGGTCCCCATGGTGGCCGACACGACCCCCTGTCGGACAATGCCATTCCCCACCGCGCTGGCCGCCTGATCGCCCCCGCCCCCCACTACGGGAACTCCTGCCGAGAGCCCCAGCGTGCGGGCGGCACCCATGGTGACCCGCCCACTCACCTCTTCCGACTCGTAAACCTTCGGCAGCCAGCCCGAGTCGATTTCGAGCTTCGACAGCAGTTTCCTGGACCAGACCCGGTTGCAGACGTCGAGCAGCAACGTGCCCGAGGCGTCGCTCACTTCGGTGGCGTATTCGCCGGTCAAGCGCAGGCGAACGTAGTCTTTGGGCAGCAGCACATGCCGCACCCGGTCGTAGTTTTTCGGCTCATGGTTTCGCAGCCACAGGATCTTGGGTGCGGTAAACCCCGTCAGGGCGGGGTTCGCCACCATGTCGATCAGCTTGCGGCGGCCGCCGGCCCGTTTTTCAATCTCGACGCACTCGGCGGCGGTCCGCTGGTCGTTCCAGAGCAGGGCCGGGCGAATCACCTGGTCTTCCGCATCCAGAAAGACGCTGCCGTGCATTTGCCCCGAGAGGCCGATTCCCGAGATGTCGGACGGCTTCAGTTGGGCCTGCTTGACGACCGACTTGATGGTCTTGACGGTCGCCTGCCACCAGTGTTCCGGATCCTGTTCGGACCAACCGGGGCGGGGGGCCAGCAGGGGATACTCGGCTGTGGCGGAGGCCAGAATCTTGCCATCGCGCCGCATGGCGATGGTCTTGGTTCCGCTGGTGCCAATGTCCACACCCAGGTAAACACTCATTCCGGCCGCCTTCAGCAAACGTGTCAAACCGTTCTGTCCTGCGAGACTGTACCCAACCAGTCCCATGGTCGCCAGTACCGCCTGTCGAAACCCCGCAGGGACTGCCTAGAATCTGGTTCAATCTGGCCCTCGTCCCGTTCTCCTGGCAAATCCGATGGATCTTTCCCAACTCTTTTCGCTGTTTGTGGCCTCCCGTGTGCTGCATGTGATGACCGCCGTGGTGCTCGTGGGGGGAGGCTTCTTCCTGCGCTATGTCCTGATGCCCGCCGCCACGTCGGCCCTCTCCGATGCCGACCATGACAAGCTGCGGTCTGCCGTGGTGGGCAACTGGAAAAAGTTTGTGCACGGCGGCATTGGGGTGATGCTGCTTTCCGGCCTCTTCAACTACTTCAAGGTCATCGTGGAGAAATCACACAAGGGGGATGGGTTGTACCACGGTCTGATCGGCACCAAGATCCTGCTGGCGCTGGGAATCTTCTTCATCGCCTCGGCTTTGGTGGGACGCTCGGCGGGGACGGCCAGCATCCGGCAAAATGCCCGCAAGTGGCTGACCGTCAACTTCCTGCTGGCCCTGATCATCATCGCGATTTCGGGTTTCCTCCGCATGCGCGGAGTGCCGGCCCCCAAACCCGCCGCCGCAACGGTGTCCGCGATCACCTCCCCACGCTGATCGCTCCGGCTTATACGCCGGGAGCCGCCGTGGGAGTGCCATCCGGGGGGAGGCCCCCGGCGGCCGATTCTTCCTCAAAATCGTCCTGGGGAGTCTGGGCAAAAGGGGCGAGCAATTCCACCAGGCGTTGCAGGTGGGTTCCCGTAGCGGTGTGGATGACCACCGACTGCTGCTTGCCGACCGACTGGATCTGGCGAACCCCCCAGCCGTGCCCCTTGAGCCGCTTTCGCACCTGCGACGCTCCGAGATTCACCAGCAGCCGTTGACCGTTGATCTGGGGCATCGATGACTCCTCAACCAAAAGGCGGCCTGTCACCCACAGTCTCGCGCCAGACCCGGTCTGCTGACCAGCGTCTCCGATACGCTCGCGGATACTGGCCAGGTTCCGTAAGCGACTTCCTGCGGAGTGCGAATCGCAGGGAGTCTTTTCCGGGGAACTGGTTTCGCACCCAGGCAGACCTGTCATCGTTCCGGTGCGATTCCACACCGGACTGACACCGATCGCATGGCCGATGCCGCGTCCCAGTCGGCTCAGGTGAGAATCTCTTCGACGACCTGTCCATGCACATCGGTCAGCCGGTAATCGCGCCCGCTGTGACGGAACGTCAGCCGCTCGTGATCGAGCCCCATCAGGTGCAGAATCGTGGCATGGAAGTCATGGACGTGGACAGCATCGGAGGCCACGTGGATCCCGTATTCGTCCGATGCCCCGTGGACGTGGCCACTGCGGACCCCCGCCCCGGCCAGCCACGACGAGAAGACCCAGTGATGATGCTCGCGGCCCCGGGCACCGGCGTCGGCATTGAAGGGGGTCCGGCCGAATTCTGTGGTCCAGACCACCAGCGTGTCTTCCAGCATGCCCCGCTGCTTCAGGTCGGTCAGCAGGCCGGCGATCGGCTGATCGACGTTCTTCGCCAGCGGCGCGTGGGTCTGCATGTCGCCGTGGGCGTCCCAGTTGTTGGAGGAACCGACGTCGATCAGTTCGACAAACCGGACGCCGCGCTCGGCCAGGCGGCGCGCCACGAGGCACTGCCAGGCGAAGCCGCGCGTGCTGCCCGGTTCCAGCCCATACAGCCGCAGGGTCGCCTCGGTCTCGCCCGACAGGTCAAACACGTCCGGAAGTTCCGATTGCATCCCGAAGGCGGTCTCGAATGAGCGCATGCGGGCCGCCAGCGGGCCGGCCTGCCCCCGGGCCTCGAGGTGCCGCCGGTTGAGCCGTTCCTGGAGTGCCAATTCCCGCTGCTGCAGCTCACGCGTTGCAACGCGGCGGCGGATGTTCGCCACTGGTTCGGGGCCGGGCAGCACCAATGTTCCCTGGTGCGATCCCGGCAGGAAATCGCTCGCCCAGACCTGTCCCCCGGCATACGGGGTGAAGGGGGCGATCACTACAAACGACGGAAGATTCCGGTTGAGAGTCCCCAGTCCGTAACTCAGCCACGAACCCAGACTGGGGCGGGCAAACGTGAATGAACCGGTATGGATTCCGAGGGTCGCCTCGTAGTGATTGGTGTGGTCCGACCGCAGCGAGCGGATCACACACAGGTCATCGGCCCGCCCCGCGATGTGCGGAAACAGATCGCTGACTTCCAGTCCCGATTCCCCCCGGGGACGGAACTCCCACTGGGGTGGCCGCAGGAACATCGAAAACTCCCCCCGGCGTCCCTGGAATTCCGGAACCGTTACGGTCTTCCCCGCGTCGGCTTTCAGGCGCGGCTTGGGATCGAAACTCTCCACATGCGAGACCCCGCCACTCATGAAGAGAAAGATCACCCGCTTGGCGCGGGGTTCGAAATGGGGAGCGCGGGGGGCGAGTGGATCGAGGGGGGCGGAGCCATTTTCCTCGGCCGACAACTGAGCCACGATGCCGTTCAGCAGCGTCGAGCCGAGCGTCATCGAGCGCAGTGCTGACCGACGGGAGAGACAGGTGGGGGGGCAAGTCATCGCAGACCTTGGCAACCGGGCAGTGCCGGTGTTTGTCGGGGAGGGGGGCTCAATCGAGGTACAGAAACTCATTGCTGCCCAGGAGCAGCCGCAGGCAGGCTCCCAGCGATTTGCTGCTCAACTCGGGCTCGGGCAGCGGCTGGAGTTCACGCCGGTAGTCCGCGAGGAACTCCAGGCTCTCCTGCAACTCTTCGGTTGAGGGGGGACGCCCCAGGGCAGTGGACCAGGCCCGTTCCAGTTGCCGCTCGGGCTGCGGGATGCTGCCGATCAGTCGCTGGGCCCAGCGTTCGCTGGCGGTGTGCAGAAAGGGGTCGTTCAGGAAGTAGAGCGCCTGGGTGGGAACCGTGGTGACCGTCCGTTCGGCCGTCGATGCATTGGGATCGGACCCATCGAAGAGAGCCAGAAACGGATGCCGTTTGAGACGCTGCGTCATCAGGTAGACGCTGCGCCGGTTGTGCTCGTAAACCGCGGCAAACGGACCATGCTGCGAAAAGCCAAACGTCGTCGGATCGGGGAACGGATGGGCCTGCGCCACCCCGGAATCCAACTCTCCCGTCACGGTCAGAATGGCATCCCGCAGTTCCTCGGCCGACAGTCGCCGCCGGGCAAAGCCGCCGGGGCCGGCCGGCTTGTCCGCCGCAGTGTGCGTTCCCTCGTCATCGAGCACCCCCTGCTGCCAGGCGGCACTGTTCAGAATGAGCCGATGCAGCGACTTCAGCGACCACTGCCGCTCAATCAAAAACAGCGCCAGATGATCGAGCAGTTCCGGATCACTCGGCGGCTGCCCCCGCACGCCAAAATCATTGGGAGTCCGCACGAGCCCCTGGCCGAAGTGATTCTGCCAGACCCGGTTGACGATGACCCGGGCAAACAGCGGGGTATTGATCACCCAGTCGGCCAGTTCCAGCCGCCCGCTGCCAGCGACATCGGCAGGCAGCGGCGATGCTCCCCAGACCGTCAGGAATCCGCGGGGAACCTCGTCGCCCGGTGTGGTCGGTTCCCCCCGTTTCTGGATCCGCACCGAGTGCGGTGAACCATCCGACATCGCATACGCCAGCGGGAACGGACCGTCTTGCAGCAGACGCGTCAGTTCCTGCTGATCCTGCTGCGAACGGCGCTCGAGTTCGCCCAGACGGGTTTTCAGCAGGGCGATGCGCTCGCGGCGGGTCTGCGCACCGGACCCATCCGACTCGGTGGCCGGGGCGTCGAAGGGACGCAACGGCCCGGTCTGAAGCACGAAATTGTCGACCGCCAGCGCGGGACGAACGCCCGGCAAATGTCCATAGCTGTCGATGAACGAATAGGTGATCTTCCCGTCCCAGCCTGTCGCCAACAGCCCTTCAAACGGGATGGTTTCGTCCCGCCGGCACAGCTCGCCCCGATAGGTCTTCTGCTGAAGGTCGAGCACCACCCGCACCTGGTACCACGTCTCACCCCGCAGCGCCCCCACCAGGCCCGTCTCGGCACCGCTGCGGCGAAAGAACTGACGCCCGTTGAAGAACAGCTCGAGCGCCGCCGACGATCCCGCACCCTGACCGATGTAAAACCGCCACGAACCATCGCCCCCCGCCGCTTGGGCCCCCAGCCGGAAGTCGAATGCCAGATGCAGCTGTCCTTCCGCATTTGGTGCCGTCGGCGGAAGGGTGACCCCAAACCCGTCATACTCTCCCCGGTTGGGAAGGACGAATCCCTGCTTCCCCGGAGGATAAAGATTCGCGAACGGGCTCTGCCCTTCTGCAGAAAGTTTGACGAGACTGTTGGGACCCGGATTCCAGGGACTCGTCGGAGCACCGCCGGGGGGCTGCTGTTCCAGATCGCCATCGATGCCCGCCAGTGCCCGCAATTCGGCGATCAGCGGGGTGGGGTCTTCCGGCGGTTCGGCCCCCGGCGGCGTTGGAATCTCGGTCGAGACCGGAGGGAATGGATCGGCCCGCACGGCCAGATTGTCGAACTCGAACCCGGGGCGGGGGGTGTCGCCGGTCCCTTCCAGCAGCACCTGGCCGGCGCGTCCACTCCAGTCGGGAAGCAGGGGCAGGGGGCCCGAAGACTGGATGTGGCCCGGATGACCCACCTGCAGCGAGAGTTCCCGAGTGGCCGGATCGAGTCGGCACTGGAGGCTGACCCATTGATCGGCGGGAATCGTGGCGACCAAGACCTCGGCGGGTCCGGTTCGCAACCAGGCCCCGTCAGCACCCAGACTCAGATCGAAAGCCGGTCGCCCCGCCGCATCGGTGACCGCGAAACGATGCCGGCCGGTCTGCCCGGGAGCTGCGGACGCCAGCCGGAAATCGAGATTCACAAACACCGGCGACTGATCGCCCCCCGTCAACCACTCGGGAACCGTCTGGGTCACCTGGTACGCAGCGGCCGCCGCGGGAACACTCGCCCCCACCCGGGCCGCGGCGTAGACATTGCGATAGGGGCTTTGGGCGGCGGTGGTCACCGACACCGGTCCCTGCGACATCCAGGGAGGGACCAACACGCCGTAGCTTCCCCCGGCGGCGGGCGCCTGCAACTCGAAGTCGCCATCCAGATCTCCCAGCCAGCGCAGCGTCGCATTGGGAACCGGTTTCCCCAGCCGGGCCAGTCCTTGCGACAGGTGCGACACCCGTTGCTCGAACTCGCGCCAGCGCGCCCGCGCTTCACGTGGTGGGACGAGCGCGGCCAGAGTCCGCACCCGAGGTTTTTGTTCCGAACCGGGGAAGGGATAACGCGTGCTGTCGAAGATTCCATAGAGCGCGTAGTAGTCGCGCGTCGACACCGCGTCGAACTTGTGATCATGGCAGCGGGCACAACCGAGGCTCAGACCCAGAAAGGTCTGGCCGAGGTTGTCGATCGTGTCGTGGATCGTCAGGTGGTGATAGTTTTCGGAGTCGAAGCCAAACCGGCGCGACAGGGCGAGATAGCCGGTCGAGATCACCTGTTCGGCGTAGCGCGGGCCTGGGGCGCGATGGGCGAGCAGGTCGCCGGCCATCTGTTCCCGCGCGAACTGGTCGTACGGGAGGTCTGCATTCAGGGCGTGAATCACCTGGTTGCGGTAGCGCCAGGCGGTGGGAATGGGATAGTCGGCGGTTTCGCCCGCGGTGTCGGCATACCGCACCACGTCGAGCCACAATCGTCCCCACCGTTCGCCGTACCGCGGCGAGGCCAACAGGCGGTCCACCACCCGCTCCCACGCATCGGCAGAGTCATCGTTGAGGAAGGCTTCCACTTCGGCGGGAGTGGGAGGCAGGCCGGTCAGATCGAACGTGGCCCGGCGGATGAGCGTGCGTCGGTCGGCCTGCGGGCCGGGCCGATGTTGGTGCCGTTCCAGACCGCGCAGCACGAATGGGTCGACGCTGTTCCGGGGCCATGAGACATCGGGCACGTCGGGCCGTGGTGCCGCCCGCAACGGTTCGTAGGCCCAATGCCCGGAGGAGACGAATTTCGCCGTTTGGGCCGGCCACGGCGCACCCGCTTCCAGCCACTGACGGAGGTCGGCCACCTGGTCGGGCCGAAGGGCTTGTTTCGCCTCTGGCGGCATGGCCGCGACAGCGGCTTCCCGGCGAACCGCCTGTAACAGCAGGCTGTCGTCGGGATGGGTGAGATCGATGGCTGGCCCCGAACGGCCCCCCCGCAGCAGCGACTCGCGGGAATCGATCCGCAACTCGCCGCCGGTTTTCTGGTCGCCATGACAGCGAAAACAGGTGCCGGCCAGAATGGGACGAATACGATTCTCGAACCAGTTCTCCTGGTCCTGCCCCAGCGCGGTGCCACTTCCGATCCCCAGGCAGCAGAGCCAGAGCCAGCCCACGACAATGGAGCGGCTCGTCATCGATTTCCCTCGCTGATCTCTGCGGCTGTGCCGCCGACTGGTGTGATGCATGGTGTGCTTCAGCGATCTCCGCGCAGGATGGCCTGCCGCAGATCTTCGACCTGGTTCAGATTGATTCCGTCGGGCTTCTTTTCGAGCAGCCAGTTGACGTCGCCCAGGGCTTCGTCCCGACGTTCCTGTGAAAACATCACAATCGCCCGGCGGACCCGCTCTTCCGGATTGTCGGGATCAAGCCTGACAATCGCGTCGAGATACCGGGCGTGGGCGTCGGCGTCGCGCTGTTGCTCCGCGAGCCCGCGCAGATTGCGCAAGACCCGCAACACCATTCCCCGGCGCGTCATGCTTTCGAGATCCGACGCCTGAATGGGACGTCCCACATTCGCCCGGACCAGGGCATCCGCCTCATCATGAGTCAGCTCCACAGCCCGTTCGTAGACATCGATCAGTTGAGAGGGACCCTCCGAGGGCTGATGCCGGACGACGAAGTGCGCGGGAAGCCCCACGCCAACCACCGACAATCCCAGGCGGCGGGCCAACTCGATGTAGATGATCGAGAGGGTGATTGGCAGCCCTTCGCGGTCGTCGAGAACCTCGTTCACGTAACTGTTCGACCGGTGGTAGTAGTGATCCCCCCGGGTCCCGTGGAAACCGCATTCGGCAAACAGGTATTTGTTCAGAGCCTGCAGCTTTTGCGCTGCCGTGGCGTCGGCGGGAAGGTCTTTGGTGATGTCGCGGCTCATCCGGTCGAGCTCGCGCAGGTAGGCGTCGACATCGACCTCTTCGTTGTCGAGGCGGGCCACCAGCAGACAGGCCCGAAACAGATCCGCCTGCTCATCCCCCTGGGCGAAGAGCTGTTCGAGTTCCTGCAGGGTGCGGCGTTCATGCAGGGCCGTGGCGGCAAGCCGCAGGTCCCGGGCCTGCCGTTCCAGTTCCCGGGCGCGGTCCCGGACCGATTCGAGCGGCCAGGGAGATCGCTCGGGCAGGGTCCGTGTAACCAGTCGGGGGGCTTGCGAGTGACGTCCCTGGTTCGCCAGTTGTTGTTCGAGTTCGCGCACCAGGTCTCCCGCGTTGGCCGGAGTCTGCCCGTCGGCGGCACCGAGGCGGAAATTCCGGAACTCGGCCACGGTCGACCGGAATTTGGCCAGACCGACCCGGCCCGAGGACAGCCGCACGTCGGCCGATTCGATGACGCGCTGGCCATTGACGAAACATTCCAGACGTCCCGTTTCGAAGTGGACCCGCAGTTCATTCCACTCGCCCGGGCGGTAATGTTCCGACTTCACCTCGGCCAGCACCGGCCACGAATTGACATCGGGACCCAGAAAGCAGGTCAGCCGCAGCCGGCCTCCGGTGGGGTAAAAGCCGTAATGCCGGTCGCCGCCGTCGGCACAAAACGCCAGCCCGGCCGCCCCCTCTTCGTTGTCGAGTTTCACCGAAACCGAGAGATCAAAGGGGGCTTCCGGAGCGGGGGCGGTTGAGAGGCAGATGGTCCGGCCGCCAAACCCGTTGCCCAGCCCCTCGGCGAGAATCCGCCCCGCCCGCTGTTTCCAGCGCCCCCCCATCAGCGCGGTCCATTCCTGGGGATCCAGCGCTCCAATCGTCAGCCAGCGCGACATCACCGTGGGGTTGGGACTGTCCCGCAGTCGCTTCAGTTCATTCACCGGCATGGCGAATCCCAGGTTGTCGGTGACCGCCGACTTCATGGTCACCACACCCAGCACCCGCCCCTGGCGGTCCAGCACGGGCCCTCCGCTGTTGCCGGGTTCGATGGGGATCGCCAACTGCAGCATCGAGCGCCGGTCGATTTCCTGGGTCCCCGAAAGAACCCCCGCGACCACGCTGTATTTCAGCCCCTGCGGATTTCCCAGGGCAATCACCGACTGCCCCTGGCGAATGGCGGTGGAGTCTCCCAGCGGAAGCGGCGGCAGATCGCGGGCCGCGACCCGGATCAACGCGAGATCGACATGTCGGTCGAACGCCTCGACGCTCTGGACTTCGAGACGACGGCCATCACTGGTCTGCACACTGATGGGACGACCTTCCCCAATCACGTGCAGGTTGGTGGCGATCAGCCCCTCCGGGTCGATGACAAACCCGGTGCCCAGTCCCTGGTTGCGGCCATCGCGCCCCGAAAACGAGACCACCACAATCGACCTGCGGGCCTGCTCGGTCAATTCTTCGACGCTGCGCTCCGTGTCGGGAGCGGCCGCCCCGTCATCGGCCGTCAGCCGGGCAGGCAGCACCAGCCCCAACACCACAGTCAGCAGCCACCAGCTTCGACTCGGCATGCAGCACATCCGGTTCTTCAGGAGGAACTCAGGGTTGGGTGGGCCCGGCCCGATCCGCATGGATTCAGGGCAATTCCTTGATCCGCACGTTGCGGAACCGCAGTTTGGCCCCCGTGGGCCACGCTCCCACACCGCCGTGCACCTGGAACGCGATGTGTCCCTTGTCTCCCAGCACCCCTTCGAAGGTCTTGTCGCTGGTGTACTCGGTGATCAGCGCGCCATTGATCCAGGTGGTGATGGTGGGGGGATTCCCCTTCACCCGGCAGCGGACGGTGTTCCAGTCATTCAGTTTCCAGATCCGGCTCCAGTCGACCAGCGGAAACCGCGATTCGGCCGGTTTCTCGGTCCCCCGGGCCGGACGGGGGCGGGCCTCGATGCCGGTCAGCTGTTTCTTCTCGGGATCGCTGTATTGGCCCCACAGGTCGAATGTGCGGTTCGACGCCCCATCCAGCCCTTCGCGATAGATCTCCCCCACGTTCCCGTCTTCGTGGTAGTCGATCATCATCTGGTAGCAGTTCCCCTTGGCCGTGCTGCGCATGAAGAAGCCCGAGTCGGGCCCCCAATCGGGCTTCGTCTCAAACACCACCTCGAAATTCCCGAACACCTCATCGCTCAGAATGATCCCGCCGTTGCCGCTGCCCGGGGGATCCTGTTCCCCCTCGATGGCGCCGTTCACCACTTCCCACTTGCCGCCGGTGCCATGCCCGATCTTCTCGGGATTCTTGTGCCAACCGGTCAGGTCACGGCCGTTGAACAGCGTGCGGAACCCCGGTTCTCCTTCCTGCTGGGCACCGACCCGGGCCGGCCCCCCCGCGAATCCCAGAAGGGTTGTCAGCAGCAGTCCACACAGCAGCATGGCAGCGCGGGCGCGAATCATGGGCAGCACACTCGGTTCAGGACAGGAATGGATCAACCCCCACAGGGCGATTATGGACCGCTCAACCGGGGGGGGCAAGCCGCGGCCGGAAGGAGGCCACAGCCCCGCTCAGTCCGCCTCCGGCACCAGCATCCCGCGCACCTGCTGCGCCACGTCCCGCACGTCGATGAGGTCGGCCGTGGCGGGTGCCGCCCGCTCGGCCAGATACCAGGTTTCGGTGAATGCGGCCGACTTCCCCGGCTCAATCCGTTCCCGCGGGCCAATCGGTTCCAGTTCGCACATCGGACCATCGGGATACCAGACCGACATCGTCAATCCCGCCACCTCGTTGTAAGGCCGCTCGGGATCGACCATATACTGCTTGACGAACAGCAGGTTGTTGGGCATCTGATAGGCCATCCAGCCTCCGGCCGTGTCCATGCCCAGCTTGGGGTGACGCGGCGCCCCGGTAATCACCAGATGTCCCTCGACCCGGCGGATCCGCGCATCGCGGGGACGGAAATTGATGACCGAGTCGGGCTCATACATCACGTAGCCTTCCGGGAACCGCGAGGGTTCGGTCAGCGGAATCACGCAGATGCCGGCCCCCACCGCGAACGTCCGGCTCCAATGGCAATACTCCCGGGGGCGCGTCCCCACGTTCTTGATGATCTGCCGGCATTTCAGCCGCGAAGACTGTTCATCGAGCTGAAACTCGCGGATCAGTTGCACGCCCGTCGCGGCATCGGGCTGACTGGTCAGGCGGGCCGCTCGGGGACCGGTAATCTCTCCCTGCCACCGTCCCGCCCACAACACCGGGTGGGGGGCGATGGTTTGCTCGGGGCCGATGTCGAACCGCCCGGCATTCATCGTGCCCCAGTCTTTCTCGTTCTGGTACTCCCACCCCTCGTCTCCCGCAGGCAGATAGAGCGCGTTGACTCCCTTCCAGCTGTATTCCAGCACGCGGCCCCCCGCCCGGGGGCAGAGGGTCACGCGGGTGGTCTGGTTCTCCAGTCGCAGGCAGTCGTCGTAGCCATGAAAGGTCACCCGACTCGCCCCCGGCTGGTCCGCCGCAAACGCGTTCGCACAGCACAGCAGCATCAGCAGCCCAGACCAGAGTGGCTGGCGGTCGGTCGCCATCCAGCGAAGCGCAGACTTCATCGGGAATCTCCCGCCACAGCGTGGCGATGAGGGGGAAAATCAGAAACCAGGGTGTGAGACTCGGAAGGCTCTCTTCTGCCTCGGCGGGGTGACCGATCGCCAGCACCCCTCACGACGAGGTCTGGGGCGGGGCCAGAATCTGGTCCAGCGCCTGCAATTGATCGCGCCTTTGACGCAGCAGTTCCCGCAGGGGAGCCTTCCGCCAGCCGGGGCGCTGCCCGGCGATCGGCAGCAGTTTGAGTTGTTCCCGGCATTCCCGCGCGATTTCTGTCACGCCGGGAACACCGGTCTGCGACCGCAG
The DNA here is from genome assembly GCA_046339535.1 of Planctomycetaceae bacterium. Lineage (GTDB taxonomy): Bacteria > Planctomycetota > Planctomycetia > Planctomycetales > Planctomycetaceae > UBA10511. The sequence goes on along the minus strand of JBKDUK010000405.1, from coordinate 17,049 downwards.
ATAAGACAGCAGCAGCAGACGCAGGTTGACTTCCTCATCGGTATGGCGGGAATCCTGCGAATTCAGGCCGACCATCTGGGGAGTCACCACGAGGGGCTCGGACAAAGACTTCTTCAGCCAATCGAGCAGCAGGGGAACACATTCGGGGTCTTGCGAAAGCCGGCCTCCCAGCCAGTGCACCACCCGGCGCTGCAGCATTTCATCTCCCCAGTCGAAGACTTCGCGGGCCAGGGCGAGGCGATCCGGGGAGGCCTCGCTGGCGGCCGCCTCGACTTCGAACGCCAGGGCCCGCATGGGCGAGGGTTCTTCGTTCCGGCGCAGCAACTCACTCACTTCCGAGATGGGCCGGGGCTCAATCTGGTTGATCGCCACCACCGTCGCCAGCGCCGTTTGACGCCGGGGAACACCCGCCCCGATGAACGGATCGGCGCGGGCCACCGGCAGGCTCGACTCGTTGGGCCGGGTCGTCATGAGCGTGGCTGTGCCGGAACCGGTGGGAGGCTGACCGGTGGGAGTGGCCGTCAGGTCAAACACCAGCGGGGCGGTGGCGATGCTGACGAGCTGGGGCAAACTGTCGAGCGCACTCCGGCCCAGCGATCCCAGCGTCTGCAGTGCCGAGATGGCGAGCGCGTCGTCCGGGCCTTCGGCCAGTTCCAGCAGACGAGAGATGAATTCGGGGTCTGGTGCGGAAGCCGCGACTGGGGTGGTTTCGCCCGGGCTGCTGCTGGCGGTCTCGCTCGACGTGGTGAGCTTTGAGAGTTGGTCGAGCAGCACCCGGCGATCATTCTCGGAAAGATTCCCGGCCAGTTTCTGCCGGAGGCTCGCGGCGAGGCGCTCGGCACGCTGCGGAGCCTCTGTCCTCAGCATCAGCGCGACCGGATTCCGGATGGCCGTGCCTCCCTCGAGAAACAGGGCTTCGAGTCGATCGGCAAAACGCTCTTCGGTCCAACCCAGCTGCCGCATGTGCTGCACCGCCCGCAACTGATCCAGCGCGGGGAGGGTCGAGAGTCGTGCCTCGAGCGACTTGAGGTCCAGCTCACCCGGGGAGGCGATCGAGGCCAGAACCGAAAACAGGGTGAAGTCGGTCATCTGCTCTTCGCCGGCGTTTTCGTCGAAGGCGATCTGGGGGACCGATTGGCTGGGGTCGATCTGATCGAGGGTCAGGGGCATCGAGACATAGGCCTGGGCCGGGAATCGGACGATCTGTCCGTCCATCGTCTGCTCCCGCGGAATCGAGAGTTTCAGCGGCAGATCGAGACTCAGCAGTTTGTCCGCCAGGCTTCTCGCGGGGGGACCCATTTCACGAATGCCCCACAGGGCGATCGACTGGATCAGCGGCTGTCCGGTTTCGACCCCCTGTTCCAGCTCTTCGAGAGTCGCCTGTCCGGCACACACCAGCAGTGCCAGGGCATAGCGGCGGACGTCGGAGTCGAGTTGTTCGTCACGCCACAGGCTGCGGGCCAATTCCACCACCGAGGGGGACGAGGCGTTCAGAGAGAGCAGCCCCTGCAGACAGGCCGTCTGGGCGGGGTGGTGTCGGTCGGCGGCCAGCGGTTCCAGCCGGGGGATCGAGTCGGGCCCGATGCACAGCAGCAATTCGAGCGCCGTGCCGCGGACGATGGAGTTTTCGTCACCGCAGGCGGTCGCGAGTTCGTCGAGGGCGAACAGGGGATCGCGATCGGCCCCGGTCCAGGCGACGAGGGCTTCCCGGCGATCGGCCGGGTCGGGAGCCGACAGCAACTGACGGACCTCGTCGCGCACTTCGGGAGGGGCGTCGCGCAGCGTGGCGACCGCCAGCAGCGCCATCCGCCGCGCCGGTCCCGAATCCCTCTGCAGTGCGTCGAGCACCCCGGGCCAGGCCGCTGACCCCTGCTCGACCCACCGGTCATACGCCTCGTGCCATTCCGCCGATTCGGGCCGCAGCGCCTGATCGGGATGAGTGTCTCGAAACCACTCCCTTGTGCGCCAGGCCCCCGCCAGCACCAGCGCCAGCATGCCCGTCAGGACGAGGGGAGAACCCAGGAGTGAATTTCGATCGGCACGCATCAGGCAACTCTCCGTCACAAACCGTCCCTGCCGGCGTCAGAGGCGGTTGCGCTCCCGCCCGGCCGACTCGCTGGATTCATCTCCAGACACCCGTGGAATCAACAGCAGGTTCGCCCCCGCGTCACTCGAATCTCCCGCACCGCCGGGAGCCTGGTTGGAGGCACTTCGTCGTTCCAGCACGAACTGCTCCTTCCCCAATTGATGAAAGGGGAGATCCTGCCAGTCCCGTTCGACAAACTCCACCGCATCCACCCGGGCGTTCGACTCGGCCGACTCGGTCCAGTGCCTTCGCCAGGCGAAGAAGTCCCAGGACTCGGTCCGGCCCACACCCTCGCGCGAAACCACGTTCCAGAACGTGGCAAACCTGTCGTAGAAGTTATAGCGCCCGACCCACAAAAACTGTCCCCGGAAGTCCTGCAGGGGAAGGTTGGCCGACATGCTGACCAGCGGGGCGTCTCCAATCGACGCGAAAATGCAGTTGGCGGCCGAGACCTGCAATTGGGGGGGCCGCCGCACCTCCACGGCACAATCAACCCGGGCCAGCGAGTCTCCCAGCACCACCGTCACATGGTCCAGACGCAATTCCTGCGGGGGTTGTTCCGCCGGGGCGTTGGTCGTCAGCCGTTCGTGCACCAGAGACCCCCGCAGGGCAATCACGCTTTGCCGGATCGACATCCGCAACGGTTCTGGTCTGCGGATCAGGAACAGGTCTCCCTCGCCGCGCAGCAGGCTTTCGGAAAGTTCCAGGTTCAGGGGGACTCCGGGATTTGTCCCGGGAATCGGCATGTCGGGCATCATCGATCCGTCGGGGTCGGTCCATTCGATGGCCGCCGCCGGCCGCCCCTGGGGATTCACAAGGGTGACCACGCAGTCCTGCAGCCGCAGCAGGTCGGGACGGTCCAGAGCGAACAACGACCAACTCTCGGCACGGGTCGAATCGCCCACCAGCAAGACGAACGAACAGCCGACCAGTTCGAGCCCACCCGAGCCCACCGTGATTCCCCGGACCGAATCGGAATCGGGGACCGGTTGCGGTGCCAGTTCCACGATCGGCGAGTAACGCCGGTCGGCGCGGATCATCACCCGCCGGGAAATCTTCAGCCCCGCTTCCCGTCGGCGTCCGTTGAACCGCAGTTCAATCACCGCTCCGTCGCTGCGCACCGCCGCCAGGGCCCCTTCGAGGGTGGCGAACCGGCGGTCGCCGGTTCCCTCCCGCCCAATCAGGACAAATCCCTCATCTTCCAGGGAACCCTCGGACTCCGTGGGAGTGGCGTCGGTTCCCGGGCTGACCCGGGCGGTGCGTTCAGGGCCACCCCGATTGGGACCGTCAGAACCCTCATCCCGTGGATCGGACGAGCGCCCCGGCAGATCCGGTGATTCCAGGCGGGTGCTCTCGAGCAATTCGGCCGCGCCCCCCGTGCCTGGGGTGTTCGTGTTTCCCTCGCCGGCGAGGGGCAAGATTCCCGCCAGTTCGCGCGCCCCCGATTTCAGTCCCGCCACGACAGGAACCGACTTTGGGGAAGGCTCGTCCGCAGGCGATTCCTCTGGTGTCGCGGTGGTTTGCAGGCGGCCCCGGTCTTCGGCCGGATCCATCCTTCGCGGCTCAAGGGCCGCCGGTTCGAGGGGCCGGACCGAGGTGGTCGTGCCGGGTGTCCCCCTTCCAAACTCCAGCCAGCCCAGGATCAACAGCAGCAAGGCGGTGGTGGCCAGGGGGGCCGCGTTGCGGCGCCACACCGAAGGCCCCGGGGGAGGGGCGGCCCAAAAGGTTCCTTCGGGGCCTGCCGGCTGCAACCCCAGGGACTGTGCCACCTGGGTCAATTCCCGCACCAGGACGGCCGGGGTTTGCTGCCGGCTGCGCGGGTCTTTCGCCATCATCCGCCGCACCACCGTTGCCAACAGGGGGGGGACCGCGGGGTTTTTCTGGCTCGGGTCGGGGGCGGCTTCTCCCTGGTGCGAGAGCAGCTTTTGCAGCACCGTCCCTTCGGGATAGGGGGGTTCCCCCGTCAGCATGTGATACAGGGTGCAGCCCAGAGAGTAGATGTCACTGCGGGCATCCGCCTGGCGCGGGTCACGGGCCTGTTCGGGAGCGATGTAGTCGAACGTTCCGAGGGTGGTGCCCGCCGAAGTCAGGTCCCCCTGCGCCTCCTCTCCTGTCTGCCAGCGGGCCAGTCCCATATCGACCAGCTTGGCGACTCCCTCGGGGGTCCACATCACGTTGGAGGGCTTCAGATCCCGGTGAACGATTCCGCGGGCCGCCATATGCAGTAAAGCCCGGGCAATCTGCGAGGCGCAGTTGACCACCGTCACCACGGGGAGTGGGCCATCCCGCTGGATCAATTCCCGCAGGTTCAATCCGGGAATGAACTCCATCGCGATGAACTGCAGACCCAGATCTTCCCCCACATCAAACACCCGGGCCAGATGCGGGTGGTCGAGTTGGGCCGCCAGTTGCGCCTCCCGGCGAAACCGCTCGGTCATCATCGCATCGCGCGAGAGCCCCGGAGCCAGGACCTTCAATGCCACGGTTCGCAACAGCCGGGTATCCCGGGCCCGAAAGACCGCCCCCATGCCGCCACCGCGAATGCGCTCTTCCAGCAAATAGTGCCCCAGCCGCAGCGGGACCCCATCCGCCATCGGTTCCCCAGCCCCCCCGCTGGTTGAGGCAAACAACCGGTCGACCAGACTCGAGGCGGGCGGGCTGGAAGTGGGCCGACTGGGAGCGGGCCCGCCCAGTCCCTGCGTCCCCACCTGAGTGACCGCCGACTGGCTCGCCACGGGCACGTTTGAGCCGGGCAACTGGGAGCCGGACACCAGGGAACCAGGCCCCGTTGGTCCGGCTGCCGGAAGAGGGGCGGGCGACAGAGTCCCGGTCCCTGCGGAAGGGGACCAGGCTCCCCCCCCGCCGGGGCGCCCCTCCGGATTGACCACCGTTCCCGCCTCGTCCAGAGAGAGGGGGGGAACGTGAGTGCTCCCCGGAATGGGATGGTCTTCAGTCATGGAGTCCCTCCCCGGAAACGCCTCCGGCCGTCTCCCGGGGAACAGGACCCGCGAACCGTGCCTCCCCGCCTCGCCGATCTATTCACCATCGCGGATCCTCCGGACTTCGTGCTGGATCGAGCGGAGATACGGATCCAGGGAATTGATCAGCTGCTGGGTGAAGTCGTCGCTCTTGACCACCGCCGACATGACGCTGCGTATGGTCGGGTCGGCGACCTCGGCGGCATCCTCTCCGCTGTTCGCTTCCAGCAGGTCTTGCGCCCGCTTGAGGGTGGGGAGGAACGATTGCGACAGATGCTCCGTCAATTCGCGCAGGAGTTGTTCGGCATGCCCCAGTCTTTCCCGCAAAGATTGGTCTTCTAACGCCTGTTCCGACATGGCGGTCAACCTCCGGCGGTTTCTGGGAGTCGCTTCCGATCAATCATTAGATATGATGAAGCCGATGAGGGTCAAGCCGACAGCCTCTCGTTTGTACAGTCCCGCGACTCTCTTCCTGGTTCTTTCAGGCTGTTTCTCTTGCGAATCCTGCTCCTGGCCGACATCCATTCCAATTGGCCGGCTCTGCGAGCCATTCAAGAGCCGTTTGATGCGTGTCTCTTCGCCGGCGACCTGGTCGACTACGGCGTCGATCCCTCCCCCTGCGTCGATTGGATCCGGAAGCACGCGTACGCCGCCGTCCGGGGAAATCACGACCACAATGTCGCCCAGCGGGTGGCCCCGCGACACGGTTGGGGTTTCCGTCAGCTCATGGCGTCCACCCGGCCCCTGCAGTGGGAGCGGCTGAATCCCCGGCAGATGCGCTTCCTCTCCCGGCTCCCCATCCAGACCACGGTGGAACTCGACGGCCTGCGATTCACCCTGGTGCATGCCACACCCCGCTCTCCGTTTGACGAGTATCTCCGTGACGATCCCCAGGCCTGGGAGTTGCGCACCTCGCATCTCGTGACCGATTTCTTGTGCGTCGGGCATACCCACACGCCGATGCACCTCACCCTCCCCGAAATGCAGATCGTCAATCCGGGCAGTGTCGGTCAACCCCGCGACGGAGATCCCAGGGCCTCGTATGTCGTCATCGAAAATGGTCAGGTGCAATTTCGCCGTGTGGAATATGACCTCGATGAGGCGGTTGCGCAATTGCGCGAGGCCCAGCTTCCCCCGGAGGTCCTGAGGATGGCTGAAAGCGTGCTGCGCACCGGCGGCCGCGTCGCGCCAGATCGCATGTCGCCGCCCCCGTCGCGCTCCGCCTGAGCTGTCGTCCCCGGGGGGCGATCCGGCCGGGTCAGTCACTCCCCCGGCGATCCCGCGAAGCGGGCGCTTTCCGCTGCGCCGGTGGTCCCAATTGATCTACCCGGCCACATGTCAAACCCATAAACTTCGCAGACACACGTTCATCGTCTTCAAAGGAGTGCCTGTTGATGTCTGCGATTCGGAAGTCGCTCTGGGGGGTGTTGGCCGCGCTGGTGCTGGGCTCGCTCTCCACCCGTCAAGACGTGTTGGCCCAGGATGCCAAGACCAAGCCAGCCGCCAAGGCCAAGGCTCCCGTCGCGGCGCGGTTCTCCGAGAAAGACTGGCCCTCTCTGGTCGCCCGCAAAGCCGAGTTTCTCAAGAAGCTCGACACCCTCAAGGAGCAGTTTGAGGCGGCCAACAAGGCCCAGGACGATGAAGCCCGCCAGAAACTGGCCCGTCAGTTCCAGACCATGCAGCGGGAGTTCGTCGAACAGGTGCAACCGGGGTTGCTCTCCCTCGCGCCGGCCATCTACGCGAAGAATCCCCTTGATGTCGACGCCGCCGAGATCGTCATCACCGAAGATTTTCAGGAGAACCGGTATCGCCAGGTCATCGAGAAGGTTGGCAAGGTCTTCGAGGCGGGAAAGAAAAGCGCTCCGCTGCTGACCTTTCTGGGGGTGTCTCAGTTCGCCACCCACGACTTTGAGTCGGCCCGCAAGTCGCTGGAGGAAGCGCGCGACGCCGACCTGAATGTGTTCCCCGTCATTGGCGGCCCGTTTCTCGACGCCTGTACCGACTACCCGGCCTACTGGAAAGAAGAGCAGGCCCTGCGTGCCAAGGAAAAACAGGCCAACGATCTCCCCCAGGTGCTCTTCAAGACCACCAAGGGAGACGTCGTCTTCGAGCTGTTCGAAAACGAAGCCCCCAACACCGTCGCCAACTTCATCAGCCTGGTCGAGAAGAAGCACTACGATCACCTCAAGTTTCACCGGGTGATTCCCAACTTCATGGCCCAGGGGGGAGATCCCAACACCCGCGATGACGATCCCCAGAACGATGGCCAGGGGGGGCCCGGGTACAGCATTCCCTGCGAATGCTATGGCAAGAACGTCCGGCGTCATTTCCAGGGTTCACTCAGCATGGCCCACGCCGGCAAAGACACCGGTGGTTCGCAGTTTTTCATCACCCACCTCCCCACCCCCCATCTCAACCCCGATCCCGAACTGCAAAAGGGACACACGGTGTTCGGCCGCGTGGTCAAGGGGCTCGATGTCGCCCTCGCACTGCGGATTGGGGATGAAATCGAGTCGGCCAAGGTCCTTCGCAAGCGTGACCACGAATACAAGCCGAAGACCATCGCCGATCCCCGCGCCACCCGCAAACGTCCTCCGGCCAAGTCGGACGACGGGGGCAAGTGATCGGGACAATCTCCCGATCAGGCACCACTTGAATGTCTTGCGTTCGTCAGGTCGGAATTGGGCCGGCCGCGGGTGACTTCCCGCGGCCGGCCTGTTTTTTTCCGGCACCAGGCGCAACCTGCGGCTGGAGAACAGCCCGGTTGAAACAACAGCCCGGGCCGGGACTTCTCTGGCCTCAGTCTTCCCAATCGAGGGTGCCGACCCGCCGGGGTTCATCCCCCACCGACTGGGCGAGAAAGGTGAGCCAGGCATCGGAGTGGGCCGCCTCGCGGCTGATATCCAGCCGCCGGTCGGCGGGCAACCTGCGGTAATCCGTGTCGGCCGACTCCGTCCGGGGACGTGCGACTTCGGCGATCCCGCCTGCCGTTCCCCGCCAGGCGATCACCCGGGGCTCTCCGGCGGCCCCTCGATCGAGATGCTCCCAGTCGACCAGCCGCACGCCCGGGGAGAGCGCAGGAGGCTCGCTCAGCAGCCGTTGCCGCCAGGCGGGGCTCCCCCCAGCCAGCGCGATCGTCACCGGACGGCTCCTCCAGCGGTCGCGCAACTCGGCGACGGTCAGCCCCTTGTCTGGATGACGCCAGTCGGGACACACCTCGCCCAGCGGCTCGAGAACAAAACGGCGGTACCAACATGCGGGATGGGGCAGTGTCAAACGGGGGGTCTCGCAGACCTCTGCTCCATACCAGATCAGATCGAGGTCGAGCGGGCGAGGACCCCAGGCGATCTCCCGCACCCGTCCCAATTCCCGTTCAACCCGCTGCAACTCGTCCAGCAGTGCCTGGGGCGAGAGGCTGGTCTCCACGAGGCAGGCCGAATTCAGGTAGCGCTGTCCGTCTCCGGGGGTCCCCACCGGCGTTGTGTCGTAGAGACCGCCCCGCGCCACGAGCGACACCCCCGCGAGGCGCAGCTTCTGCAGGGCGTGGGCAAAAGTCTCGGCGACCGGTCCCAGGTTGCCCCCCAGTGCCACCGCCGCTCTGGTCATCTCGCCGTTCCCGCCTGAAGTGCTGGCACCCAGCCGCTGGTCCCTCGCCCGATTCGACTCTGGGGACCGATTCTACCACGTTCGGTCAGAGATCGGGCGGGGTCACTCGGCAATCCCGGGCGAGATTCCTCGAATGGTGCTGAGGGCCGACGCGACGGATCGCGCTTCTGGCACTCAGGCCGCGTCGAGGGCTTCATCCTGCCGGAGGGACTGCACCCACGGAGAGTTCAACATCCGCCGGGCCCGGGCCTCGGCCCGCTGCTGGGCCCGCGAATGTTTGAGGCCGGGCTTGGCGGCGACCGCGGCTGAAGCGTGCGTCACATGCACGAGATGCTCGGCCATTTCCCAGACGGGGAACAAGGGCGTTTCATACCCCGCCTGCCACAGTTGCCGGGCGATGGCATGACCCCCGGTGATCTCACCCGGTTCGGGACAGAAGGTGAGATTGTGCTTCAGCAGCACCTCGCGCGAATACATCGCGCAGTAGTCGCGGGGATAGCGTCCCTGGTGTTTGTCGTGGCGGCCGGGACGGCCCAGCAGCCGCTTGAACCCCGAGACCGCCTCGCCGACCACCCGTTTCTGCCACAGGTAAAGGGGATGTTCGAGTTCCAGTTTCCAGGCACCGGTCCCGGCGGCCTGGGGATTGCGGGCCAGTTCCCTCAGGAAGGGAGCCATCCAGCCATCCCGCTGGATGAACACATCGGAATGCATCGTCACGAAGTATCGTCCCCGGGCGACCCGGGCCGCCGCATCCCACGCGGTGAAGACGTTCATGGGCCAGTTGGCCGGCGATTCTTCGGGACGTTCGATGAGGCGAATCCAGGGGAGCGACCGCAGCCAGTCGAGGCTCTCATCCCGCGAGCCGTTGTCGACCACCAGGATCTCGAGGTCGACGCCGGTCGAGTGCCGCCGCAGCGACCGCAGGCAGATCCGCATCATGTCCCCCACCTGCCAGTGGGGAATGCAGACCGAGACGAGGGGGGTTGACGAGCGCGAACCCGCGAAGGTCATGGGAGGCATCCTGCCGAAGGGCGAGTCACGGACCATTCCAAAAGCCGAACCGCCGGTAACCTAACAGGTCACCGGCGGTCGCGGAACATCGATTTGTCGGGGGTTCAGCAACGAATCCCCGCCGGGGTGTTACTGTTCGACACCCAGCAGTTCTTCCTCTTCCTCCTGGATGATGATGCGGGGGGTGACCATCAGCATCACGCTTTCCGCATCGCGACCCACACCGGTGTTCTTGAACAGCCGGCTGAGGTAGGGGATCTTGTTGAGGATGGGCACACCGGCCATGGTCCGGCCTTCCTTGAGTCGCTTGACGCCACCCAGGAGCACCGTGCCGCCGTCGGGCACACTGACCGTGGTCTGGATCTGGGTGAACTGGAAGCTGGGCTGCTGGAGGGTCACGTTCAGACCGCCACCACCACCGCCCTGACCCTGCTGGCCACCGAGACCACCTTGGCCACCGCCAAGCCCGCCCTGGCCTCCGCCGAGACCGCCCTGGCCACCCTGGCCGCCGAAGCCGCCGATGCCGCCGAAGCCGCCGCCGAAGCCGCCGCCTCCGCCACCACCGAGGCCACCGCCACCGAAGCCGCCGCCGCCGCCGCCGAGCCCGCCGCCACCCCCTTGGCCACCGCCGCCGAAGCCGGCACCGCCGCTGGCCGACTGGAAGGTGTCGACGCGGGTCACGGCACTGAACAGCGGAGAGAGGCTCAGCCGCACATACCGCCGGTCAGCCGAGATCACCGCCAGCACCGTCAGGCTGATGCCGTCCGGCAGCATCGTGATCACCGGCTGGAAACCGACCGAGCCGAAGCCCACGACGGGAATCACGTTGGTCACGAAGGGGATCTGCCGCTGGTCCGAGACCGTGGCGATCTGGCCGTTGAACAGGGTCACCTTCGGAGCGTACATGATGTTTGTCCGTTGGTCCCCCTGGGCCGCGTTGATCAGGAAGAAGGTCTCGATGTCCGAGAGGATGGCCATGCCCATCGTCATCCCGGCACTCGCCTGGAAGCCGCCGAACTGGGGCACACCCACCGCGAACGATCCCTGTTGGAAGGGAATGTCGAGATTGGGGTTGAACTGGCCGGTGGGCAAGAGCCCCACGACCGCTCCGTAGCGTCCGTACGAATCGCGGTTGATCAGGTCACGCGGCAGGTTCTGGGTGAAGGGACCGGTTCCGGTCGAGCCCGCCTGAGCCTGTTGACCTTGCTGTCCCTGCTGTCCCTGCTGACCTCCCTGGCCCTGGGTTCCCGCCTGGGCCAGCCCCACAGATTGACCGATGCCGTAGGGAGGCAGCGGTTGACCGAAGGTATTGGGCAGGCTGCCGTTGCCGAAGCAGTCGTTGAGGTTGAAGTCGAAGTCGATGCCGATCCGCTCGAAGAAGCTGTCCGACACCGTGATGAACCGGCATTCGACCGTTACCTGCAGGTCTTGCAGACGACGCAACTGCCGCAGCAGGTCGGCGATTTCTTCGTGCACCGACTGGGTCTGGCGAATCACCAGGCTCAGCGTGGTGTTGAAGGGACGCATCTGGCCAACCCCACCCAGGCTCTCCCAGGTGCTGGGGGCCACGGTGGTCTGGATCAGGTCGATGAGTTCCGAGAAGTCGGCGACCACACCGCCCCCTTCCAGTTCCGCCTTGCCGCGTCCCGCACCACCCAGTCCCGAGGATCCCCCGGGAACTTCATCGATCTGGGCGAAACCCTGGCCGCTCTTGCTGGCCAGCCGGGTCTGCGAATTCGAGGGAACACTCTGCAGGCCCATGCCGGCCGGTGTCGAACCCGAGACGGCGTTCTGCTTGTTCGAGCGTCCGATGAAGTCGGGCGAGGTGAAGTTCTGGACGGGAATGACCAGGTCGGCCACCGAGTAGGTCCGGGCGACCAGTTCGCCCTGCTGGCGGGTGCCGCTGGTGATCTTCAGCACGCCATCCACCACCACGTAGCCGAGCCGCAACGGATCGAGCAGGTGCTTGAGTGCCGACTTCATCTGCACCCCCTCCAGGTGAATGCTCACCGTGGTACTGGGGGTGACACCCTCTTCCTCAAGTCCCTCGGGGTCGAGGTGGACGTTGATCTCGGCCAGGGTCTGCAGGTGCTTGACCACGGTCGACAGGGGGGCGTCTTCGAAGTTCAGCGACACCTCCCGCTTCAGGCTCTGCTGGACTTTCAGCTCGGCCTCCGAGGGGAAGTAGTTGCTGGCGTTGTCCTTGTACTTCTGCCGCAGCTGGGTGATCTTCTTGAACTTCGGAATGTCGTAGGCGATGTCGGTCGTGAAGGGGTGATCGGTGATCGTCTTCTCGAGGTCATCGAGCTGCTTGTTCCACTCGTCGGCCAGCCGTTCCTTCAGCCAGTCGTTGTGGGCCGCCCGGGCACCGAACCGCGACTTCAGCACCATCAGCTCGGCCACTTCCTCGCCGGGCTTGAGCTGCTGGGCCTGCTTGGCCACCACCTCGGCCTCTTCGAACCGCTTCTCACGCATCAGTTCGTTGAATTCGTCGACCTTCTCGGCGAATTCCTTCTCGACCGAGATCTTGAAGTCGCGTTCCCGCTTGACGGTGCTCAGCACCTCTTCGGTCCGCTGCTCGAGATCGATCCGCGGGCCGTTCACCTTGCGGGCGTAGTCGACCTGCTGCCGCGACGCCGCCAGCGACTTCAACAGGGGAGCACTGGCCTTGGCGTCCAGGTTCGCCCCTTCGACCGCCTCCTGGGCCGACTGCAGAATCTGCATCGCCCCGTCGGGATCGGTCTCGGCCAGCTTCTCGGCCTTGTACTTCGCGTTCCGCACGTCGGTCCGCAGTTTGTCGTAGGCCGCCTGGCGACGGTCGGCCGCGTCGGCCACCGCGCTCTCTTCCGAGTTCTCCTCGACCGTGGCGGGGGCCGCCGCCTGGCGTCCCCCCCCCTTGGTGGCTCCGTGCGTCGACAGAAACTCGCGGATCTCGGTCATCTCGCGGGGCGACAACTTCTGCCCCGACTTGTACGCCTTCATGTACAGTTCGTAGGCCGCGTCGCGATCACCGTTGCGCAAGGCCTGCTTCCCTTCCCGGTACCACTGCAGGGCCGAGGGGGAGGCGGGAGACGGCGGAACCGCGCGGGGCTCTTCCGCCGCTTCGACCGGCGCGTCGGGCATCTCATCGGCGGGGAGCGACGGGTCATCCTCAATCGAACCCGCCGGCATGTCGTCAGTCAGGCCCAGCGGTTCTTCCGCTTCCTCGCCACGGCTCTCGTCCGCCACCTCGCGGGGCAGAGCGGGAACTTCTTCCGTGTCGGCGGGCGAAGTCTCAGCCGCGACCTCGTCGGCGGCCGGTTCCTCTTCCATCACCCCCTCGTCGGCTGCGGCCGCAGAATCATCGTCCGCAGGGAATGCGGGGGGCACATCTTCGTCGGCCGGCTGCGTCCGGGGGGCGACCCCCGCCTTCACGCGGGTCTCCGCGGCGCGGGCCGGCTTCTTGAGAGCCTGCGGTGCCGCCGACTCATCATTCGATTCGAGGGCTTCCAGCAGAGCGGCTTCGTCGACGGCCGGCAGATTGGCGTCGTCTTCACCGGCGGACGAGCCGCGGGCGACGGCCACGCGACTCGCCATCAACCGCTTCGCGAGGGCCAGCTTGCTCTGCAGCGGGCCTTCCCCCTGCAGTCCGGCGGCATCCGCCAGCCGGACGTAGCGTTCGGCATTCGCCCCGTCCCCTTCTTCGGCCACCTGGCGGGCCCGCTTCAGGAAGTAGGCCACCCGCTGACGGCGGGCCGCCTCGGACTGGCTGTCCTTCTTCCAGGCCTGCTCAATCTGCCGGTTCTCGGCGATGTCTTCGAGCAGCTTGTCGGCACTGTCGCCAAACAGGGGAGCCCGCATCCCGGACTGCTGACAGGCCCGGGCGAGGCTCTCGGCCTCGGCCAGCCGTCCCGAATTGAATTCATGGCGGGCTTCCGCCAGTTGTTGCTTGGGATTGACCCGCTGCCGGCTTGGAGCCGGGCTCTGGCCCCGGGCGGTCACCGTCTCGCGGGACCGGGCGGCCGGTTTGTCGGCCGCCAGGGTGGTCACGCCGCACCACGTTGTGGTCGACAGCGCTCCTAACCAGGCGATGAAATGGCATGTCCTGCGCAAGGTTGCGTCCTCCTTCATGACGGAACCGGGAGATCGCGAATCGTGCTCGGGGATATGTGAGCCGAACCGCGAACGAGAGGGAGAGGGGGGGGAAGTGGGATGGAGCAGGGAGAGGGGAATCGAGAGACCGGTGGGAGCCGCCAGAACACGTCCGAGGGAGGTATCTGCGAGGTTTGCCGCCGGTTTCGAAGGTTTCTTGAGGTTGTCTGTCGGATGTCTGCGAGGCTGTTGGGGAGGCCACACCAGGATTCCGCGGTCCCACCCAGAAGGGACCGCGGAATCCGCCCGGTGTTACAGCTCGACTCCCAGCAGTTCCTCTTCTTCTTCCTGGATGATGATGCGGGGAGTCACCATCATCATCAGGCTTTGGGCTTCCCGACCGACACCGGTGTTCTTGAACAGCCGGCTGATGTAGGGGATCTTGTTGAGGATGGGCACACCGGCCATCACGCGTCCTTCCCGCAACCGCTTCACACCACCCAGCAGGATGGTGCCGCCGTCGGGCACGCTGACCGTCGTTTGAACCTGGGTGAATCCGAAGATGGGCTGCTGCACGGTCACCGCGGCACCACCGCCGCCCTGCTGACCCTGCTGGCCCTGTTGACCACCGAGGCCACCCTGGCCGCCGCCGAGACCGCCCTGGCCGCCACCCTGGCCGCCACCCAGGCCGCCGATGCCGCCGAAGCCGCCGCCGAAGCCGCCGCCACCCTGGCCGCCGCCGCCGAAGCCGCCGCCACCGCCGCCGAGGCCACCCTGGCCACCGGCCTGGCCGCCGCCGGCACCACCGCCGCCGCCGAGGAACGAGAACGGTTCACCGGGATCGACCACGCTGAACAGCGGAGCCAGGCTCAGCCGCACATACCGCCGGTCGGCCGAAATCACCGCCAGCACCGTCAGGCTGATGCCGTCGGGCAGGGTCTGGATGATCGGCTGGTAACCGACCGAGCCGAAGCCCACGATCGGCTGTTGGCCAATCACGTAAGGCCGTTGGGTCTGGTCCGAGACCTGGGCAATCTGTCCGTTGAACAACGTCACTTTCGGGGCGAACAGCAGGTTCGACCGGCGGTCCCCCTGGGCGGCGTTGATCAGGAAGAAGGTTTCAATGTCGCTCAGCACCGCCAGACCCACGCTCAGCCCCGCGTCGGCCGAGAATCCGCCGAACTGCGGCACACCGATCGGGAATGAACCCTGGCGGAACGGAATGTCGAGATCCTGGGTGAACTGTCCCTGCGGCGTCAGACCCACGATCGACCCATACCGGCCATACCGGTCGCGGTTGATCAGGTCACGCTGTGGACCGGGGTTGAACGGGAGGCTGCCACCCCCCGCCTGGCCCGCCTGTCCCTGCTGTCCCTGCTGACCTTGCTGGCCCCCCTGACCCTGGGCACCCTGCTGGGTTCCCGCGATCGAGGTTCCAATGCCGTAGGGAGGCAGCGGCGAACCAAACGCGTTGGGCAGCACACCATTGCCGACGTTGTCCTGCAGGTTGAAGTCGAAGTCGATGCCGATCCGCTCGAAGAAGTTGTCGCTCACGGTGATAAACCGCACTTCAACCGTCACCTGCAGGTCCTGCAGACGACGCAACTGCTTCAGCAGGTCGCCAATCTCTTCATGCACCGCCTGGGTCTGTCGAATCACCAGGCTGAGCGTCGTATTGAAGGGCCGCATCGAGCCCACACCACCCAGCGCTTCCCAGGTGCTGGGAGCGACGGTCGACTGGATCAGATCCATCAGCTCGGTGAAGTCGGCCACCTGGGAACCACCCGACAGCGAGTCACCGTCTTTGCCGGGAAGTCCCGGGAACGACCCTTCGGCACCATTGTCGATCTGGGCGAACGCCTGACCTCCCTTGCGGGAACGGTTGGCGGTCGTGAAACCCGCCGGGGCTGTTCCAAATCCGCCCGGAGACAACTGATTGGGGTTCGCGTTCCGGAAGTGGTCCGGAGCGTTGTGGTTCTTGACCGCCACCACCAGGTCGGCCACCGAGTAGGTCCGCGTCTGCAGTTCTCCCTGCTGACGGGTCCGGCTGGTGATCTTCAACACGTCGTCGCCCACCGTCCACGCCAGGTGGAGCGGCTCAAGAATGAATTTCAGCGCGGTCTTCAGCTTCACTCCGTCGAGGTCGATCGTCACCGGGGTACTGGGGGTCACCCCCTCTTCGTCCAGACCGGCCGGATCGAGCAGAATGTTCACGTCCGCGAACTGCTGCAGGAACTTGACCACCTCGATGAGGGGCTTGTCGGTGAAGTGCAGCGAGATGTCTTTCTGCAGACTCTCCTGGATCTTCTTCTCTTCCTGCGACGGCTCGTAATTGCTGGGGTTGTCTTTGTACTTGGCCCGCCGTTCCGACAGGGCCCGCCAGGTCTTGGCACTGGGCATCGCAATGTCGGGAGTGAACGGGTTCTTGGCGATCGTCTCTTCGACGTCGTCCATCTGCTTCCCGAACTCCTCTTCCTTGCGTTCCTTCAGCCACGAGTTGAAGTGATTGCGGGCGGCCAGCTTCGACTTCACCACCATCAGCTCCGCCACTTCGTCTCCCGGCTTGAGCTGCTGGGCCTGCTTGGCCACCACCTCGGCTTCTTCGAACCGCTTCTCGCGGATCAACTGGTTGAACTCGTCCACCTTCTCGGCGAATTCCTTCTCAACCATGGTCTTGACCCCCCGCTCGCGGCGGATGGCCGACATCACTTCTTCATTCCGCTTCTCGAGGTCACGCCCCGGTTCGGAAATCTTCTTCGCGTACTCAATTCCCTGCCGCGAACTGGTCAGCCCCTTCAGCAGAGCCGCCGCCGCCTGCGATTCGAGTCCCGCCGCCTGCACCTTCGCCTCGGCGTCATCCAGCACCTTGAGCGCCCCTTCGGGGTCGGTCTGGGCCAGCTTCTCGGCCTTGTACCGGGCGTTGCGCACCTCGGTCTTCAGCTTGTTCATCTCGGCTTCGTGCCGCTCGACCACCTCGGTGGCCGGGTCGGCCTCTTCATCGCCGGTGCCCGACTCGCCCGAGACCAGCTGGATTTTCTTCTTGTTGCCGCGGGATGCGGTCTTGCTGGCACCGTAGGTCGACAGGAACTCGCGGATCTCGGTCTTCTGCCGGCCGCTCAGGGGCTGTCCCGAACGATAGGCCCGCAGGTAGAGCGAGTAGGCTTCGTCTTTGTCTCCCGCCCGCAGGGCTTCCTTCCCCTGCCGATACAGCTCGTCGGCAGTGAGGGATGTCGGGCTGTCGGAGCCCTCCCCGAACGAAGGGGCCGACTCGCCGTCAGCCGGGTCCTCCCCGGTGGC
>JBKDUK010000404.1:0-3716 GCA_046339535.1 Planctomycetaceae bacterium | reverse complement strand
TCAGCCTGAGTGGATGCGCTGGAGGCAGGGCATTGAGGCCCGCGACCCAGACATCAGACGCCGCCAGCACCAGGTCATAGGATTGCGCTGTATCCAGATTCTCGGCACACGCAGCCAACGCTCTAAGCGTTTTCGCGGATTCTGGCCGGAAAACCTTGGCTGCAAACCGTGAGTCCGGGTCTGTGGAGGACCCATGCAGCATCACATCTGTGCCAAACCCGCTGCGCCCCAGTGCCTGTACCAGACTCGTTGCGCCATGACCGCTGCTGCACAGCAAAAGGCATCTCGAAGGCTTCACCACCGGCTGCTTGCGCGCTGCGAATTGGCGTCAAGTATCTGATCGAGCAAGCGGGCTGCTTCTTCCGCTTTCACATCACAGTCGCGCCCGCACTCCATGCTCACGGCGACGACGTTCAGAGTGCTGAAGCCCTTGAGTTTGGCTGGGATTTGAAGAAGCTTCGCACGGTTGAAGCTTGCAGCCAGATAGGGGCCGACTTGAAAAGAGAGGGCTGTCACCGCCCCGCCCGTGCCGGACGGGCGTTCCAGTCGGGTCATCTGGATTCGTCCGTCCCGTCCGATTGGATACGACTTCTGTCGTATCCATCCGCGCCAGCTTTGAGAGAACCAGGGCACCAGGTCCTCATCGATCGACGTGACCGAAAACGAAAACCGCTGAAATACAACGGGGAGGTCACCGCCGGTCAGTGCCAACCGCTCCCGCGCTTCGATCCCAGAAATTTGCATCCCATGAGGAAGGGCAGAAGGTGAGTCATCGGGCCGTATAGGCGATGGCATCACCCATGCGCTTGCCGAGTCGACGGGGTGAAGACGCGGAGTCAGCCCGAGCAAGATGGGCCCGCTGACCAGCAACACTACTCCCAGCAGCAGTGACAGCGCACCACGGTGGAGCAGCATCTCAATCGCCTGTAGCCGCGCGACGCCGCGCGAAGAACATTATCGGCAAGAGCCCCACGGCAAAGACCACCCACCCGAAGCTCTCATGGTTCGCCACAAGCGGGCTCTGCATGTCCGTGGCATATGCCACGACCGCGATGATGAAAATCCTCACCCAATTGACGCCCACCATCACCAACGCCGCAAGCAGGTTGATTATCACGTGGTCCACTCGCCCAAGCCGGTTCATGCTCGCAGCAAGGTTGGCTATGGCCAGCCCTATCACGAGGTAACGCAGCCCGGAGCAACCGTCGGCGATGATGAGGGACCCTGCGGGAAGGGTAATCGAGTTGCCACTGATGAAAGAGGTAATCGGCGTGATGTGCAGCATTCCCCCGACAGCCCATGCGCTCAGGTCTACCAGTTGCTCGTTCAGGGAGTCGAACAACGGCAGGCAAAAGATCATCATGGAAACTGGCGCGAACAGCGTCAGTGCGGAGCGCCAGCCTGCCACCAGCACGCCCAGAGCAAGGAACATCCCGAGCAGGCATAACTGCTCGAGTAGCTCGATATCCCCCAGAGACACCAGAAGCCACCCTATCGAGGTTGCCCCCACCAATGCCGCTCCCCGCAACGAGGGCTCGCGCGCCACTGCATTGAAGCTCTCCCTGCGGGACCAGAGCCAACCGCAGATCACAAGGAACAGCACTGGCGCATGGCCCAAGCTTTCGTCTGATTGCGACCACTGCCGCATCAGCGGATCCACGGACGCCCAATAGACAGCCACCATCACTGCGCACAGCACCGCGTACACGGTGAAGGGTTTGCTGGCGAACAGGCCGGTAGTCCGGGGCAGTATTTGCATCGGGCTAGTCTAAGTGAATCCATTTTGAGATGGGAGTCCGCCTTTTGGCAGCCGCTTGATCCATCGCAGGCACGGCCATCGGCGCGCTCCTGTAAGGTGCGGACACTCCAAACTGGCTATACTCGATTTGCGTTGGCAGGTAGGGAAATCATCCGATGGACGTCGCACACGAGCAGTCGATCACCGACTACCTGGCCATGTTCTGGCGCAGGCGTGTGTTTATCGCCGTACCCCTGATAGTCGTGCTTCTGTTGGGAACGCTGATCGTGTTCCTCCTGCCCGCGATGTATCGCTCCGACGCCACTATCCTGATCGAAAGCCAGCAGATTCCCGAGACGCTAGTTCGTTCCACCATCACGACATACGCAGACGAGCGTCTGCAGGTCATACAGCAACGAGTGCTGACGACCAGCAACGTCAGTCAGATCATCAAGAAATTCGATCTTTTCCCCGATGCGCGGGAGAGTCTGGGCCCCACAGAACTCGCAGACACTTTCCGGAAGGCAACGGGAGTAGGGCGTCAGAATGCCGAAGCCCGAGGAGGCCGGGGGGTCACCATCGCCTTCACGCTTTCTTTCGAGCACCACGAAGCCAAAACCGCGCAGGCCGTCAACAACGAGCTTCTGAGCCTGTTTCTTGCCGAGAATGTCAGAACACGAACGGAACGCTCCAAGGAGACGACCGAGTTCCTGCGTGCCGAGGCGAACAGTCTGCAGGGGCAGATCAGGGATCAGGAAAAGCGCCTGGCCGATTTCAAGCAGGAGAATCGCGATGCCCTTCCCGAGTTGGCCCAAGCCAATGCGCAAACGCTTGAGCGTCTGAATGGCTCCTACCGTGAAGTTCGGGGCGCAATAGAGGCCTCCCGCGGGAAAGTCAGCCTTCTGGAATCCCAGATGGCGATGCTCAGTACGGCTGGGGGCGAACCCAAGACGGGCGGACCGGTATGGGAGCTTGAGCAACAACTGCAGGCTCTCCTCTCGAAGTACACCGAGAAACACCCCGAGGTTATTGCGACGCGCGAGCGGATCGCTGAGGCGCGCCGCGTGGCGCCCCCCGAAGGAGCCGAGGCCCCACCCCAGAGCCCCGCAGCCCTGCAGTTCAAGAGTCAGCTGGATGCCGCGCGTGCCGAGCTCAACTTCCTGTCCGAGCAGCGAACCGCCATTGATCGCGAGATCGTGCAGGTACAGAACCGGATCAGCCGTGCGCCGCAGGTCGAGCAGGAGTACAACAACCTGCTCCGCGATCTCGATAACTTGCGGGCGAAGTATCAGGAGCTTCGCGACAAGGAACTCGAGGCGAAGATTGCCCAGAACCTTGAAGAGGGACAGATGGGCGAAAGATTCTCCGTGATTGAGCCACCCACTTTCCCCGACCAGCCATTCGCGCCAGAGAGGGGGCGACTGATGCTCCTCGTCGTGGCTGCAGCGGTGGGTGCAGGTCTGGGCTTGGCGTTTCTGCTGGAGATGCTGCAGCCCGCGCTGTGGGGCGAGACCGCGCTCTCATCCGTCATGGGTTCTGGCCCGCTGGTGGCGGTTCCTGTAATCGCGGCCCCGTCTGACGCTGTTGCAGTGCCGGCACCCCACAGGATCTGGGTGTTTGCCGGGGCAGGACTTGGAGCCGTGGTCTCGCTGTTGGTGCTGGTGCACTTCCTGGTCACACCGCTGGATATGCTGTGGTTCAGCATCGTCCGCCGCCTGAGTCACCTCTGATGAAACCCCTTCGGCGGGTGCAGGAGTAAATCCATGGAACTCATCGAGAAAGCGTTGGCCAAGGCGCGCGCGGAAGCGCCAAAGACGCCTCCGACGGGGTCAGTCCCACCCCCCATGGCGAGAGAGCAACCCGGTACACCGTTAGTAGTGGAAACAGGCGCAGATAACGCCATTACATCACTCGAGGGGATTTCCTACTCGCGAACGCGTGTAAGCCCTGCGTCGTCCTCAGCATGGCCTGACAATCG
>JBKDUK010000403.1:0-11546 GCA_046339535.1 Planctomycetaceae bacterium | reverse complement strand
GGGCTCAGCGGGGTCTCGGATGCATGCGTTCGGCTGCCCATCGGAACGGTTTCTCTCCGATCCAAACCCAGCGGAGCGGACACAGAGGTCCGCCCCCCCGCGACCCGCTGGCTGGCCCCTGGCCATGTTGGTCTTTGGGGGCGGGCTCAGCGGAGAGACCGATGCCTGCGGACTGGCTGCCCGTTGGGACGGTTGGCTTGCGATTCAAACCCAGCGAGCGGACAGGGCCGCTCACTTCGGCAAATCGGCCTTTGTGAGTTTCCGGCAACACCGGCCGGGGTTGGCTCAACTGCCAATCCCGGCCGTGTTCCGGTCTCGGCAATTACTTGCCAATCGCCCAGAGTGAGTCGTACGTGCGGATGTAAATCCGGCCGTTGGAGATCACCGGCGAGGCGGTGGTGATTTCCTCGAGGGCGTTGGTCGAGACCTCTTCAAACTTGGGCCCCGCCTTCACCACGGTCGTGATCCCGTTCCGCGAGACGAGATAGATGTTGCCGTTGGCGTAGACGGGTGAGGCGCGGTTGTTCTCGCCCGGGGTCCGCTGCTCGTAGAGTTTCTTGCCCGACTTGGCATCGAGCACCACGAGTACGCCGTTTTCGCGGTAGAGATACACCAGCCCGTCATGGATCAGGGGGGAGGGGACGTCGGGGGTGGGGTTGTATTCCCAGAGCTTGTGCTTCGACCCTGTGATGTCTCCGGTTCCATCGGGCGTGAGGGCGATCACGCGGCCTCCCTTGGCCGAAGGGGCGACGATCAGGCCGGGCACCGCCACCGGCGAGGCGACCAGCCGCAGGGTGGGATCGTATTTGTCGGGCTGCAGTCCGGCGGAACGCCACAGTTCGTGCCCGTCTTTGAGGTCGTGGGCGATGATCCAGTCGGCCCCGTGAGTCAGCAGGTAGGCCCGCTGGGCGTCGCGATAGATGGTCGGAGAGGCATAGGAGTGCTCATTCTCGGAATGGGCCTCGCTGGGGCGTTCGGCCTTCCAGAGCTCCTTGCCGGTGGTCTTGTCGAGACAGACCACCTTGGCCTCGCGGGTCTTCGGATCCCCCTCGCCGTGAATCAACTGCAGGTACAGCCGATCGCCATCGAGCAGAGGAGACGAGGTCATTCCGAACTGGATGTTGAGCTTGCCGTAACGCTCCTGCACGTCGAACTTCCAGATTTCCTTCCCGTCGAAGTCATGGCAGGCGAGAGGGCCGTTGCCGAGGAAGGTCCAGACGTATTTCCCGTCAGTGACGGGAGAGGGGGAGGCCGAGTTCCCCTCATTGACGCGGGCGTCCTTGTTTCCCTTTCCAAGCTCACGCGTCCAGCGGACCTGCCCGTCGGTTCCCACGCACATCAGCACGAGTGTGTCGTTGTCGGCGGCCACCGACGTGAGAAAAATCGAGTCATTCCAGACGACGGGCGTGGCCCCCGCCCGCCCAGGGAGCTTGAGCCTCCAGGCGACCCCGTCGGACGGTGTCCAGCGGGTGGGGATATTGGTCTCTTTCGAGATGCCATCGTGGGTGGCACCGCGCCACTGCGGCCAGTTTTCGGCGTGGAGCGCGGTGGCCCACAGCAGGCCGAGCAGCGCGAGGGAACAGCCAGGTCGTGTCATGGCGGAAGTCTTGACGGGAGGGAGGGAGAAACGGAAGGGGCCTTCGCCAGTTGCGCTGGCCATGTCGGCACAGGGCCCCAGTTTCTTTCGCGACTTTCCCTCCGTCAAGCACCGGCTGGCCGGGGGCGTCGGGAGACGATATGGACTTTCAGTTCTCGAGTCCCGGTTCGGCTTCGAGGTGGTATTCGTCGATTTTCTTGTGCAGCGTATTGCGGTTGATTCCCAGCCGGGTGGCAGCTTTGGTCTGGACCCCCTGGCAGCTGCGGAGGACCTGGGCGATCACTTCGCGCTCGACCTGCGAGACAATCCGCTCATGGAGATTCGTCGCGCCGTCACCGGCCCCCTGCAGGCCCAGGGCGACCAGTTCCTGACAGAGGGCCTGCGGGTCACGCGCCCCGCTGCGCGGCAGCCGCATGGGGGAACCATTGACCAACTGCGTGGGGAAGTTCTCGAGGGCGAGATGTCCGTTCTGCGAAAAGACGATGGCCCGCTCCACGTAGTTCTGCAGTTCGCGAACATTGCCAGGCCAGGTGTAGCGTTCCAGGGCCGCGATGGCATCGGATGAGATGGTGGAAACCGCCACCTTGTTCGATTGGGCGTACTTGCGGATGAAGAAATCGACCAGGTCAGGGATATCGCCGGTACGCTGGCGGAGGGGCGGGAGGGCGAGGGGAACTACATTGAGCCGGACGTAGAGATCTTCGCGGAAGCTGACCCGAGCCACCTCGTCGAGGAGGTCGAGGTTGGTGGCGGCGACGACGCGGACGTCAACCCGGATGGTGCGATTGTCGCCGACCCGTTCGAATTCCTGCTCCTGAAGGACCCGCAGCAGTTTGACTTGCAGCGTGTAGCTGACGGAGTTGATCTCATCAAGAAAAAGAGTCCCGCCGTGGGCCGCCTCAAACCGTCCCGTGCGGTTCTCGTTGGCACTCGTGAAGGCCCCCTTCACGTGGCCGAAGAGCTCGCTTTCAAGCAGGCTTTCGGAGAGTGCTCCGCAGTTGACCCGGACATAGGGGCCCGAAGTGCGCGGGCTGAGTTCATGGATCGCGCGGGCAATCAGTTCCTTTCCAGTCCCCGTTTCGCCGGTCAGCAGGACGGTGGCCGAAGTCCGGGCGACCAAGCGGGTGAGTCGGGCGACTTCCAACATGGCCGGACTGGATCCAATGATCCCGGGAAGTCCGCCCGAGTTCCCCGGATCAATCGCACGCTCACTCGGCACGGAACTTCCTCAAAGCAACAACAAGATGGAGCCCTCGGAGAGCCTGGCTGCTGACAGAACTCTCGATGTGTCGCGATTCTAGGCAGGGCTGAACGATTTATGAAGTCTGTTTGGAAAGTGCGTAGAAAATACGCAGCGATTTCGGGGTGCTATATGCCCGCTGCAGTACGTTGGATTGAGCGAATCGTTCAGGTCGACCAGTTGTATTGGGCAGCTGCGTAATAAAGCGGCAGATTGGGGAGGGGTGCCGAGGGGCGTGAACCGTTGGACTGGACCAGGACTCCGAAGAAGCCGGAGCCAACGTTGATCTCGTTCCCCCCCACAGAGGACCGTGCATCGCCGGGCCGGAGGACGGCGGAACTCCGCGTGGCGGAGAGACCCCTCCCCCACCCGCCAGGCGGCGGGGGAGAGGGGGAGGAAGCCGATGGGATGGCCCGCGACTACTTGAGCCGCCCGCGCAAGTACTCGACGGCATCGGTCAGCGATTGGGGAATCGCCTCGGGTTTTTTCCCGCCGGCCTGAGCGAGGTCGGGGCGTCCGC
Source organism: Planctomycetaceae bacterium (assembly GCA_046339535.1). Taxonomy (GTDB): domain Bacteria; phylum Planctomycetota; class Planctomycetia; order Planctomycetales; family Planctomycetaceae; genus UBA10511. The sequence goes on along the minus strand of JBKDUK010000403.1, from coordinate 8,189 downwards.
CCCCCCCGCCGCCAACCGCCTTGGCCGAGGCTTTCACCCAGTCGACGGCGGTGATTCCGCGGTCGATCAGCTCTTTGCCCACCGCGGCGACCAGCAGCACTTTGCCTTCGCCCCCAGCGGCCAGCAACACGGCGAGCGGGCTGGCTTTGCGCCGGAGTTGGTCGATCTGGGCGCGCATACTGTCGGCATCCCATTCATCGCAGCGATGGGTGATGACCTTCACCCCATGGATGTCGATGGCGTTGGCCACCAGTTCGTCGACCAGTCCGGCGGCGGCCTGGGCGGTGTGCTTCGAGAGTTCGCGCTTGAGCGTCTTCAGCTCTTCCAGCAAACCCTCGACCCGTTGGGGCAGATCTTCAACCCGGGGGGCCTTCACCTGCTGGGCGAGCGTCAGCAGCATGTGTTCGTCGTCGCGAACCTTCTGCAGCGCCCGGACCCCGGTGAGGGCGGTAATGCGGCGGGTCCCCGCAGCGACCGACTCTTCCGAGATGAGCTTGCAGAGACCGACCTGTCCGGTGTTCGCGAGGTGGGTGCCGCCGCACAATTCCCGGCTGAAGCCGCCCATGGTGACGACCCGCACTTCGTCGGCGTATTTCTCACCGAACAGGGCGGTAGCCCCCGATTGCCGGGCCTGTTCGAGGCTCATCAGGGTGGTGGAGACCGGAGCTCCCTCGTTGATGCGGGCGTTGATCTCCCGTTCGATCTCGGCGAGGGTTTCGCGGGCAATGGCCTTGGGCTGGGTGAAGTCGAACCGCAGCAGGTCGTTCTCGACCCGTGAGCCGCGTTGTGTGGCGTGGCTGCCCAGGGTCTTCTGGAGTGCATGGTGCAGCAGGTGGGTGGCCGAGTGAGCCCGGCGGATTCCATTGCGGCGGTCGAGGTCGACCCGCGCGGTCAGTTTCATGCCGGCCCGCAACACGCCGCGGCGGAGGTGTCCCAGGTGGACGAAGAATCCCGCCTGCTTCTGGGTGTCGGTCACTTCGAACACGCACTCGGGCGACTCGAGAGTTCCGGTGTCTCCCACCTGGCCCCCGGATTCACCATAGAACGGCGTCTTGTCGAGGACAACGGCGATCGGCTGCTGGTGCCCGACTTCCCGCACCTCAGGCACCAGGCGTTCTTCGGCGACAATGCCAATCACCTCGGCGGGAGATTCGGTCACCTCGTAGCCGAGGAAGGTTGTGGCCGCACTCCCTTCGCGGAGGGCGTCGAGGGGGCCCGCTTTCATGACCGAGTCGGCGAAGGCGCCGCGGCCACTCTTCTCCTGATGTTCGGCCATCCGGGACTGGAACTCGGCCCGGTCGACCCGCAGGTTGTTCTGTGCGGCGAAGGCCTCGGTCAGTTCGACCAGGAAGCCATCGGTCTGGTGCAGATCGAAGGCGTCGGCCCCGCTGATGGTGTCGCGCCCCTGGCGACGGGCTCCCTCAATACAGCGTTCGAGTTTGCGGAGACCCCGTTCGATGGTGCCGAGGAATTGCTCTTCCTCGGCTTTGATCGTCATCTGCACCCGCTCGACCGTGCTGCCGAGTTCTGGGTAGGGGACCTTCATCGCGTTGACGACCGCGGGAACCAGTTGATGGAGGAAGGGGGCCCGTTGCCCCAGCAGGAATCCTTCCAGCACCGCACGGCGCAGCAGTTGGCGGACGACATAGCCCTGCTTTTCGTTCCCCGGGCCGCACTCTTCATGGATGCTGAAAGTGACCGCCCGCACGTGGTCGGTGATGCGGCGGAGGGGACGGCCGTGAGGGGCGGCGTACGAATAATTCCTGCCGACAATCTCCCCGGCGGCGACACAGATCGGACGGAGAATATCGTTCTCGAAATTGCTGTCGACTCCCTGCAGGACGGCCGAGGTCCGCTCGAGACCCATCCCGGTGTCGATGTTCTTCTTGGGGAGCGGTTGCAGGTTGTTGGGGGGGGGGCCGACGCGGTTGAACTGGGTGAAGACCAGGTTCCAGATTTCGACGCTCGATTTGGCCCCCGGGGCGTGGTAGTAGATCTCGCTGCAGGGACCGCAGACCCCGTCGGGGCCCTGGCTGGGGGCGCTGGCGGGCCAGAAATTCTCGCTTTCTCCCTCGCGGCGGATATGGCTGGCGGGAACTCCCACCTCGTTGTGCCAGATGTTGTACGCCTCATCATCATCCAGGTAGACGGTGATGTTCAGTCGGTCTTTGGCGAGGCCAAGCCACTTGGGCGATGTCAGAAATTCCCAGGCCCAGTGAATGGCCTCTTTCTTGAAGTAGTCCCCGAACGAGAAGTTCCCCAGCATCTCGAAAAAGGTGTGGTGATAGGCGGTGACCCCGACGTTGTCGATATCACCGGTCCGCAGGCACTTCTGGCAGGTGGTGGCCTTGGTGAACTCGAGCTTGCCGATCCCCAGGAACTGGTTCTTGAACTGGTTCATCCCGGCGGGGGTGAACAACACCGTCGGATCCCAGCGGGGAACGAGCACATCACTGGGCTTGCGAACACACCCCTGGGATTCGAAGAAGGCCAGATACTTTTCGCGCAGTTCGTCGGTTTTCATCGGCAGTGAGATCCAGCGGACGGAGGGCCGGGAGTCGGGCCCTCCGTTTCAGAGAAAGGTTGGTGAGGCGGGATTCTATCGGGGCCCGCGCGGAGTGAAAAGATGGGATGCCCGAGGCACTGTGCGACACCGGGGAGCGCCAGCCGGCGGGGTTCCATCGGAGGTCGGGGCAGCCGACCTACAGCGGGGCGACAACCAGTTCGCGGGACTCACCCCGGCCGCGGGCTTCCGTCCAGACCCGCAGGGTGACGGCACCGGGATTTTTCTGCACCGCCTCGACAAACTCGGCAGGATACCGCACCGGTTTTCCATCCACGTGCGTGATGAGGTCGTCCCGCTGCAGGCCAGTCCGGCTGATGACACTGTCGGGCTGGATGTCGCGCACCAGGACCGATTCCATCAATTCGCGTTGTCCGGCGAGCCGCAGGAATTGGCGCAGCCGGGAGGTGGAATAGTCGAAGGTCAACCCCCGCCAGGGGTCCCAGGTCGGACGTGTGGCAATGATTCCCTCTTCGTCGATGACGGGCCATTTTCCCAGTTGCACCATGGTAGTGAACCGGCGTTCGCTGTCGGGGCGATAGCCATCAATACGGACTTCGGCCCGGGGGCCGGCCAGTCCGACGACCCGCATCAGATCGCCCTTGGAATCGATGGATTCACCATTGATTTTGAGAATCAGATCGCCCGCCTGCAGCTTGCGGTGGGCGGGCAGGTAAGGTTCCGGATCGTTTCTGACACGCGCGGCCCCTCCCTGGCCGATCAGGGCGGCCTGTCCCCGCACGACGGGGTCCCGTGAGACCAGCACATCTTCCGGGGTCACCCCGAGGAAGCCGTATTCGACTTCTTTCCCCTGCCGCAGCGAATCAATCACCCGCAGCATCGCCTCGTCGAGGCGAATGGCGAATCCCGAGGCGCGCTCGTATCCCGAGATGGCCGCCAGGGAGGTGGTCAGTCCGATCAGTTCGCCCTTGAGGTTCAGCAAGGCTCCGCCGCTGGTTCCCAGCTCGAGCCGGGTGTCGATTTGCAAAAGGACTCCCAGGTGCTGCAGGGTTTCCTTCATCTGCCGTTCCGAGTTCGGAGTCCCCCGTTCATGGGGGAGACGGCGGGCGACATTGCCGATGATGCCCCACGAAGCGCTGGCCGACCCATCGCGTGCGATGGCATAGGGGTTGCCGAGTGCCAGCACCATTTGCCCGCGTTTGACCGGGGTCGCTTTGCCCAGCGGGATGACGGGCAGGTCGGTGAGCGGGACCTTGATGACCGCCAGGTCGCTGCGGGGATCGGCGGCGAGGATGCGCCCTTCCTCAACGCGGCGATCGGAGAGCCGGACGAACAGCCGGGGAACGCCATTGCCGCCGGGACTGCCCACGGAAGCCACTCCCTGGACGACATGGTAATTTGTGAGGATCAGGCCGGCCGAGTCGATGATGACCCCGGCACCGAACTCGCTGGGGGCGTATTGGGGGTCAACGGGATCGAGTGTATCGGACCGCTCTTCATTTCCTCCGAAGCGACGTCGCACATTCCAGTCGGGAAGGTTTGGAGGAGATTCGGGAATCCGCTCGCGTGAGAGCGCGACGACCGCCGGGCTGGCCCGCTCGATGACAGAAACGAACTGTTCTTCGAGGGCCGCGGCAATTCCCAGTCCGTCCTGGGCCCGGGCGTGCGGCCCAGTCAGGCACCACAGCACGGCCCCAATCAGGCACAACCAACGGGAATTCATCCAGCCGGTGGGCAGTCCCCCGAGGCCTGCCAGATCGGGGGGCAGGGGATGTGTCTGATCGGTGGGGAAACTGTTCACAGTCCGGGCCCGGGGAAAGGAGTCGCGCCGCTGTCGTCCGGGTTCCCTCCAGAGGAGGGCCACGTCGCCGACTGACGACGCACACTCCGAACGCCTGTCTGGCATTGTTTTTTGCAGGATTGGCACCTGTCAACAGGGCCCGGTCACAGAAACCGGTTAGCGACGCCCGATTGGACAGTACCAGAACCCGGATCCGGCTGATCGAGTGCCACCTTTTCGGGACGGCCGCTGTGACGACTTCCGTTGGGGAGATGTGCCGAATTTCGATCGAATTTCCGTGCGGAGCAGGGGAGTGCCTGCACGGGTTTTGGGGCTGCTGGTGTGATTCGAACGCTCGCGACGGTGTTGTGACGGTCGGAGGGCAGATGCGTCTGGAGAAATCGGCGACGCGCTCGATGCCGAGGTTGACCAAAACTCCTGAACTTCACCGTCGGTCACCGACCAGCAGACTCGCGATCGAGACTCTGGTCACCGGGAGCGTTGCCGGGAATGGATCATCATCGCGCTCTTGATCGTCTTCCTGGCGATCGACTGACCTCCGATCGTCCCCCCGGCGGAGTGTGCCTCGCGCGATGGGCCGGTGCCGCCCTCAGGGGGGTTCTTGGCCCCTCCGACAGTTGGTCTTCCCCCTGCCACAACGCGGGCTGCGGCAGGGGGGGGGGCGGGTCCGGCAGTGGCATTTTCCCCCGGTGGCTACAGCCACGGTGGGTGGGGGTTGATCGAGGCTGATTACTCCTCGGGCTCTTCTTCTTCCTCGGGGTCGGGAGATCCTTCGCCCGCCACTCCCGCGGTGGTGCTGCGGGCCGCGAGCACCTTGTCCCGGATTTCGTCGAGGATGTGGGGGTTTTCCTTCAGGAAGACCCGAGCCTTGTCGCGACCCTGCCCCAGCTTCACATCGCCGTAGGAGAGCCACGAGCCCGTTCGGTCAATGACCCGGTCTTCCAGCGCGAGGTCGATCACATCCCCTTCGAGGCTGATTCCTTCCTCAGCCAGCATGTCGAACTCGGCCTGGCGGAACGGTGGAGCGACCTTGTTCTTGACAATCTTGACCCGCATGCGGATGCCGATGGTGTTCTCACCATCCTTCAGCGTGCTGATCTTGCGGACGTCAACCCGGACCGAACTGTAGAACTTCAGGGCCCGTCCGCCGGGGGTTGTTTCCGGACTGCCAAACATCACCCCGATCTTTTCGCGGATCTGGTTGATGAAGATCACACACGTCTTGGACTTGGCGATCGCCCCGGTCAGCTTTCGCATCGCCTGGCTCATCATGCGAGCCTGCAGACCCACGTGCGAGTCGCCAATATCGCCATCCAGTTCGGCCTTGGGGACGAGGGCTGCCACCGAGTCGACGACGATGCAGTCGACGGCGTTCGACTTGATCAGCATTTCGGCAATCTGCAGCGCCTCTTCCCCGTAGGAGGGCTGGCTGACCAGCAGGTCTTCCAGGTCGACCCCCAGCCGTTTGGCCCAGGCGGGGTCGAGGGCATGCTCCGCATCGATGAACGCGGCAATGCCCCCCGCCTTTTGGGCGTTCGCGAGGACATGCAGCGCCAGCGTGGTCTTGCCGCTGGATTCGGGCCCGAACATCTCAATGATTCGCCCACGGGGCACACCGATGCCCCCCAATGCCAGATCGAGCGACAACGCCCCCGTGGGAATTCCCGTGATGGCATGGGTGTTGGCGGCGTCTGACAGCCGCATGATGGCCCCTTTGCCAAACGTCTTCTCGATCTGCCCCACTGCGTTTTCCAGCAGTTTGGCCTCGGCGTTTTCCGCCACTTTGCCCGCCTTGCCAGATTTCGCCGACTTCGCGCACATTGTGTTGAGCCTCCTGAACTTCACGTCGGGTAGTATTGCGAACAGCTTGAACTGATGGACTAGTGTAACGGCGTTACCTAAATTGGCAAGTGTGATTCGGGGAAATAATTGGCATTTGTCCGCCAACGGGTCCAATTCCGGTTCTTCCCGTTCAACGCAACCGTGGCCAGCACCGAACGGCATATTGACCGGGGAAAAGCCAATTCCGGCCTCAAAAGAGCACCCCAACAAGCGAGTTCCGGAGGAAACCTTTCGCCGCCAGTGCCACCGTGCCGGATCCATCCTCCGGGGTTTTTCTGGTTCCGTGCATTCCGCCCAGAATTCAGTCCGACCGGTATTCTTGCAGTGTCCAACCCCCGGATCTACGCTGGGGGAATGATGAACGGCCGACTCGGTTCCGGAGACTGAGTGGCGGTGATGTTTCGGTCATGGATCTCAGTCTGGATCGGCCCCGAAGACTCCAAGGCGACCTCCTGTGAGCCCCGACTGGCCCGACTACGCATGTGCCATCATTCCCGCTCCGGACCCGGGCCGGATCTGGCTGGAGGAACGGCCCGCTACAGCTCGGTTTGCACCCGGGCTCTGGACCTGCTTCGGTGGACGACGCGAACGGGGGGAGACCCCGGAGCAATGCCTGCGTCGCGAATTGGATGAGGAACTGAACTGGGCCCCGCGCACCATGGCCAAACAGGTCGAACTGTGGGTTGAGGGGCAGCCGATCGCCTGGTTTTTCCTGGTGGAGCCGGCCCCCTCCGCGACCGAGCTCCAGCCGCGCGGCTCTCCCGCCCGGGATGTCGCGCTGGGGGACCTCGCACGGCAGCCCGTGAGCCCCTGGCATCGGGCGGTGTTGCTGGCGTGGCAGGCGGGTCGGGAGCGGGTCGACTACTCCCCGGGAGACCCTCTGCAGGCTGTTCCCTCCTGACAATTCCCCCTTGTCTCCGCACCCCGGTTCGAGCGGAAGGGGCCCTCGTGCGACGGGGGATGGTGACCGGGGAAGACAGTCCCCCGGGGGGAAGTTAAAGTGCGGTGAACTGCCCCTTGGCCCCCCGGGCAAATTCTGATCGAACTTGCGGCGGGGGGACCCCTGTTCTGATTGGAGACCAACGTCGCCATGCGAATCGCCGGCGTGCAGATGGATGTGGTGTTGCAGGATCCCCAGCGCAATCTCGCGCGCATCGCCAGCGGCCTTACCGAGACATCCAGGCAAGGGGCGGAGCTGACCGTTTTTCCCGAATGTGCCGTCCCGGGTTACTGCTTCAGCAGTCTGGAGGAGGCCCTCCCCTTTGCCGAGACCATCCCAGGCCCCGCCACCGAATCGGTCACCAGGGTCTGCCGTGAGTTGGGGAACCACGCCCTTTTTGGGATGCTGGAGCGGGATGGCTCGCGGGTGTTCAATGCGGCCGTCCTGGTGGGGCCGACGGGTGTGGTGGGGAGCTACCGGAAGGTACATCTGCCCTACCTGGGGATCGACATGTTCACTTCGTACGGCGACCGGCCGTTTGCCGTGCATCCGGCAGGAGACCTGCGGGTGGGGATGCTGATTTGCTACGACGCGGCGTTTCCGGAGGCCTCGCGGTCGCTGGCGCTGTTGGGAGCCGACCTGATTGCCCTGCCCACGAACTGGCCCCCGGGAGCCGAGTGCACCGCCTGCAGTGTGATCAATGCCCGGGCGTTGGAAAATGCCGTCTATTTCATCGCCGTCAACCGCGTGGGGACCGAGCGGGGCTTCCCCTTCATCGGGATGAGCAAGATCTGCGATACCAATGGCCAGACGCTGGCTGAGTCGAAAACCACCTCGGAAGACATTCTCTATGCCGACATCGACCTGGCCCGGGCTCGGCGGAAACACATCATCCGGGTGCCCGACAAGCATGAGATTGATCGGCTGGCCGACCGGCGGCCCGAAATGTATGGGCTGTTGACCCAACCGCACTCGCTCGCCTCTCCAGGACGCCCGGTTCGCCCTGACTGACGCGTTCGATCTGAAGGAGCGTCAGACTGAGTTTGCCTCTCCACGCTTTCCAGATTCCCACGGTCCAAGAG
>JBKDUK010000402.1:0-36195 GCA_046339535.1 Planctomycetaceae bacterium | reverse complement strand
GCTCCGACCGGTCCAACGCTCCCCGCATCGATTCTGGCCAATCCTGTTGACCTGCCTCGGCGGGATGATGTGCCTCGGCGGGGGTCTTCCCACCGCAGCGGCGTCTGATGATCAGGGACGACAAAGAGAAGAAAACCTGTCACGGCTGTCGCGGTTGTCCGCTCCCGAGCGAGAGAATCTGAAACGGAATCTCCAGAAATTTCGGGCGTTGTCGGGTGCCGAGAAAGAGCGGCTGCGGGAATTGCAGAGAGCCCTGCACTCCGATGACAAATCCGGGGGCAAACTCAATCGGGCTCTGGACGCCTACTACGACTGGCTGAAGACTCTGTCTCCCGGTCAACGGTCCGACCTGCGCAATGAGACCGATCCTGTGCGGCGCGCCCAGCAGATCGGCGCCTTGCTGCAACGCCAGGAATCGGCCGAATCGGGTGACTCTGGGCGGCGACGGCGTCTGGGTTTCACAGCCGAAGATCTCGCGGCGGTCATGCCGCTGTTGGAGGAGGCCCTGATCCAGAATGGCTATCTGACGGCCGACCGTCTGGGTGACAAGGCAGGACTCTCCCGCTACTCCCTGATTCTGAAGGCCGCCAACCCGGCCGACCGCCGGGATCCGAATCCCCCCTGGCTCAAACCCGAACTGATCAACGCGATGATCGCCGCGATTCCCAACGAGGAGCGCCGCCGTCAATTGGGACGCGAGCAGGAGCGTCGCCGAGGGGCCCGGCTCCTGTTGGGAATCTATGGCGGCATCCAGGCGGAATTCCGAAAGCGTGCCCAGGACATCGATCCCTCGAAACTTGAGGAGTTTTTCGTGCAGATGAAGGGCGAGCAACAGGATGAAGTGATGCGAGTCCCTTACGGGTCGCAAGAGATGAAGCTGCGGCAGATGTATATGCGAGCCCACACGGATGAATTTCCCGCTCCCCCACCTCAACCGCAGTGGCTGAACCAGTTCCAACGACAAGGAGGGCGCGGTCCGGCATTTGCCCCTCCTGGCCCCCCCATGAACAATGGAGATCCCGAGACAGAGGGGGGCCCCGATGGTGACACTCGCGTGTCTGAAGACGCCCGGGGACCAAGACGTACTGGCCCCGGTTCAGGACCGGCACGGCCTCGCCTCCGTCCACAACCGCGCCCTGAAGGCGACTCTGAATCAACCAACTGATGGCGCTGCCAGTTCGCCCTCGGATGCTTTCCACTCACTTTACAGGATTTCCTGTGATGAAATCGCCACTGACTCTCTCCTTGGGGCTGTTCGCCACATTGCTGTCCCTGGGGAACCTGCCGGTTTTGACAGCACAGGAAAAGCCGGGGGCTCAGGAAAAACCGAAGGAGTTTGTGAAGGTGGTCCGGGTGGAAGCCCAACCCCTGCTTGCGGCGACAGAGCGACTGACCGAAGCACTGGATTTCGTCGGCAGCCCTCTCTCCGAAGCCCAGAAGGCAACCTTGCAGCAATTGAAGGGCGAATCGGATCCCGTGAAGGTGGCGGCGGCTATTCAGGCGGTGCTCGATCCGCTTTGCGTGGCTGGCGTGACGATCAATGCCGAGAGCCGCGTGTCGGTCGTGGAAGGCCCGGCCCGCAAGGAACTCATTCAACAGGGTTGGCGGACCTTTCTCGTAAAGGTCCACAACGAACCGGGAATCACCCCGGAACTGAGAGTCGAGAGTCCGAACCTGGCCCCTCTCTACAAACAGAGCTCGGGGTCACCCAACCCCAAGATCCAGGTGGCCCCGGCCGATGTCCCCAATCGCTGGCTCGACGCCAGCCTGTTCACCAGCCAACCACTCAAACCGGCTCTCTCAGGGCTCAACCTCGAGTATCGGATTCTCCAGCTGTATAGCCGGGAGGTGGGCAAGCGGGAGGCGAATCTCGGCTTCAATGTTGGACAGGGAACCCAGGACATCGGTTTTCGCAACACGGTGCCGATTCTCTTCCAGTGCATTCCCGCGGTGGAGCTGGTGCTGGGGATTCGCGATTTCGATGGGCGTCCGTCGACGGCTGCCTTCGTGATTCGCGATCGGCGCGGCCGGGTTTATCCGAACCCTGCCCGCCGATTGGCTCCCGACTTTTTCTTCCACAACCAGATCTACCGGGCCGATGGAGAGTCGGTCCACCTGCCGCCGGGTGACTACACCTTTGCGGTGTCGCGCGGTCCCGAGTACCGCGCCACCGTCCATCAGATCACCGTCAAGTCGGGAGTCCAGAGCCAGAAGCAGGAATTTCAATTGAGCCGGTGGATCCATCCCGCCACGCGGCGCTGGTTCTCAGGAGATCACCATGTCCATGCCGCCGGCTGCGCCCATTATGAAAATCCCACCGAGGGGGTCACTCCGGCCGACATGATGCGGCACATCCTGGGAGAGGACCTGAATGTTGGCTGTGTTCTCAGTTGGGGCCCCTGCTGGTACACGCAGAAACAGTATTTTGAGGGGAAGACTTCAGCTCTCTCCCGTCCCAACTACCTGATGCGTTATGACGTGGAAGTCAGTGGATTCCCCTCGTCGCATGCTGGACATCTCTGTCTGTTGCGCTTGACCGAAGATGACTATCCCGGTGCCGAGTACATCGAGCAGTGGCCCAGTTGGACCCAGCCCGTATTGGCCTGGGGGAAGGAACAGGGAGGCGTCGTTGGCTACAGTCACTCGGGATGGGGACTCGAATTGCCCGATGTCATGCCGGATGGATCGCGGCAGTTCCGCGGCCGGAACCCGGCTGCCGGTTGGAACGGGCGTGCCGCCAGCCAACTCCCCGATCTGGCCATGCCCCGATTCGATGGAATCGGAGCCAATGAATACGTCGTCACCACCACCACTGGAGTCTGCGACTTCATCTCGGCCGTCGACACACCGGCCATCTGGGAACTGAATGTCTGGTATCACACACTCAATTGCGGCATGACCTCACGCATCAGCGGTGAAACCGACTTCCCCTGTATCTATGGAGACAAGGTCGGACTGGGGCGGATCTACGTCAAGCTGGGTGACGACGAGGAACTCAATTACGACAATTGGGTTCAGGGACTGAAGACCGGCCGCAGCTACTGTGGCGACGGTCTGAGCCACATCCTCGACTACCGCATCAACGACGTCGCGGTCGGAGAGCCGGGATCGGCTGGCAGGATCAGCACGCTCGCCCTTGAGAAGCCGGGGACCTTGCAGGTCCAGTTCGATGTCTCGGCCTATCTCGCCGACGCCCAACCAACCGTCGAGACCGAGGCGATCCGGAGCCGGCGGCTCGATGAAAAGCCCTACTGGAATCTGGAACGATCCCGGGTCGGACAGACACGCCGGGTTCCTGTGGAGATCATCGTCAATGGCAAGCCCGTCGCCACTCGTGAAATCGAAGCCGATGGAGCACTGCAATCGATGCAGATCCCGGTCGAGATCCAGCAGTCGAGCTGGGTAGCCGTGCGGATCTTTCCCAGCGTGCATACCAACCCCATCTGGGTGGAAGTGGCGGGTCAACCTGTCAGGGCCAGTCGACAAAGCGCCCAGTGGTGTCTCGATGCCGTGGATGTCTGCTGGAATCAAAAGAAGGGGAACATCCGCGAATCCGAGCGCGAGGCTGCCAAGAAAGCCTATGACCAGGCTCGCGAAACCTATCGCCGGGTCATGGCCGAGGCCGTCACTCCCTGACCCCCGGGCACCACCGGAACCCAGACGGACCCCGGAACACAGATGACCTGGAGGCGCGTGGATGTCTCGTGGTTTTGGATGTCGATCGGAGTGGCGCGTGAGGCAGCTCGTCTGGTGGGCGTGGCTGTCTGCGGCTCCGCTTGTTGCTTCTGGGCAGACGTCGCCAACAAACGCCGAACAACCGGCCCCCAAGGCGGAGATCCTCGTTCCCCAGGTGCTGCTGGGGCTGCTGCATGCACCCGAAGTGCAACGGGAACTCGGGTTCAGCACGCGGGAGAATAGAAGCCAGCTGGAAGCGGTTTTTGCCAAGGTCGATGGGGAATGGTGGCGGGCCCGCAATCTCCCTTTTGCTGAACGTCGGCGGGTTGTGCTGCAATGTGAACGGACGGTTCGGGACTGGTTGTTCCTCCACGTGGATCGCGCCACTCTGGAACGTCTCGAACAATTGGAGTTTCGGGCCCAGGGAGAACGGGCACTGCTGCGGAAAGATCTCGCCGACGAGTTGCGGATCAACAAGACCACCACGCGGAAAATGATCTCACTGGCCGCCGCCACCGACGCGGCCGTCGCCAGGCTCGAGACAGCCACGCGGGAAGGCCAGGAGACCACCCCGCTGCAGACAGTGGTGGACGAGGCCCGTCAGCGTGAACCCCGAGCCCTGCTCGATTTGTTGTCCCGTGCCCAGCAGGTGGAATATCACCGGCGATTGGGACCCGATTTCGACACAGCGGGCCTGTCCCGTATCTATCCCCTCGCCCCCGAACTGGTCGCTTCCACCCACTGGATCAACAGCGATCCATTGTCACTCCGGAAACTGCGGGGACGGGTGGTGATCCTCCACTTCTATGCGTTCGAGTGCGTTAACTGTCAGCGCAATCTGCCGTTGTACCAGCGTTGGCACACCGAATGGTCCGACCGGGGTGTGACCGTGCTCGGCATCCAGACCCCCGAGACGGAAAAGGAAAAGCAGGTCGCCGCGATTAGCGAGGCAGCGCGGCGGGACGGCGTGACCTATCCCGTACTGGTCGATCTTGAGGCGAAGAACTGGAAGGCTTGGAGTAACACGATGTGGCCAACGGTGTACGTCATCGATGCCGACGGCTACATCCGCCAGTGGTGGCAGGGAGAACTGCGCTGGAAGGGAGCCCGGGGAGACGAGGAGTTGACCAAGACCATCGAGAGATTGCTGGCAGAGCAGAAAACGCCAACGTCCTCTCCCTGAGCCCAGGACGATCATCATCGGGAATTCTTCCGGACCGGTACCCTGCAGGTCATCACCGAACAAGGCTTTCCACGAGGGTCACTGCCGTCCCGACCGCCAGATCACCAGCAACTGCAGGAAAAGGGCGAATCCACCCAGGGCCCCACCGCACAGCACCCCTCCAAATGCCCCCAGCACAATCGCCATTCCCAGCGGCTCAACTGAGGTCCAGGGTTGAAGCGTCGCAAAGAACGAGGGAGCGATGGAACCAGCGCCCCAGCCAAATAGTGCCCCCAGCACCATTCCTACCAATGCCATCAGGGTGACCCGTGACACCATACCAAGGAACGTATTGACTGGAGGGAATGCAGGGGACATCGACATCGGAACCTGAAGGAAAAGACGATCCGAAGCGGCGGGTCCAGACGACAGTTCCCCCCGGCTCTGCGATCAGATTCTTGACCTCTGGCGTGAAAGGGTCAAGGGAGACGGCCGATTGGGTTTGACGGACGGCCTTCGACTGACAGATCCGCGTGTTGGATTGGCAACGTGATGGCTCCACAGACCTGTCCGCAGGGTCCACAACAGGAATCCGGCCAGTGAATGTTCCACCAGCGTAAGTTCATCTGAATGAGAGATCCGCAAACCCGGTCGCCCACCAATCCCCTGCCGTATCAGCAGGTCTCCAACATCCGACAGTGCCAAGACATGCGTCGCACCAACCATCGCCGGAAAAGCGCACATTTCGGGGCGGAATCGACGCTCCCGAAGTGACTCAAGTTCCGAGAGTGTGCGATCCTGGCAACAGGCGTCCAGTACGGCTTCTTTCCACAAGGCAAGGGGCCTGAGGGATCAGATTCCCGGGTACCAGGCGGAATCGCTACACTTCAAGTCACTTTCGATTCCCTGCCTGGCCATTGTTTTCCCACAATTCAGGGCTGGGATGGCCCCCATTGCCTGGAGAGTTCCATGCTGAAAGCTGCCCGCTGCATGAGCCTGTTCGCCCTCCTGGGTGTGACAATTTGGGTGGGTCCATGGACTCCGACCTGTCTGGTGGCACAGGAGTCGGCGATTGAATCGCCACTCACGACGGAGCAGTTGTTCGACGGCCAGCGCCTGCTCCAAGTGGAAATCGAAATCGACAGTGAAAAGTGGAATGAACTGCGGCAGCAGACACTCGATTTCGTCACCGCCTTCAGCAAGGGACCCATCTCGCCCAGGTATACTTATTTTCCGGCGACGGTGAAGGTGGACGGCCGGGTACTGGGGAAAGCCGCGATTCGCAAGAAAGGCTTTTTCGGCTCGATGGATGCCGACCGCCCTTCCCTGAAGGTGAAGCTCGATGCCGCAGGCCAACGGCTGATGGGGGGGCTCGAAAAGCTGACGTTGAACAACAACAAGCAGGATCGTTCGCTGGCGAGCCAGTTCCTCGCCTATCGGCTGTTCGCAGCGGCGGGACTGCCCGCTCCCCGGTCCAGCCTCGCAGTCGTCAGCGTGAATGGAGAATCCCTGGGGGTCTATACCCACCTGGAGTCGGTCGATTCACCTTTTCTACGCGGGCATTTTGGGAGTGACACGGGACATCTGTACGAAGGGGTCTTTCCCACCGATTTCTTTGATGACCGCATCGACCGGTTCGAGGGAAAACAGAAGGGCGAGGATGACCGCGATGACCTTCGTCAGATCGCATCCATCCTCGCCAACCCAGGCAATGACTATGTCGCACGTCTCTCTCAACGCATCGATCTCGATCAATTCGTCAAGTTTTGGGCCATCGAGTCACTGCTCGGTTTTTGGGATGGTTACGCCAATAACCAAAACAACTACTACATCTATCACGACCCACGAGACGATCGCTTCCGGTTTGTTCCCTGGGGTGCCGACATGACATTGTCGCCTCCCTTTTTTCCTGGCCAGGGTGGCAAGAAGTCCGTCTATGCGAAGGGACAGCTGGCCTGGCAATTGAACCAGGATCCCGGATTCCGTCAGCGGTACCACGACACGCTGCTGCAATTGGTGGAAGAGACCTGGAAAGAGGAGCCCATGCTGGCCGAACTCGACCGCATCCAGGAATTGGTCAGCGATCACCTGCATCCCGCCCAACAGGGGAATTCGCAGGCCGTGGAGTCTGCCCGCAAATTCATTCAGGAGCGGCGCCGCGAGATTCTGGACGAGCTCAAAGACGGCCCGGTTCATATCGAGAAGCAACCGGCCAAGCCGTTCTACATGCGTGAGGCCGGACGGGCCCAGGGAGAATTCAGTACCACCTGGTCACCCGCCGAAGCAAAAGAGCCAGCCGCGAGCGACAAAGTCACCTTCACCCTGATCCTGAACGGGGATCCAGTAGAATTTGAGCAGGTCACAGCCATCTCGCGTCCCAGCCCCCCAAACCCCTTCGGTGGACCTCCCGGACCTCCTCCCCCGCAGGTCGTCCTCCGGGGAACTCGGGGAGGTGAAAAGAAGCCGCTGCTGTTGATGCTGACCATCCCCCCTGATCAGTTCACTCCGGGAACTGACAAGAACCGCGAAGTCGGGGTGCAGGGCATGCTGACGGAAGGTGAAGGCTTTGGTTTCGGGCCAGGCATGCGTTCCTTCCTCGGGAAAATCGAGTTGAAATCGGCCAGCCAGGAAGCCGGGAAGCCGGTCGTGGGCAAAATCTCGGGAACGATTTACGAGATGCGCGGCGGTTTTGGTTTCTGAGACCTTCCGCAGACACCTGGCCGATCGCCGCCGAGAATCCATCACCTCCAGCCCCACGGCATGCGTGGCGACAGGATTGGGCCAAGCTGTTGTCTGAGCCACGTACTTGGGAACGGCAGCCCCTCCGCAATGCGAAGGAATACCGACCACGGGTTGTCAGCCGGATCCGCGTTGAATGGTTCCCCCTGTCGGCGGGAAATTGTCAACGAGTGCTCCGCCAGTGCCACCCGATCCCGGTCGACGGTGCGGGCTGCAGGAGTCAGCGGCTCAAATGTGCCCGTTGGGTGGAGCCCAGAGCGGTCAAGGTCGCCCCACAGAAGCCTCGATTTTTTCCGCAGTGCCCCTCAACCGGGCGAACCGCTCCTCTGGCTTGGCTCTGCCAGGGCAATCGATTTTTTGCGGTTGGTTTCCGTCTTCTGACATTCCGGCCTTCGGGATATACTCCGCTTCCCCCTCTGTGGAACCATCGGGGACCGGGTGACCGCTCGTCACCCGGGAGTTGGACTTGGATTGGGAGAAGGAGTTCCCGTGCGCAGCATTGCCGTGATGAATCAGAAGGGGGGCGTCGGCAAGACGACCACCAGTGTCAACCTGGCCGCCGGTCTCGCCCGGCAGGGAAAACGGGTCTGTCTGCTGGATCTGGATCCCCAGGCCCACGCCTCACTGCATCTGGGCGTTGAACTTCCTCCCAACGCTCCCACGATCTATCACACATTTTTGGGTGAACGGTCACTGCAACAGATCCGGAGGCTGGTGGGGCCTCAGTTGTGGCTCGCACCGGCCAGCATCGATCTGGCTGCGGCCGAGCTGGAATTGGCCGATACGCAAGGACGCGAACTGATCCTGCGGCAGGCGCTGGACGACTTGTTCGCCGTCGAGTCCTACGACTATGTGATCATGGACTGCCCCCCTTCTCTGGGGGTGCTGACCGTCAATGCTCTCTCGGCGGCGCGAGAGGTGTTCATTCCTCTGCAGCCGCATTTCCTGGCGCTGCACGGTCTCTCAAAACTGCTGGAGACCACGGCCCTGGTCACCCGGCGATTGAATCGCGACCTGCGTGTCAGCGGGATCGTCTTGTGCATGTATGAGACCAACACCCGGTTGGCCGCAGATGTCGCGGGCGACCTGCAGACGTTCCTTTCGTCCAGTGACCCCGAAGCCCCCTGGGCCAACGGACGAATCTTTTCCAGCCGCGTCCGCCGGAACATCAAACTGGCCGAGGCCCCCAGCTTTGGAAAGTCGATTTTCGACTATGCTGCCCGCTGCCCCGGAGCAGATGACTATCTCTCCCTGGTCCAGGAAGTGATCGCAATGGAGCAGGCGGGCGAATTTCCGCTCGCCCGGGCCGCCTGACCGGATTTACGGATACCCCGGCACATCGCGGCCGCAGCACTCCACATGGATCATGGACCGACGCGAACAAACATCCCCAAACCAGTTGTCGCCTCTGCCCCACTGTGATGGGACTCAGGCGATCGCCGAAGTGGATTCCTTCAGTGGAGATTCAGGCCTGCGGAACTTGCCTTCGAGCATTCCTCCCAGAATCCCGGTCACGAGCAGGCCAGCCGTCAGCAGCCATGGAGGAGACAGCAGTGCCGCCGTGGTGATCCATGCCAAGGGCTTGAGAACTCCGCCGATTGGCCAGGGATCGCGTCGCCACGTCTTTCCCTGAATTGCGGCCTCGCAGGCCTGTTCAATTTCGGCTCCCCGCACGTCAGCGGCCATCACCCGCCCATCGCGTCCGATGACCACCAGAAACGGAATCCCCTCAATCCGATATCGTTCCGCCAGTGGATTGTCCTGCCGATCACCGAAATGAATCTGCGGCCAGGGTTCGGGATGATCGGCCAAAAAAGCCTGCAAGTCTCTGACCGAACGATCGAGACTTATTCCGACCACCTCGAGTCCCTGGTCGTGAAACTTCTCAAAAGCGGCCGCGATCTGCGGAATTTCGGTCACGCAGGGACCACACCAGGTCGCCCAAAAATCGACCAGAACCACCTTGCCTGAATGATCGGCAAGCGTCCAGGTCGCCCCCTCAATGGTGGGCCCTTCAATCTGTACCACCTCACCAACGGCGACAGGGCTGTTTTCGTCTGTCGGTGACAATCGGCCGGAACTCCAAGCCCCCACTGCCATCAGGCCAACCAGCAAACCCGCCAGCCCCCCCGCGTCACCTCTCTGAAGTTTCAACCCCCAAAGCGTCCGGAACCGAGCCTGAGCCAGGTAACGGGACACGGCACTGACGACCGCGCAGAGGACGACAACCAACAGCAGTCGCATCAGGAAAACCCCAGCGACCCCGGGCACGTCCACCAGGGATCCCACCAGCAGCGACATGACAAACACGACTGCGGCACCAACTCCCAGGACAAACAACCCGTACACCGTCGCCCCCCAACCCCCGGAATAAAGCGGCGCGGATTGATCTTTTGGGTTCAACTCGAAGTCGGCGGGACCTGAGGAGGACTGTGTCATGCTGACCCCTGGGAATGGCTGTTATGGGGCTCATGGCACCAGGCGACATGGATGGTTGAGTCGGCTCGGCCATGTTCGCGCCGCCGTGAACCTCCTCCGGTTTGTGTCAAACAACCCGGGAGCCCTCTGCACTGAGTTTACTGGATGGAATCGAATGGTGTGCGGAAAACACCTGAAATCCGATGCACGAATTCGACCTTGCCCTCGTTGATTGACGGTACCCGGGATTACACAAGGCCAAACTGCGCGAGCGATTCTGCACGATGTGCTGCAGTTTGCGACGTTCAAAAATCCCCTTTCGGCCCTCAGCAGCGTGAATCCCGCATATTGGGGGCATTCAAAGCAATTTCTCCGAAATCTTTGTGGATCCATCATGAGCCCCAGCGTTGCCTTTCCCCACCACTCTCTTCTCCTGAGGGCAAAAGCCACCCTGGTCTCGCACATGGGGAAGATTTGGGGGTGGAGTACCTGTTGCAAAGTCCGGGAGAAAGACTTGGCCGAACGATGTTTGGGACCGATTGTGCCACAACGGAAGGGTGCCGGAAGCGATCCGCACCGACGCGGGAATCCCCCTTTTGCAAATTGGTGGCCACCGATTGAGGAGTCGATCGGTGCACAACAAATTCATTGGGAATCACCCCTTGATCAGCTACGAACGCCCCCCTTCTCAGAAAATTCGCTTCGTCCTTCCAACGGGCTGGGGCGCCACCGGGCGCAGATGGGATGGCGAGCCGCTGGAATGAAGAACTCACCCAGCCTCGAAAAGAGGAAATCGGAGGGCTACCGGACGAGCCTCGGCCATTGCTCTCTCCACATCCCGGGTAAGAAAGACATGCTCGGCCTGGCGCATGCCCTCCAGATTACGACACAACCCTTTGCTATTATTCAGCTTACGCCGCCTTAAAGAAATTACTTATTTGGCGAATATTTCATTGATCCACTTTCTACCTGTCAACGTATTACTAGATGACGAGCTTGAGACAAGTCCTGCGGGGACACCAAAGAGTTGTCTGACAGAGGCCGTCGGATTCTGGATTCAGGAATCGGGTCACGAATCACGGACTCGAACGGCGAGGAGCAGTTCGGTCACGGTCCCCAGCAGCCCCAATCCTGTCGATTTGCCGGGAATCGAATTTTCCGGCTTGTTCGGCACTCAATTTGCCCTCAATCAACTCCTGAATGCAGGAGATTGGAGGGCGGCTTCGAGAGGAGGTCGTTGCTCAACATGGCTCATTACCACAACCCGGCGATTCGCCAGCTCAAGGATCAGCAGGTCCGCTTCATGCCACGGGATGTCCGTCTCGCTCAAATTGAGCGGGCCGAGCGTCTGGTCCACGAGCTGCAATCCAATGAAACATACCATTACCAGGATCTTTGCCAGAAGATCACCGAATTTCGGCCCGAACTCTACCCTGATCTGGTGTTGTCTGGAGATGAAGCGGCGCACGACCTGCGACTGTTCATCGAGGATCTCTCGGACAGCGCCGACATCCCCGCCGAATCCTGCACGGAAGAAGTCTGGACGGTCGAGGAATTGAGCCGTCAATTCAGCGTTTCGACCAAGACAGTCGACCGCTGGCGAAACCGCGGATTGATCAGTCGGCGGTTCGTTTTTGGAAATCGGAAACGGGTCGGCTTTCTGCGATCGTCAGTGGAACGGTTTCTGACACGTCAGGGAATCTCTGTCGAACAGACGGGGGGATTCAACCGACTGACCGAGGAAGACCGCCGGCAGATCATCAGCCGGGCACGACGCCTGGCCCAGGCAGGAGGATCTCCCACGGAAATCAGTCGCAGACTCGCTCGGAAACTCGGGCGGGCGGTCGAGACCATTCGGACTACTCTCAAGCATCACGACCTCAACAACCCGGACGAACCTGTCTTCCCCGACGCTCAGCTGCAACTGACGGACGACGTGAAGAATGAAATCTACCGGGGTTTTCGGAAAGGAATCAAAGTGCCAAGACTTGCGCAAAAATATGGACGGACCCGCACCAGCATCTACCGGATTGTCACGGAAGTGCGGGCACAGAGGCTGCTGGATCAGCCAATTGACTACATCCACAACCCGGAGTTCGAGGCTCCCGGGGCTGACGAGACCATTCTGCACAGCCCGGTGCCGGAATCCCCACGGATGAGCATTCCCAAGCCTCCGCCTGGTTTGCCTCCTTACCTCGCGCAGCTTTACAAGATCCCACTGCTGACACGCGAGCAGGAAGTGCATTACTTCCGGAAGTTCAACTACCTGAAGTATTCGGCAGCCAAGCTCCGGGAAAAGCTCGACGTCTCAAGGGCCAAATCGGCCCTCATGGACCAGATCGAGACCTGTCTCGATGCGGCCAACGAGATCAAGAATCTCCTGATCCGCAGCAATTTGCGACTCGTCGTCTCGATCGCCAAGAAGCATGTGAAGCCCACAGTCAGCTTCTTCGAAATGGTCAGTGATGGGAACCTGTCCCTGATTCGGGCCATTGAGAAGTTTGACTACGGTCGGGGATTCAAATTCTCGACCTATGCGAGCTGGGCCATCATGAAGAACTACGCCCGGTCGATCCCGGCGGAGAATACCTGGCATGAACGGTACCGCACGGGGAGCGAAGAGCTGTTTCTCGCCTCCACCGATCGCCGCTCGGACCAGTTCGAACAAGAGCGGACCAATGTGCAGCAACACGAGGCGCTGATGCGCATTCTCAGCCGCCTGGATGAACGTGAGCGGAGCATCATCATCTCCCGCTTCGGGCTCGAGCAGAATACCGAGCCGGAAACCCTGGAAGAACTGGGGGGCCGGTTTGGTGTGACCAAAGAGCGGATCCGCCAGCTCGAAACCAGGGCGCTTGCCAAGCTTCGCCGCATCGCCTCGGAGGAGAAACTGGACATTCCGGGAATCTAGTTTGCCCCAGTCGGGAGACCTGCGGGAGATGGGTCGCGTCGGTCCATTCTCTCGCCAGGCCTTCGGATGTTCCCGAGCTTCTGACCACGCACGCCAGTCCCGTCACTGGCGTGCGTTTTTTTATGGCTCTCCCGGTCTCAAACCATTCCTTCAGTCATCCGTGGGTCGACTTTTGACAGGCCTGGATCAAAACAGCTCACGGATCTCGCGCACTCCACTGTCAACGACTGGAATCGGCCGTTGCTGTGGACCGGGCAGAACATGTTCCAGATCCACCCCCAAGGAGCGGTAAATGGTCGCCACCACCTCGGCGGTCGACGTGGGTCGGTCCAGGGGGAACCCTCCGATCTCATCGCTCTGTCCCACAACCCGTCCCCCCACAATCCCCCCACCGGCAAACCAGACGGTCCAGACCTGCGGCCAGTGATCGCGCCCCCCGGCGGGATTCACCTTGGGTGTCCGACCGAATTCACCCAGCACAGGCACGACTGTGTTCTCCAGCAGGCCCCGCTGCTCAAGATCCTCCAACAATGCCGAGACCCCCTGATCGAAGACGGGAGCCACAGTCTTTTTCATCCCTTCGATCGAGGTGAACGGGACCGAACCGTGGATGTCCCAGGTGATCTCGTTAAAAACCGTCAGGAACGTGTTGACCGTTACAAACCGCACACCCCGCTCGATAAGACGACGTGCCAACAGCAGGCATTGTCCAAACCGGTTGCGGCCGTATCTGTCGCGCAACGCGTCCGATTCCTGATCAAGCGCGAACGCTTCCCGCGCCTGGGTCGAGGTCATCAGCCGGTAGGCCTGTTCGAAATTGGCGTCCATCAGTCGGGCCTGTGGCGACGCCTCAAAATCCTTCACCGACTGATCGACGACTTCTCTCAAACGACGCCGGCGGTCGACTCGAACCACCGGCAACTCGGCTGGCGGCAGCAGATCCGGCACGCGGAAATCTTTCGCGGACGGATCTGCATTCAGCACGAATGGGTCGTGGGGTTTCCCCAGAAAGCCTGCCTCCTGCCCATGGGGCAGATTCCCCCCGGTCGGTCCCATCTTTTCTGGCAGAACAACATGCGGGGGAAGGTCACCTTTTCGTCCTTTCAGAAAGCCCAGCACGCACCCCACGTGCGGAGTCTCCAGACCACCCGAGAACAGCCGCCCGGTCTGCAGCATCTGATGCCCGGTATCATGCACCGCAGCGGCAGTGTGGTACACCGTGCGGACATAGGAGATCTTCTCGCCGTGACGGGCCATTCCCGGAAACATTTCCGAGATTCGGATTCCAGGTGCCCGGGTCTCGATCGGCTGGAACGGTCCCCGGATCTCCAGCGGGGCCTGGGGCTTCATGTCCCAGCAATCCAGTTGGCTCGGGGCACCAAGATTGAAGATCATGATACCGTTTTTTTCACTCTTTGGATCGACGGCTCCCACGGCCTGCAGAGCCGCAAAATCAGCCAATCCCATCCCCGCCCCGAGAGAGCCGACCTGCAGAAAATCCCGGCGTGAGAGCCCATCGCAGGTATGCGCAACTCCCCGTCCTTGCAACTGCCACATGACTCACTCCGGTGCTGGAAACGTGGGTCTCAAAAACTTCGGAAACAGGAACTCCCACAAGGATTCTACCTGCGGGTATTTTCGCGTCGCAAAGTCGTTTCTCCAATTCGGGTCAACAGGTCCTTTGCACGAGTGCGGGACGCCACAGCGGGACACGCCTTGCTCTGGCGTCCGTCCTGCACTCCACCGAATTGGCACGGAATCCGGTTCACCGGGTCAGCGCTTGCGGCGAACTCGCGCACTGGTGGCGTTCATCATGTCTCCGCACGCCTTGCGGGCGTCAGCGAGTCCCGCGGCGGTCGGATTCACTCCCCGGACATAATCCAACACAATCTTCTCCGCAGCCGCCAATTCCTCGCAGACCTGGGGGACTTCCGAAGCGATCTCGAGCGGGATCCGCGTGACCCCATTGAGATCACCATGCAGCAAATCAGCCGGATAGACCGTCAGGCCCCCCACCGTCACCGGGACATTGACCGCCAGAGTGTGGCAGTAGCCGTGCGAACAGATGGTTCCCGTCGTGAAGGCGGGGAATTTGATTTTCTCTACCTGCTCGAGATCGCGCCCAGCCCCCGAAGTGATGATTCCGCGGGCCCCGAAAGACTGGTACACCGAACACATCACTTCGCCAAACGTCGCCGATACAATGGGCACATCGAGGTCCTGGTAAACCATGACGGCCGGACCCGGCAAATTGGCATACGCCTCCACTTGCTGGCTCATGCTGGCGTAGACATCGCCGCTGCGTGGCGGCGACATGCTGCGGAATGTCGAGGTGACCGCGAAGCCCACCATCGGTGGCAGATGCGGGAAACACGCCTTGATCGAATCGTTCATATACCCGGCATTGCGGGGAACGACATCGAACAGTTCGATCGCATTGCAGATCGTCGGAGTGTCGTAC
Source organism: Planctomycetaceae bacterium (assembly GCA_046339535.1). Taxonomy (GTDB): domain Bacteria; phylum Planctomycetota; class Planctomycetia; order Planctomycetales; family Planctomycetaceae; genus UBA10511. The sequence continues at coordinate 20,829 of JBKDUK010000402.1, read as the reverse complement.
TTGGCCAACGCATCGAGGAGGCGGGGATCGAACGAGGTGGGCATGGCTGAGGGGAGTCTGGAGGAGTTCGAAGGGAGCAGGAGCGAAGCAGAGTCTGGACCGTTGGGTCCCCAGCGTACTTTAATGGTTGGCCGGAAGGGCGCACAGCAGCCGCCCATCCGGCAGGGGCTCCCTCAGCGATAAAATGGCTTCCAAGTGAGCCAACGGGGACCGTAATGAGGTTGGGGCCGACCCGCTTCCAGAGCCCCCAGATCGGGTGCCTGGCCGGCAAAGTCGTCGTTGACCGTTGGAATCTGCACGCCCGCATCCACCGCGGCCGAGTTGGTCTTGAGGGCGAAATTCAGATCCATGGCATGATAGACGGCATGACGCAGCGCGGGATCGGGGGGAGACAGCGACTCGAAGATGTCAAAATCCACCTCGATTCCATGCTGCTCTTGACCGGTCTGGCTCCGCAGCGCGGCCAGATCGGGAAAGGTCTGCCACTGTTCGTCTCGTGGTTCATAAACCGTCTCGCCCGGCGGCGGAGCCAGCCACAGGTACTGGGACTCCACACCACGGTTGGGCCGAAAGCCGTTGTAGTCGCTGCTGAAATGCCCGGTCGCGTTCGCCCAGGCCATTACCCCACGTCCTGGCGTATCTCGTCCGAGGAACAGATTGTTGCGAAAGTGCATGTTGGATGAGGGATCGCGGATGCCATTTTCCGCGATGATCGTATTGTGCCAGACCAGCAAACCGGCCGGCTTGGCCGAGAACTTGAAGGCAACCCCAGAAGGGACATGGTACAGGAGGTTCCCGATGAAATAGACCGGGCCCCCAAAGGCAGGCTGGGCGCTGTAACCTCCGTGAGCCGCATTGACCCCGCGGTTGTACATCACCCGAACGTTGTGGACCGCCCCATCGGTCTCGACAAAGTCGTCATTAAAGAGATGCAGATCGTTGTGGGTGATATCGATGGAACTTGCGCGTCGGTGGGGATCGGCTGGCGGAGTTCCATACGTCGAAATGCCGATGCCATCGTGGAAATACGCAATCGCGTTGTGCGTGATGACATGTCCCGGGCCATAGACCTTGATGGCGTAGTAGCTGGTCAGCTGATGGGAACCGTACTTCCCGGCACTGGCCCAGAGCGGTCCCGTCCAGCCAATCAGCCGGTAGCGGTCATCACGTCCCAGAAACAGGTTGTCGGCGATGTAGAAGTCGCTTGACCCCTCGTATTCAGTCCAGACACCGAAGCCGATGTTTTCGAAACGACAGTTTTTGACCGCCAGGCCAACCGCCCCCAAGGTCTCCTTTGCTCCCGCGAACATGGCGACATCGGTGTTCCGAAAGGTCAGCCCTTCGAACAGGTGATGACGGGTCGCCATGACGTCGAACAGACGGTGGTTACCAGCACCGTCGAAAATTACCTCTCCATCTCCGGCCGCCTGGATGGTAATGGGAGCTTCAGCAGTTCCCTTCGCGGTCAGCAGGATTGTGCCGTCAAAGGGCGCCATCTGGGGATCGACATAATTGAGCCGTTCCGGCCGGTACAACCCGGCATGCACCTTGATCACGTCTCCGGGTTGCACGCGGCGTTCCCAGACCATGTTCCAATCTCCCAGTCCAGCACCGTAATAGGCCTGCAAGAGACTGCTAAAACTCGGCTCCTCGCGTTCTCCCTCATGATCGGGCGGGTACACATGCAGAACCCGCCCTCCCTGAGCGGGCTGAGGTTCGCGCCGCGTCCGAACGGTGACTGTCTGACTGGCCGATCCGACGACACCTTCGGGATCGGTCAACCGGAATTCCACCTCGTATTCGGTATCCGACTGGAGATTCAGCACGCTGCCGGCAAACCCGTGGGGAACCTTGTATTCCAGATTCTCACGCCGACGGTAGATCCGCTCACCTCCGATGCGGAGCATGGCGGGGGCAGGTCGCCATTCGGCAGTTCCCACAGGCCGAAACCTCACCTCGCAGGTAGCGTTGCGGTTGTCGTCTCCCGACAGCGGCCATTCAAACCCCAGGTTGTGCAGTGTGGGATGTTCCACCACCAGTTGACCGGGGGTGACCCGGTCCTCCGCCTGCAAACCGGACGCAAACGGCGCGACACAGCAGAAAAGTCCCACCCAACCCAGCAGCAAGCCGCTTCGGATCATCATCCGGCACACTCCCCAATGCTCTCTGCGGAAAGCTCAATCCCGTTCCACACAACAACAGCCTCCCGAATGGCGGGAACTGTTCAGTCAAGGCCATTCCCTGACATCCATCGACGCCGGGAACGCCAAATCGAAAACCTCGCTCTACGGATGCACGGTCACCTGGAGAGGCTGCACGAAATCGGTTGCCAAGGCAGCAACCTGAGACACCTGCATTTCCCCCGTTTGAAGCCAGAATCGATAGCGCACATCGAGCGGACGCTCGGTGGTCAGTTCGTATTCAAAATAACTCCCAAAGCGACCATAGTCGCGTTCACTGAACCGCGCCTCCTTGGGGTTCTGGGGGCGGTCCAGGAAACACGCGGTGTATCGCTGGTCATCCACTACGAACGCGAGGGCGTGCCAAGGCAGGTTGACGTGGTCCCGATTGTCGGGCCAGTTCCGGAATCGGCCCGGTTCACCCCGACCATCGGGCCTGAGGTAATAGGTTTGCGAGGCGGTCTTGTCGGGAACCTGTTGGCTTGCGCGAAACTGAAACCCGGCATGCTGGGGATCGCCGTCCAACATCACCCGACCGACGCGCGTCGTCAACCGGGATGCCAGTTCCAGCAAGACCCCGCCAGAGGTGTTCCAGGCGGTCAACTCCCGTAATTCGTCGATAAACACCTGACCATCCCGGCCGTGCCAGCCCACACGGCAAACATGCCTTCCCAACACGGGACCGGCCTCTTCCCGCTCGAAGCCTTCATGGGATTGATACTCCCCCTTGTTGCAGTGCCAGGTATCGGCCGCGAGTCCCGCTCCATAAGAAATCCGGTTGAAGCCAAAGAACAATCCCCGATGGTGGGGAAACAATCCTCCCGGTCCTTTTGTCAGCAGAATTTTTCCTTGCGGATCAAAGACATGGTGATAGGGCTTGTAGGTCTCGCCCCGTTTCTCGGGTGTCGATTCGTCGAGGGAAGGATGCATGTACCTGAGGACTGGCCGGTTTTCCCAATGCAATTCGGTCTGCCCCGGGGTGGCCGTCTGCCAGCGAAAGGTCTGTTCGGGCGATCGGGCCTCCGCCTCGATGACGGCCGAGCCCTCTCGGGATTCTCCGGCCGACAATTCGGGAATAATGAAGACCAGCCAACTCTTCGCCAACGACTCATCACCGGGTGAAGGAGCCACCACCTGACCTGGCACCCGCTGGTCGGCGACACCGGAAATCCACACCTGAGAGGTGGTGGGAAACGGGTGGGACAGCGGAACTTTGACCGGGGATTGCCGTCGTGAAACGTCGCCCGCCGCTATCCGGAACTTCACCGTGGCAGACTCCGCCCACGCGGTACCGGGGAGCGTCAGGCTCCAAACGGCCAGCCAGAAGCAACACCGATGCATGACAAACATCTCTCGCCAGAGGAATTGTGGTCTCACACACTTCTGCCACAGACGTGACACTACTCGCACGCTTCAGGTCCCGCAATTCCACTGAGAACAAACCCGGGTCGTCCCAACGGTCAGGATTCTCCCAAATCCCCTCCAATCAGTTACGATGCTCAGAGCCGACTTGCCGGTCCCGCTCCCCATTCAAGGTGAATTCCCGATGCGCGGTCGAACGCCAGCTCCGCCCTTGGTCTCCTGGAAATCGAGGGCCTTGCAGACAGCCATTTTGTGCTGGGGCATTTGGTTGTCCGCGGAGACCTGCCAGGGGCTTGAGCCAGGCCCGATTCCCCAATGGATCTGGGCCAACCGCGATCAGTCGCGCGGGGCCTCGGTCGAACTGCATCGTCGATTTAAACTGCGCGACCTTCCACACCAGGCATCGGTATGGATGTTGGCTGATGACCGGGCGGACCTGCTGATCAATGGAAAGTCGGCCCTTGAAGTCACGGGAACGCGCCGCATTCAACCGGTCGACATCACTGGTCTGTTGAGGGTGGGGTCGAACGAACTGATCTGTCGGGCCGTCAATCAGGAGGGGGCTGCGGGGATCGCTCTCGCCCTGTTGCTTCACCCCGGGCAAGGACCTGCGAATGTGCTGGTGAGCGACCCGCAGTGGTGGACCCCGGAAGAGAACGGGCAGGAGGAACCGGTACGCAGCCTGGGCCTGCTCGGGAACCTCCCCTGGGGAAACCCCGAAGGAGAATCGGAAGACTATTACCAGTGGAAGAGAGCCCTCGGGAAGAGTTCGGCCAAGACGCCCGCCGAGGTGGCCATTCTTCCGGGCTTTGAAATCGATCTGATCCGAAGTTCCTCCCCAGGGGAAGGGTCATGGGTCAGCCTCACTTTCGACGATCGGGGGCGGATCATTCTCGGACGGGAAGGGAAGGGATTGCTGCGGTATTCGCCCCCACCCGTGGATCGCATCGAAGTGATCAACGACACTCTCGAAGAATGTCGGGGGGTTCTGTTCGCCGGTCGTTCACTGTTCGCAAATGCCAACAACTCGCGGGCCCTGTTCCGGCTGCGTGACAGCGATGAGGATGATGAATTCGACGAAGTCACGCTGCTGAAACAAACAGAAGGGGGTGTCGGTCATGGTCGAAATGCCCTCGCACTGGGACCTGACGGCATGGTGTACTGCATCCATGGCAACAATGTCCGGGTGAATTCGCCCGATCTTTCCCGCCGATCGCCCCTGCGCAATCAGGCCGAGGATCAGTTGTTGCCTTGCGAGTGGGACCGCTTCCTGTTTGATGCCGATGCCCGGGTCCCAGCCGGTCATGTGACCCGGATCGACCCCAACGGCGGCCGCTGGGAACTGTTCGCCGGGGGCTTCCGGAATCCGTATGGGCTCGATTTCAACACCGAGGGGGAACTGTTCACTTTTGACGCCGACAACGAAGGGGACCTGGGGACACCGTGGTATCGTCCCAACCGCATTCACCACATCGTCTCGGGTGGGGATTATGGCTTTCGTCAGGGAACGGCCAATCGGGATCGGGGGTTTCCCGAGCATCCCGCCTCGGTCGTCGACATCGGCCTGGCCTCGCCCACCGGCATCCGATTTGGGACCCACAGTCACTTTCCCGGGAAATATCGGGAGGCCCTCTACGCGCTCGACTGGTCGTATGGGCGGATCTATGCCGTGCACTTGATACCCCGGGGAGCCGGTTATGTGGCCACTGTCGAGAAGTTCCTCGAAGGGTCTCCCTTGAATGTCACCGACGTCGCCTTCGGGCCCGATGGCGCTATGTACTTCACCACGGGGGGGCGTGGAACCCAGTCGGGGCTCTATCGGGTACGTGCCCTTGGGACGGGGCATACACCCATTCTCGGTGATGACGACGAAGAATCGCCGCTCGCAGCCGACGCCCGTCGGTTGCGACGGCAGCTGGAATCCTTTCACAACCGGATCGATCCGGCGGGGCTGGAATTGGCATGGGCCTGGCTGGGAAGCCGTCAGCCATCCCTGCAGAATGCCGCCCGAATCGCACTCGAATCCCAACCTCTGGACCAGTGGAAAGATCGGGCTCTCGCTGAAAACCCGTCAGGTCCACGCGGTTCGGCCGCGGCTCTCGCTCTGGCTCGGGTTGGTCGCCCAGAAGATCAACTGGCTTTACTGAAGCGTCTGGGAGAGACAGTCTTCCCTCCAGACGCCTGGCATCAACTGTCAATCGGCCAACGCCTGGCGGTCTTGCGGCCTGTGTCTGTCAGCCTTTCCCGGATGGGTCGCCCTGATCCTCCCGTGTGCCGCGAATGGTCTCTCCGACTGGAACCGTTGTTTCTGGCCGATGTGCGGGATCGTTGGAATCCCGACGCACCGCTGGTTGATCAATGGTTGGCTGAACTGCTGGTCTATTTCGATTCGCCCCGCATCGTCGCGCAGGCGTTGGCCTGGACCGAGACAAGGGAGTCTCCCGCGGAGCGTTTGAGATTTCTGTTTCTGCTCCGCTCGGCACGGGTCGGCTGGAACGCCGGGCTGCGACGACAGTACTTCGAATTGCTGCAGGGGCTCGACCATCATTCGGGAGGGAACCTGTTGCCCGTGGCCCTCGATGCACTCAGAAACGAGGTTCTGGCGAAACTCCCTGACGAAGAACGAGGGGCGATGGAAGCTTTGTTCGCTTCCGAGGGGGACTCGTTCGCCGACCAGCAACGGGATCTGGCGGCTCGGCCGGTGGTCCGGCAGTGGCAGGTGAGTGATCTGGATCAGATTCTACAGCAGGATCATCGTCCCGATCCAGAACGGGGCGCACAGTTGTTTGAACAGACCTTGTGCATTCGCTGTCACCGGGTGAATGGTGCCGGCGGTTCCGTGGGACCAGAACTCAGCCGTGTGGCCAATCGGTTCGGCCCCCGGGATCTCTTGGAGATGATTGTTGATCCCCACAAAACGGTCGACGAGAAATACCGGCAGACCCAGGTCGAGACGAAGGAGGGCCGGGTGATCGTGGGGCGCCTGGTGGGAGGTGATGACCGCAGCCTCATTCTGGCTTCGGATGCTTTTCGCCCCCGCCAAACCGTCAAACTCAATCGGGACGAAATTGAGTCGCAGCAGGTCTCAGCGACCTCTCCCATGCCGACCGGACTGCTCGACACGCTGCAACCCGGAGAGATCCTCGATCTGCTCGCGTTTTTGAAACGAGCGAAGTCAGACAACCGGCCGAAGTAAACCAGGCGGCACAGAGCGACTGGTTCAAGGATTGAATCTTCTCGGGTTGCTGTCTGGTTCCAAGTGGTTCAGTTCCTGCCCCGTTCCGGAGGTCACTTGATGCTGTCTTGGCTCACCTTGGGAATTGTTCTGGCAGCGACTCCGCTGCCGTCGGGATTGCATGAACGGACGCTGTGTGTGGATGGACTGCGACGTTCGTATCTGGTCTATGTTCCGCAGGCCATGGATCCCACGGGACCATGGCCCGTCGTCATGGCCTTTCACGGTGCCGGGGCCAATGCCCGGCAAATGCTGCGTCTGACCGGACTGAACGAAAAGGCAGATCAGGCCCGGTTCGTGGTGGTGTATCCTGAAGGCACGGGGGTCGGACCGTTGAAGACCTTCAACGGCGGTGGCCGTGGAGGCCCCATGGCTGATCGGGATGTCGATGATGTCTCCTTCACCGCAGCCCTGCTCGATGATCTGGCCAGCCTGATACCACTCGATCCTTGCCGGGTGTTTGCGACCGGAATTTCAAATGGGGGCATGATGTGCCATCGGTTGGCTGCCGAACTTCCGGAACGGATCGCCGCCATCGCTCCGGTAGCGGGCACTCTGGCGGTGACCCCCGCCCCCTTGCCACGCGGAGTTTCCGTCATGCACTTCCATGGCCGCCAGGATGGGATTGTCCCCTGGAATGGCCCCAACCTGCTGACTCCCCGGTTTCTGACGTTTCTTTCGGTTGACGCCACAATCGAGACCTGGCGCCGGCTGAATGAATGCCCGGAGGGCGGGATGGTCTCCGAGTACGAAAACATTTCCCGCGACGGCACGTTCGTACGGCGCCACGCCAGCCAGCCGGGCCGCGATGGTGCGGAAGTGGTGCTGCTCGAAATCGAAGGAGGGGGTCACACCTGGCCAGGACGGCCCACCGTGTTGCTGTTCCTGGGGAAGACCACGCGGGATATTTCCGCAAATGACCTGATGTGGAACTTTTTCGAGCAGCACCCGCTTCCAGGACGGTAAGCGGTTTCTTCAGGCCGCGCTGGACTCTGAGCGGGTCAGCCTGTCCCCCGAGGCAGCCCCACTTAACCCTTGCCGGATTGAAGCTGGCCGCGCCGGGAGTTCGAGCTTCGGGGCAACTCAGTTTCTTGTGAGCCGGTACCGATCACCTGCCGGGCGAAATACAGACCGGAGAATATTTTGGGATCCGCGAGTCGGTCCCGGCGAGCCCGGCGTTTCAACCAGGATTCGACCTGGCCGAGAGGGACGAGATGAACATCGATCTGTTCCCCCTCGACACCCCCGCCGGCCTCAACCCGCTTCAATCCCGTTGCGAGGAAGAACTCGACGGTTTCGGTGCCAAATCCCGCCGAGACGGGACCACCAAACAAGCGTTTGATGCGACCAGCCCGGAATCCGGTTTCCTCGAGCAGTTCCCGCCGGGCGTGCGTGCGGGGATCGGGATGATCTTCCCCAGGAATATCCCCCACCAGACCCGCCGGCAATTCGATCACCCGGGCCTGCAGTGGGACCCGAAACTGCTCGACCAGCACCAGCTCCCCCTCGGGTGTAACAGCGACAATGACCACGGCAGGCCGGGGATGAACCCGCTCGGCATATTCCCAGGTCCCCCTCCGGACCAGACGGAGGAAACGGCCGGCAGCCAGGATTTCGGAAGACTCGTCGCTCTGCATGGGAATGGTGACAGCCGATAAAGAGGGAGGGAACCGAGAACAATCGTGGTTCATCTCGGTCGAAACAAGGTGCCGCACGAGAGTCATCCAGCTGCCCGGGATAAACCTTCCGCAACCGGCACAGCCGGTTCCGGCGGAACAATCGGGACATCGGAAAACTCCCTCCTTCTTTGTTTCTCGTCACCCCCCTAGAATTTCGCAGCGTGGAAACCGTGTTCCCCAGGGAGGACTCTTTGTGATGCTTCCATTCCTCACAGCTCTGCCGGTCTACAACGAAGCCTCCCACATTCCGGGCGTGCTGGATCAGGTTCGGCGGTATAGCGATCGGATCCTGGTGATCAACGATGGCTCCCGTGACGCCACGGCGGACACGCTGGCGGCTATTCCGGGGATTGAGGTGGTGACCCATCCACAAAACCTGGGTTACGGCGCTGCATTGCGCAGTGCGTTTGACTTCGCCCTGCGATCAGACGCCGAGGTGCTCGTGACGATCGACTGCGATGGGCAGCACGAACCACGGCTGATCCCAGCCTTGGTGGAGGCGCTCGCGGATGACGTCGACATTGTCTCTGGCAGCCGCTATCTGAAGGAGCATGCCGGAGACAACGCCGCTCCTGAAGATCGTCGGCGGATCAACCGGTTGATCACCGAGGAGGTCAACAACCGGCTGGGGCTGCGGCTCACGGATGCCTTCTGCGGGTTCAAGGCTTACCGCGTGAGCGCCTTGCGGAACTTTGAAATCACCGAGACGGGTTATGCGATGCCGCTGCAGGTCTGGGTGCAGGCGGTTTCGGCCGGGTTGCGTATTGTGGAGTTTCCCGTTCCCAGGGTCTATCTTGAGGAGAAGCGGTCGTTTGGTGGCTCGCTCGATGACGCCGCAATCCGACTGGCCCACTACCGGGATGTTCTGGACCGGGCCCTGGTGACGCATCCTGTCCCCAGCCTGGCCTGTTCCGTGACAACCGCAGACTGAACCTGGAACCCGTTCGACCTCATGTCCGCCTCCCCACAACCGACACTTCCAGACTCACGTGGGGAGCCTGCTGCGGCGGAGAGGCGGATCTGCCGTTCCCAGCTTCGGGCTCCCTCCGACGAGGGAGGATTGCTACAGATTCCCCCCTTGTCCGGACTGCCGGTACTGGCACAGTCCAACGCCCGGGCGTTCCATACTCTCCGCTGCGGCGGAGAATGGCAGGAAGATTTCCGACCGTGCGCCGACGAGCGGCAGGCTGTCCGGGCGGAAGTCTGGCAGGCTGCTGAGTACTGGACCAAGCGTCTGCTGACAGCGGCCGGCCACAACGTCGTCAGTCGAGCGATCCGCACGGAAAGTGGATGGCAATTCCCCCGCGCCGCATCAGTTTCCCAACTGTGGGTCGTGACCGGACATCAACCGGCTCTGTTTCATCCCGGAGTCTGGATCAAGAATTTCGCTGTGGCCGCTCTGTCCCGCCATCTCGGGGATGCTGTTGGACTGAATCTGATTGTCGACAACGATGTCGCCCCAGCCCCCAGTCTACTCGTTCCTTCGGGCAGCGCGTCGTCCCCGCGATGGGAATCGCTGGCCTATGACACCATCCCGGGGGCAGCACCGTGGGAAGAGATCCGGGTGACCAACCGGCAATTGTTTGAGTCGTTCGGAAAGCGGGTCGGTCAGGTCCTCGCTCCGTGGGGAATCACCCCCTTGGCTGTCGAGTTCTGGCCACGGGTTCTGCAAGCCGAACAGCAGCTCAGCAATCCTGGGTGGGCCTTTTCTGCAGCCCGGGCGGCCACGGAATGGTCATGGGGCGCCGGCAACCTCGAATTACCCCTCAGCGGCCTGTGCCAGCTCCCTTGTTTTCATCGTTTTGTAGTCCGACTGCTGAATCAACTCCCCCGGTTCCATGCGGTCTACAACCAGGCTCTGGCCGACTATCGCCAAGTGTATCGCATTCGCAGTCGAACGCATCCCGTACCCGACCTGCGTTCGGATGACGACTGGCTGGAGGCTCCGTTTTGGGTCTGGTGCGAAGGGGAACGCCAGCGACGACGACTGCTGGTGAGACATGTCGACGACCGCCTTGAGCTGTCGGACGGGCGCGGCCTGCTGGATGCGCTCCCAACGGGTGTCGCCGGTTTGCCAACAGCAGTCGCTGTGCTGCAGCGTCTGGCAACCCGTGGAATCCGGCTGAGAACCCGGGCACTGACCACCACGCTGTTCTCACGGCTCTATCTGGCGGATTTGTTCATGCATGGCATTGGCGGTGCCAAGTACGATGAAATGACGGATCAGATCATTCGTGACTTCTGCCAGATTGATCCTCCCCCCTTCGCGACACTCTCGGCGACCTTGCGGCTTCCACTGCCCTCACTCCCCGTCAACCCCCAGACCGTCCGGCAGTTGAAGCACTCCCTGCGCTCGGCTGAACAACATCCCGGACGTTTCCTCGATCACCCCGACTCTCCGCGAACAGCGGCACTGATTTCCGAGTTCGGCCGGTTGATTGACGAGCAGCAGGCTTTCCGCCGGGGGGATCCGAAGGTGGGACAAAGGACAGAGGCGGGCCCGGCCCGGTTTCGTCGGTTTCATGAGCTTCGCAAAGAACTCGAGGCGGCCACTGCGAAAACACGGGAACAGCTTCATGTTGAACTGGCCGCCGCCGAGCGGCACCTGGCAGCCAATCGGATTCTGCGCAGTCGCGAGTACTCGTTTTGTCTGTTTCCACCTCATCTGCTGAGGAGTTTCGTCAAAGATGCGTGCGGCACCATCGACTGATCGAAGCCCCCCAACCTGGTGGGACGCCCTGATTTTTCTGGTCGGACTTCTGCTGATTGTCAGCGGCAGCGGTTGGTTGAGCGAAAGACCACCAAATTGGGGCTGGGTGGTGGCGGGGATTTTGGTGGCCGGTTGGGGTTGGAGAAATGGTGGCTGGCGCTGGCTGACCGAGATGCCGGGGACAGTGCTCGCGTATTTGCTGGGGGGAGGAAATCCCCAGGCGCGCCGTTATGGGGCCCGGCTGACCTCCGAAGCGCTGGTCTACAGTCTGTTCATGGTGGTGTTGTTGCTGGGTGCGTTGCTGGGCCACTCGAACATGCTGCTGCTGGTCTTTGCCCTGCTGGCGGGGGCCCTGGTGCTGAATGGGTATGCGACAATCCTTGTGCTGCGTCAGGTCCGGGGGAGACGCACCCTGCCCGACATGGTGTTCGCCGGCGAACCCTTTTCGGTCCAGATTGAACTGACCAATCGCAAGAGATGGCTGAGTTCCTGGTTGTTGCAGGTGGAAGATCACCTCCGGCAGGGGGCCCGCGAGCACCACCCCAATGTGCTGTTCGAGCGAATCCCCCCCCATTCCAGCCGTTTCGCCTCGTACCAGGTGGCGGCCTCTTCCCGCGGAGTGCTTGACTTTTTGTCGTTGCGGATTTCGTCGCGGTATCCCCTCGGCCTGTGGGAACGGGGATTTGAACTGAATTTGCCTGAACAATTGCTGATTCTTCCCCGGGTGGGACGACTGACCGGACGCTTCGGAGAGGCACTGCGAACACAGCAGCGGACGCAGTTCGACGCTCCGGCCAGAACAGGAGTGTTCGACGAGGAGTTTCATCGTCTGCGGGACTTCCGGCCTGGGGACCGTCGGCGCGCGATCCAGTGGAGGACCACGGCGCGGCGGAATGAACTGATGGTCCGGGAGTACCAGGAGCAACATGATCCCGAGTGGCTGTTGCTGGTTGAATTGTGGCTCCCCCCCCAGCCCGCTTCCACGGATTTGGAACGGCTGGAAACCGTGATCTCATTTGTCGCCACCTGCTGCACCAGCCGCGCGCGGACCGGCCGGAACACCGGTCTGCAACTCTTGCTGTGCGGCCGCCAGTTTGTTTCCCTGGGGGAACCCGGGCAGGGACTGACCTTGCGGGACGCCCTGGAAAGTCTCGCCCTGGCCGAAGGAAGTTCATCGCCGGCGACGGGAGAACTGGCCACTATTCTGGAACAACGCCGGGGAGAGGCTTCGCGGAAACTCTTTATCACAACGCATCCCGCATCCTGGAATCGCCTCGTGGAACTGTGGGCGGGTCTGGGGCTCTCGATCGACGCGGTGGGTTTGGAATTCGAGTGTCCCACCTCGGACGGGGTGACTCTAGGGGATCTGTTTGAGCTCGATCCCTTCCCGGTACTGGAGGCTGTTCGATGACTCTGCGCGATGTGTTCGTTGCCAGCCTGTTCGCACTGGTCATCCTGGGGTCGGGAATGCTGTGGTTGGGGGAGGGAGACTTCTTTCCCGGCGGAGTGACCATTCTGCTGGCCATCGCCGCCTATCTGTTCAACGAGCGGGGCCCCCGCTGGTCGCTTGGTCCCTGGAGCAGCAATGCCCTGGGACTGCTTGCCGCAGCCGCCGCCCTGGGAGAGTTCCTCGGCCCCAGCCTCGAAGGGAGACTGCTCTCGGGGGCTCATTTCCTGTGCTACCTGAGTTGGATCATTCTCTTTCAGAAAAAACGCTCCCGGGAGTACTGGCTGCTCGGGGCGTTCGTGTTATTGCTGGTGGCGGTGGGATCGGTCCTGACCAACTCCGGCCTGTACGGCTTGCTGGTTCTGGTCTTTGTGCTTCTGATGCTCTGGACCATGGCCGTGGGGAACCTGTTGTTCCGGGCCCAGGAACTGGACCTGGTGCCGAGCTTCCAGGACCAGAGCGGCGATCTGCCCGGAAAGGCTCCGCCTGCGGAAACGGCAGCCGCCCCACCTTCCCCATCCCTTCCCACTTTGCGCGTTCGACATGGGGTCAGTCTTGACTATGCAGGTCACTGGCTGCAGCGACGATTTGTCTTCAGCCTCGCCCGGATGGCAATTCTGGGGCTGGTCCTGGGCGTGCTGGTATTCCTGCTGGTTCCCCGATTCTGGATCGGTTCGGCGAACCCGTTTATCAATACCGCAGTCGGAGGGGGCCGGACCGCCACGGGCTATTCGAAAAACCTTCGTCTGGGAGGACTGGGGGAGATTCTCGAAGACAGCACCCGCGTGTTGCAGGTGCGGCTGTTCGACCGCGACAGTGACAACCTGCTGACGCTGGAAGACCTCGCCACGCTGCAGGGTCTCGATGAGCCCTATTTCCGGGGTGACATTTTCGACAAATACCGCTCGGGTCAATGGTCGGCCGAAGACCGTGTGGAGAAGCCGGCGACCGTTCCCTGGACCCCCAAGACCAGCGGCCTGATTCGCCAGGAATATTTGCTGGACCAGGACATCGAAACCGCCGTGGTCGCAATGCGCCCTGCCGACCTGGCCTACGCGATTGATCCGTACCAGCCGCTGGAACGGGGCAGCTTTACTCACACGTTGAAGGCCAACGAATTCCAGGTCCCCCTGCGGGAGTACTTCGTCTGGTCGCGGCGCATGCCTCATGCCGACCTGCCGACGATCGCCAAATTCACCCCCGGCGGACTGCCAGAGCATATCGACCGCCGTTATCGCAGTTTTCCCCAGGAACTGGTCCGCGTGCAGGAACTGGCGGATCGGGTCGTGGGAGAGCTGGCGGCGACGGGACCGTCGGTCGAACGGCAGGTTGCCGATCGGCTGATCGCCTTCCTGAGAGATTCCGGCGAGTATTCGTATTCCCTGCAGCAGCAACGCTCCGATTTCAGCCTGGACCCTCTGGAAGACTTCCTGTTCAACACCAAACAGGGGCATTGCGAATACTTCGCAACAGCCTTGGTGATCATGCTGCGAACCCAGGGGGTACATAGCCGTTTGGTCACCGGGTACAAGGGAGCTGTCGAAAACCGGAACACCGGGTATTACGAAGTGCAGCGCAGGCACTCGCATGCGTGGGTGGAGGCATGGGTCGATGACCAATGGCAGACTCTCGACGCGGTGCCGTATGCCCGCGACGACGAGGCACGGCGGTTCGGCATCGAGCGCGGGTTCTGGGGGAACACCCGCGAATCGCTGTCGTCGCTGTGGTCGAATTACTTTGTGTCCATGTCGATCGATCGACAGCAATCGCAGTTGTACGCCCCCCTGACCAAGGCCTGGAACGGCATCAAAGACACATTCCAGCAGATTTATGAAACGCTGCGTGACTTTGGCTCCGTCGATCCCGCAGCGAGTGGACTGTACCGCCAATGGGGCCCCTGGCTGCTGTCGGGACTGGTCCTGGGGGTGGGATTGCTGCGATGGCTGGCGCAGTGGGGATCTCGCGCTCCCGCGCGGGCGCCGGGAACCGCCGTGGGGGGCTGGCGAGGGGTTGTCTCTCAACTGCTGGGACGCTGGTGGCAACCGACTTCCCCACAGGAACAATCGATCCGCTTTTACCAGCAATTTGAGGAGATCGTCGCGAGACGGGGCCTGATCCGTCCCCAGGGCCAGACGCAACAGGAGTTCGCCAGCCAAATCGAACGGGAACTGGCCCCGCCCCTTGCCGCCTCGCAACTGTCGGGTTTGCCCCAACGCCTGACCCGCCTGTTTTACGAGGTGCGGTTTGGTGAGCGCACTCTTCCTGGTGCGGAAGCGGAACAGATCGAACAACAACTGGCTCAACTGGCCTCGGCGCTGGCCGCAGGTCCGGGCGCCAAGTCTGTCCCTCAGGCAGTGGGATGACCGCGCCAGGCCAAGGCGGCACGACCGTTGGCCGGCGAGATTCAAACCTTTGTGTAGCCCGAGGTGCAGGACGGCTCCGTCCAGAGCCGCCAGGCCTATCGCACAACCACATCTCTTCTCCCCCCCCCACGCAAAAAGCGCACACCAGACCACCGCCTCCCAAAATACAGTCAGCCCAGGATCACCTTCCCCCGGTTCCCCAAACCGTACTAACGACCACACCTTGTGACGGTTGATTTTCACCAGTAACATATCAGTGATTCTTGACCCATCTGTTGGTGAGGGTGGACGATGTTGCGCATTTTGAGTTCTCCCAAGCGAATGTGTGACGGCGTCACGCGCCGGGATCTGCTGCAGGTGGGGGGGCTTTCGGCCTGCGGTTTGGGGTTGCCGCACCTGCTGGAGCGGGAAGCGCGAGCCCAGGAGGGGGAGACCGCCGGATTTGGGCGGGCCAAGAACTGCATCCTGATTTATCTCTACGGGGCTCCCAGCCAACTTGAAACGTTCGACATGAAGCCGAACGCTCCGGTGGAGATCCGGGGGACGATGCGACCGATCCCTTCGGTTTTGCCCGGCCTGGATGTCTGCGAGCATCTGCCGCACATCGCCCGGATGACCGACCGCATTACCGTTGTGCGATCGATCACTCATCCCTACCCGATCCATGGTGTCGCGTTCGCCACGACGGGCATTCCCGCGATCGATGTGGCGATGGAACTGGCGCCGAACGACTCGCGGCACCACCCATATTTTGGCTCGGTGCTGCAATATCTCGACGAGCACAATCCGGACATCCGCCGCACTCAGGTTCCCCAGAATGTGGCGCTCCCCTTTCCCTTTTCCAGCCAGCGTGTGGGAGAAGTGAACCGGGCGGGTCCCTACGCCTCGTTTCTCGGTTCGACCTACAACCCCACGTGGACCGAATTTGAAGGAAAGTCGGCGGGGACCGTGGTCAAGACGCTTCGCGACATGAAGGTCGACGTACCCGATCCCTACGTCGCCTGTGAATCGAATGGTTACTTCCGCTTCTCGGCTGCGGGACCCCAGCCCGATTTGACCCTCGACCGTCTCGACCGTCGCCGGTCGCTGCTGCAGCAGTTTGACGATCGCCGCCGCGAGTTTGACCAGACTCGCGATGGCGCGACCCTCAGCCGTTATCAGCAACTGGCCTTCTCGATGTTGACCTCTCCCCGGGTGACCGAAGCGCTCGATGTGCGCCGCGAGCCCGAGGCGACCCGCCAATTGTACGGCATGACTTTGTTTGGTCAGGCGTGCCTGGGTGCCCGACGGATGATTGAGGCGGGAACCCGGCTGGTCAGCGTGTTCTGGGACGAATATGGACTGGCTGGTGATGCGTGGGACACGCACTGGAACCACTATCCCCGGATGGTCGACCAACTTTTGCCTCCCTTCGACAAGGGGTTCTCGGGGCTGATTCTTGATCTGGAACAACGGGGACTTCTCGACGACACCCTTGTGGTGGTGCTGAGCGATCACGGACGCACGCCCAAGTTGAATAACGCCGCCGGCGGTGGACGAGACCACTGGTCACAGGCGTACTCGCTGGCCTTCGCCGGCGGGGGTATCGCCAAGGGCCGCGTGGTGGGGGCCACCGACAAGGAGGCGGGCGCGCCGATTGACCGCCCGGTCTCTCCGAAGGATCTGCTCGCCACCATGTATCACCTGCTGGGATACGATCCGCACACCCGTATTCCGGATCGGGCCGGACAACTGATTCCCTTGGTCCCCGAAAGCTGCGCTGTCATCCCGGAAATGCTGGCCTGAGCACTCCGGGCCTTCTGCAGCCAGATTCGAACTCCGAATGCTGACTTTCGGGTTCAGTCCGTGTTGTGTTCCAACACCAGCTCCATGGAAAATTGAGGTCAATCGTCGCCTCGGGTGCGATTGTTGCCGGTCCTGAACGACCGCCAAATTCGCGGTCCCCAAGTCGGTTTCGCGACCAGATCACGATCGTCACGTTGCACGGACAAGCGGAGGCCCTCATGCCCGTGCCTGACCTCGACTTCGACTCAGCCCGACGGTGTGTTGCCCACCAATTGTTGTCGCAGCAACTCGAGGGGATGCAGGGGTCGCTGACCGGTCCCGTCGAGAACCTGGTGCCGACATGAAAAACCGGGCGCACAGACCGATCCCTCCCCCGCCTGCGACGCATGCGCACGAACAGCGGGAAACAGCACCCGTTCGCCGATTTGCTGGCTGACGTCGTAGTGCTCGTAGCCGAAGGAACCGGCCATGCCGCAGCATCCCGAATCAATTTCGCGAATGGTCAACCCCGGGACCAGCCCCAACGCCTGCCGTGTGCCCTGAGTCCCCACCAGCGCCTTCTGTTGGCAGTGGCCATGCAGCAGGACTTGGCCGTCACGCGGACGGAACTGCAGGGGGACTTCCCCCGACTGAACCCGGCTCGCCAGCCAGCCATCCAGCAAGTGCGCCTGTTGCTTGACGCGCCGGGTCGCCTCGGAGGGGAACAGGTCGGGGTATTCATCGACCAGGGTCAGCAGGCAACTGGGCTCGACCCCCAGGATCGGGATATTTTCGCGGGCGTACTCATCGAGGATGGCGACATTGCGGCGCACCAGGGCTTTCGCCTGGTCGAGCAATCCTTTGGAAATGAAGGGGCGGCCGCAGCACCAGAGATTGGCCCGCTCGACTTCGTAGCCAGCCGCCTCGAGAAGTTCCACGGCACTCCGATTGACACCCGGCTCGCAATAGCTGGTCAGGCAGTCATCGAGCAGCAACACCCGCCCCCGGCTCCCGGCGCCCGGGGCGGGCTGATGCCGGTCAAACCAGCGGGGAAAATTCCGCCAGGCAAACCGGGGCAACGGGCGCCGATGATCGATGCCAGTCAACCATTCCCGCAGACCGCCCCCGAAGGCCGCCAGCCAGTTCGAGACCGGTGCGAAAGCCGACCCAATCCGGTTGATCCACCCGGTATTCGCCAGCAAACGGGTCCCCAAGGTGGGTGTCTGAGCCTGGTAGTAGTGTCCCAGGAACTCGACCTTCAGTTTGGCGACATCGACGTTGCTGGGGCACTCGGCCTTGCACCCCTTGCACATCAGGCAAAGGTCCATCACATCCCACATCCGGCGGGAGGTCAGTGCTCCGGGTTCCAACTGCCCGGTCAGCGCCAGACGCAGGGCATTCGCCCGCCCGCGGGTCGACTGCTCTTCGTCGAGCGTGACCATGAACGAGGGACACATGGTGCCCGTTGCGGTCTTGCGGCAAACCGCCGAGCCATTGCACGCCTCGGCAGCAGCCAGAAACCCCTGCCCCGGAGCTCCCGCGAAATCCGCCTCCCGGCTGAAATCCTGGAAGGTTTCGAGGTGGGCCCCCGGATAACCCACACCATAGCGCAGGTTGTCGGTTGGAGAGGGTGACTCGGTCACCTTGCCAGGATTCATGAGGTTGAGCGGATCAAACAGCCGCTTGACCTGACGGAACGCCTCGAACAACTGCGGACCGAACAGCCGGAGATTGTGATAACTGCGGGCCAGCCCGTCCCCGTGCTCGCCCGTCATCGCCCCGCCAAACTCCTGCACAAGTTCGGCCACTTCATCGGAGACCGCCTTGAGAATCGCCAGATCGCCGGCGGTCTTTGTGTCGACCATGGGCCGGATGTGGAGGCAACCCACCGAAGCATGGCCGTAATAGGCTCCGGTGATTCCATGTTTCGTGAGAATCGCGCGAAATCGGCGGGTGAACTGCGCCAGGCGGGCGGGCTCGACAGCGGTATCCTCCACGAAGGCGATTGGCTTGCGGGCCCCGGGAATGCTCAGCAGCAGCGGCGCCCCCGCCTTACGGCAATTCCAGATTTGTTCCCGCTGCTCGGCCGACGTGGCCGGGAGGAAGCGGTCAAGACCTGGCCAACCCCGCAGCTTCTGCTCCAGCAACTGGAGGGAGTCGCGGACCAGCACCTCGGAATCGGCCGAGAATTCCACGATCAACAGCGCCTCAGGGGTGCCGGAGACAAACTCCAGTGACCTGCGGTACTTCAGATTCTGCCGGGAGAGTTCGATGATGTTCCGATCGAGCAGTTCGACCGCAGACGGGTCGCATTCGAGAATTCCCGGAGTCGCCTCGAGCGCGGCATCGATGGTCCGGAATTCGAGCAACACGACACCGCGTTCCCGGGGCAGTGGCACGGCATGCAGCACGGCCCCCGTCACGGCTCCCAGGGTTCCCTCGGCCCCCACGAAGATTCTGGAGAGGTTGAACCCGGCGCGATCGGGCCAGGCCCGATCCAGCTCGCGGACGACGGCCGGCTGAGGCATCTGCCGGTACAACTCGGGTAAAAAGGCGTCGAGGTTATAACCGCTGACCCGCCGGAGAATCCTGGGATACTTGGCGAGAATCTCGCGCCGGTTGTGCGCCACAATGTCGCTCAATCCCCGATACAGTTCGCCGACGCGCCCTGGCTCGCTGCGCAGCTCCCCGAGGGAGGCCGCGGTCTGGGGAGCACAGTGAAGACCGGTGCCGTCCGACAAGACCACGTCGAGTTCACGGACGTGATCGATCACCTTGCCCTGCCGGACCGAGCGGGAACCAGCGGAATTGTTCCCAATCATCCCCCCCAGGTTGGCGCGGCTGCTGGTGGCCACATCGGGGCCAAACTGCAGTCCATGGGGTTTGAGAGCCGCATTCAGCTGGTCCAGTACGACCCCCGGCTCGATCCGCACCAGGCGCCGTTCGAGGTCGATTTCGAGCACCCGGTTCATGTAGCGGCTGAAGTCGAGCACCAGGGCCGCGGCAACCGTCTGGCCCGAGAGGCTCGTCCCGCTTCCCCGGGGCAGAAGGGGAATCCCACGCTGGCGGGCGATGTGGACCGCGGCCAGCACATCGTCCCGACTTCGGGGAAACACGACCCCCACAGGGGCGATCTGGTAGATGCTTGCGTCGGTGCTGTAGAGCCCCCGAGTCATCTCATCAAACCGGACATCGCCCGCAATCTGACCCCGCAGGGCTGCGGCCAGATCACGCTGCGCCGCTTCCGTCAGAACCACCATGTCGACTTGTCCGGGACCTCTGCAACCGATCAATCCTGCCCTGTTCCACCCCAGGAACAACACCGGCACATTTGTCGATTATACCCGACCCAAGGGGAACTCTGCGACCATCAGGATTCAGGAGATTCCCCTGCGGCGGGAGATTCGCTTCCGTCGTTTTGGGAATGCTTCTTGTCGACCGGCCAGACCGCATCCCGCTTTTCGAGGAAGGCGGCAATTCCCTCGGGAGGTTCTGGGCTGGAATAGCACCGGGCAAACAGCCGGGACTCGTCCACCAGCAAATCGGTCAGATCGAGATGATATCCTTCCGCCAGGAATCGCTTCGCGGTGGCGATCGCTCCGGGGGCACACCGCAGCAGTCGCTGCAGTCGGTCATTGACGGCGGCCTCGAACTCTCCACTGGGGAAGACCGCGTCGGCCACTCCAATCTGCAGAGCCTCGGCTGCCGGGAGCAGCTCGCCCGAAAGAATCAGCCGGCGGGCGGCCACAGGGCCCAACACCCGCACGGCGCGAGCCGCCCCTCCCCACCCCGGGATGATTCCCAGCGTCACCTCGGGCAGTCCAATCCGGGCGGTGTCGGCGAGGAAGCGGAAATCGCAGGCGAGTGACAATTCACATCCGCCGCCGGCACACGGGGCATGGATGGCCGCCACCGTCAGACAGGGGAGTTCGGCGATTTTACGGAAGAGTTTCTGGCCGCGGCGTGAATACCGTCGGGCCGCCCGCCGGTCGAGGGCCGCCAACTCGCGCAACTCCGCCCCCGCCAGAAAGGTTCGCCCGGTCGCCTCAAATACCAGAATCCGGGGAGGCCGCTTGGCGACACCCTTCA
>JBKDUK010000401.1:0-76876 GCA_046339535.1 Planctomycetaceae bacterium | reverse complement strand
CTCGGGAACTCATCGGAGTGGATCTCAACTGGACAGAAAACCAAGGCCCGCTCGCAACGACCGACCGAACCCAATGATCTATTGCGCAGTATGAAAGGTCCACTCTTGAGTTTCAACCTCAATCCCCTCTCAAGGCTCCTTTGCTGAAGGCAATACTCCTTTTCCTCAGCGCTCTCCCCAAGACGATTCTCACAGCGGGAAGCCCCCCCTGCCCGCCCCGTGCGAGGCGCCACACGGAACTCCTCTTGACCAAACGTCTCCCTGGGATGACAACGCCCGGCAGTCGTTACCTGCCCCATTGGCCCGCCGAGCCCCTCATGAGCCCAGACCATTTTCCGCCCGAGACCCGCCGGCTTCGCCGCCTCGCAGTTCTGGCGCAGGGCCTGCTGGGCGTTGTGTTGCTGGGCTGCCAGGTCCTGCCGTTCGGACCGCGGTTTGTGGTCGATGCCGAGCCTGACCAGGAACCGCCCCCGCCGCACGTGGAACTCTGCGATGCCCGACCCGCCTGGCAACGGAAGTATTGGCAGGGGGCTGTTGCACCCCGCGATTATGAACTGGCCATCACCGTCGTTCCCCTGGAACAGTTCGCCTGCTCCCGGGCGACCCCACTCCCTCCGCAGTTTCGTACTCCCGACCAGCAGGGTTGGCAGGGGACCCGGGAGGAGTTGCGGCGGGCTGTGTTCACGGGACTGCGCCGCGTCGGACTCGCTTCCGCGCCAACCGTGATGACCCTCGATTCCGCCCTGGTCGTGGTCAACAAGACCCGGGCTCTTCAGACCGTCTGGGAGCAGACCGCCGACGCCCGACGGGAGGCACTTGCCCATTGGCGAAGGGGGGGAGATTTGCGGCTGACCCTGGGAGTCTCCTCAGGCATGGGAGCTCCCATCGGTCCGGTCCATTCCGGTGCGGGGGTCCAATGGGGGAGCCCTCAGGAGATCCCCCCACTCCCCGGGGAGCAACCCGTATCGCGGGCTTATGGTCCCGTGCGTGGTCCCCCACCGGACCTGGGAGACTACGGTCCCGATGTGACCTGCGAAATCCGGGCGCGAGTCGCGGTCCAGACCCCGGACAAGCAGGTGCGCGAAGTCTCGCTGCATCTCTTGACCCGCTCGCTTCCCCTCGAACCACCGAATTTCCTGTCCGACGAAGCGGTCAGCTCGACTTTCGAGGCCGCCTTGCGCGAACTCACCGCAGTGTTCGTCGAGACTTGGCAGGGTTCTCCGAATGCCTCGTCCGAAGGAAGTGGAGCCGAACCAGCCGCTTCCCCGTCGCCCGAAACCGGTCTGTCGCGGGAGACGCCCGATCTGGATCCGGATGAGCGCTCTCCGGAAACACCGTCGCCAGAGAATCCAGCGGTCGGCCGGGAGGGTTAAAACTCTCCGTGCGGCTGCCGGGCGGGGGAAGTCGTGGCAGATCCCTGCTGCAGGAGAGTCGGCGAATCCTTCGCGGACTCAGCCTCTTCGGAGGGGGCGGGAGGAACGAATTCCGGAAGAACTCCGGTCGTGGACCAGTCTCCACTCTGGGTCCGGCGGCGATCCGCAGAGTTCCGGCGAGCCTGTCCCGCGGCACCGGCACAGAGTTCCTCCCACAGCACCGCGTTGAGGGGTGACCAGGGCACCCCGTCGGCCAGCAACTCCCGCAACTCGCGCTCAATGACGGAAGCCTGCTCGGTGTATCCTGATCGAAGCATTGCCAATCCCAGGTGCAGTCGATGCTCTGGGCGGACCAACAGGGGGGCCTGGCTCAGCAGCGTGGTCAGCCCTGCTTGCAAATCATCGCTTTGCAGTTGCAACAGCGCCAGCGTGTCGAGGTACTCGACACGTGGCCGATCCATCTCGATGGCCTGCTGAATGTGCTGTAGACCGCTCTGGACAAGGTCGGGAACAAACGCCTCGAGAACGGCGATGTTGTTGAGGAGAGTGGCCGAATCGGGTCGCAAGGTCAACAAACGCTGATGATTGAGCAAAGCGTCGGCCAGGCTTTCGGGCCGGGACTGGATTCCCACCAGCAATTGCAACATTGGGGCGCGGGCCGAAGGACATGGATCGCCCCTGGTCAACTCCTCCAGGCGACCGCGTACCGATTCGAGCAGCAGGCGATCACCAGGATTTCGATCCAGCAGGCTGCGATACGCCTCGGCGGCCGGCCCCGGAATCCGCTCATCAACCGCCCGCAGGAACAGCAGCGCCTCGGTGGGTTGCCCCAATTGTCCCAGCAGCAGACCCCGCTGGACGACCAGGAGCAGATCGCCAGTTTCCTGGATCGCGCGCGACAGCAGTTGATCCGCCTCGCCAAACCGGTTCCAGCGTTGCAGATCGGTCGCCGCGATGCTGAACAGCTCGGCCTGCCGCGCGGCCTGGTAGCGGCCTCCCGTCAGCAACTGGTCCAAGGCCCGCGAGTGCTCACTGCCGCGGACCCCCACCAACCACTCCCGCAGGGCCTCGCGGTTCTGGCGGGCGTTGGCCGGATTCCCCGCGCCCAGCCTGTCCAGGAAAGTATCGCCCCGCCCCAGGAAGGCGAATGACCGCAACAACTCGGATGGGCGACGGTCCGCTCCCAGTCCGGGCAGGGTCAGAACCTGACGGACCGCCTGCTCCTCATCGCCAAGGCGCATCTCCTGGCGGGCCCGGGCGAGAATGGTCTCGGGGAGATCGGATTGAACCGTCTCCATTTCCTGAAGCACACGCTCCACTTCCCGTTCCAGCTCGGGATGCGAACGGTCGGGAGGGAAATCGAGCACTGCAAAAAGAAATTCCAGTCGCCGCTGGTTGCGCAAAGGACCAGCCGTCTGGATCAGAGTCCGGTACTGTGCGACCGCCTCGAGGGGCGCGCCATGGTTCAGCAGGGTCTCCGCGAACCGTTGTCGTTCGTCCTCAGGCAGGGTTCCCCGTTGGTCCCAGTGCTGCCAGAGGGAAATTGCCCGGCACCGGGCCTCGGGCCCGGGCAACCGAGACAGCAGGCCTGTCAGCAAACCGAGGTTGAAATCGGAGAGAACCTGTGGCGTGGTTTCGACCCGCAGGGCGTACTCCAATACCTTTTGTCCGGCCAGCACTTTCGTCTCGGGCTCTTGCAACCCCTCATCAAACAAGCGTTGAATGGTCTGGGGATCAGATCCCGCCAGTTCGTGAAGCAGCGCGCGGACGATGCTGACACCCGGCAGAGGCCGGGTTGGGAAACGTCCTTCCAGAATGGGACGAAACGGCGTGGGATCGAGCCGTTCCGAAGAGGGGGCAAACAGCAGATCCTCGCGGGCCAGGCGAAACCGTTCGAGAGCCGCCACCGCCCGTCGAATCCGGATCGGGTTCGGCTGATCATCGCGGTGCAGCTCAAGGACCAACCTGAGCCAGAGCAGGCTTTCATCCCGGGGGCGAACCTGCAGATTCTCATTCAGGACGAGTTCCGCTTCCATCCACTTCTTTTGGGCCACCATGACCCGCGCCCGCTCACGTCCCAGACCTGGCCAGGTCGGTCCCAACTGGGAGGTCAAACGGGCCAGATCCGCCTCGATCAACCCCCACTTCCTTTTCGCGACCGGCCGCGCCAACTGCTCATCGATCTTCGGGCCGATCACGCTGGTGGGGTTCCAGACCATGCGCCGCCGCTCAATCGCCGGCAATTGGTCCACAAGATTCAACGCCCGACACGCTTCTGCCAGCAGTTCCCAACCGCGATCCCAACCGGGATCTTCCATGGTCATCTCGATCGCGACCTTGTGCAGCGTCCGCCAGTCCTCCAGTTGCTTCAGGCATTCGGCCTGGGAGAGGTGTGCCATTCGGCGGACACTTGGCAATTCGGTTGTTTTGGCGATGACCTCCATTTCCGAGGCCGCAGCGCGATACTCCCGCGCCAGCATCAGACGCTGTCCCGCCAGAACGCGTGAGAATTCGAACAATTGGGGCTTGTCGAACTGTGCCTGGAGGGAATCGAGTTCATAAGAAATCGTGCCCGCACGTCCCGGATCGGCCTCCCGCAACTGCATCACGAGGCAGGTTGCCAGTCCCACCCGGCTTTCCAACTGCAGACGGGTGAAACGCCGACGTTCGCTTCGTGTCAGACCGAGGTCTTGAGTTTTTTTCCAGGCACGTCGTTCGGCCTCGCGGAGCGGTTCCTCCGCGGCAGTCACATTACTTCCCTGCAACAGGAGCAGCCCCTGATAGAGCGGAAACCTGGGGTCCTCTGGAGCGTCCACTCCCGATTTCCGTGCGGCATCCAGGGCCCGGGCGACCACCTGATTGGCCCCCTCGAGATCGCCGTTCAGACGTCTGGAGTTCGCTTCCACTGACAGAACCTGCAACGTTTGTTCCCAGACATCAGGTTCCGTGGGCCCCGCCTCCCATGCGGAATTGGCCAGTTCCGCGGCCTGCTGCCAGCGCCCTTCGGCGAGCTCGCGGCGGGAAAGTTCCACCAGCCCCAGCCATGCCGGAGTCACCCCATCCCGCAGCCGCCTCAACAACAGATCCCGCAGCAACAGTTTCCGTGGCGAGGGTCGCGAATTGGCGGGGTCGAGAGAGAGCAACACCGCGCACCCGTCGGCTTCAACCGCGTCACTCAGCGGACGGGCCGCAGTACGGTCGAGTTCCAACAGTCCCAGCACGGGATCCACTCCGAGATCGCCCAGTTCGATCGCCCGAATGAAATTCCGGGCCGCCTCATCGAACTGGCGGGCGATCATGTGTCCCTTGCCCAGAGCGAGGCGGACCTCCCGGGTATCGAGCCGCCGCTGTGGCAGTTCCGGAAGACACAGGTTGGCGGTCTGTTCCCAGAACAAATCCGCTTCGACCGTCGACATCTCATCACAGATGTCGGCAGCCGACTTGACCAACTCCTCCGAGAGTCGTCCATAAGGATCTCCCCGATAGACCACGCGCAGAAGCTCGATGTGGACCCATCGCGCCTCGGCCAGTGGAAGTCTGCGCTCCCTCAGCCATTGCACGAGGCACGGAGTAATCCGCGCGTCTGTCGGAAAGTCGGAGACAAAGTTCAACAGGGCGCGAACCGCCTGAACATGGTTGCCAGACGAGTAAAACTGCTCACATTTTGCCCACGCCATTTCCCGATGGTTATGCCGGAATCTCCAGAGGTTGAAGACGGCAATCGCCAACACCACCCCTCCCACGATCAGCAGTGGGCGCAGCACCTCCCAATTCGCCCGCCACACCATGCGGGGCGACGAAACCTGGACCCAGCCTTCATTGGTCTGGATCGCTTCAGGACTCTGGGGGATTTTTGGGGGGCTGAGACCGAGCAACTGAAACTCCAGATTCGGGCCAACTCAGATTTTATCGGATTGCTTACATCATTAAACGATAATCCCCGACCTGCCTGTGTAAAAAGCGGATCGGTCTCGTCAGCATCTGATTCGATTGCTGTCTACACCCCAAACCGAATGATCCAAATCATCGTCATATCCGTCACCATCCGCCGCGTTCACCCACCGCTGCCTCTTGTGACACCGTTTTTCTGATGGAGAGGGCTCCGAGCGACCCCCTCCACAGAGACTCCACTGCCCCCCAAAATCACGGACTGGGGCAATCGACAATTGACTTACAGGGAACAGCCGGAACACGATTTTTGAATTTGGTCGTCTCCGACAATTCCCATCTGCGCGGCCGATGCGATTGCGGACCGGCGGGAGCCAACCCCGGATTCGATACGGGAAGCAGGAGATGTCACGGGGCATCAAAGAGACATCGCCCCACAGCCACCACGCCCGGCGTCGGACCGATCCAGACCCCGAGCTGCGGGAACCGTTCTTTCCGCGGCTCTGCCGCAGGGCCGCGTTGTATTGGACCGATCCACCTGTTTCTGAGACAGACCCTCGTCCACCAGGCCTGATGATGCCCACACCATGATTCGGAACGTCGGTTCACCGGGAGACAGCGTTCGGGCCATCGGCTCGGAAGCAAACCGCAGCCTGTGCCAGCGGACCGCGGCGCGAAACTGGCAGATCTGTTGTCACACCAGATCCGGTCCGTTGTGCGGGGAATGGGGGCTGGTTACCAATTTCCCAGAGCGGCGCCCGCCAATCCTGCGTTGAGGACGGTGGGCAGCAGTCATCAACACCGGATCGCAGCGAGCAACCGCCGCATGGCGATCGGAAATCCGGGGAGGGCTTCGTCGGGACCGGCCAGGTGGGGATGCCAGGCTTTTTCCCATTCGAGACTGTACCAACCGGTGTAATCAGCCGCCCCGAGTGTTCGCAGACACTGCCCGGCAGGGAACTCTCCAGTGCCGAACAAGACATAAGAGACGTCGTCGCGATGCCCGCGCATCAATGCTCGGGCCCTGGCCGCCGAGTCACGTCCGGCGGAATCGGGTTCCGGGATGGTCGGGGAAGAAGTCACCGAATCTTTCCAATGCGTATGCCAGGTCCGGGTCACCACACGCCGGGAGGTCTCTTCCAGCGCTTCCCCATGAAACCGCCAGGGATGATGTGTGTCCCAGAGAATTCCCACACCCGGATCCACCACGCGGTCAAACAGGCGGGAGAGCAGTCGTGTCTCAGAGAAGTCTCCATGCGTTTCCAGAACGATCTGCACATCCGGCGAGGTCTGTCGGGCAAATTCACCCAGTCGATTCAAACCCTCAGCCATTGGGCCCAGCACCTGTCCCTCGGATTGGACAGTCGTGCCCTCAGGCAAGACATCCCCAAACACCCGGACGAAACCGGCCCCCAGCTCGGCCGCCAGTTCGACGTAGCGCCGGCCGAGATCCAGTTGCTCCGCACGAGCAGTGGGATCGATGTCATCGAACCGGACCGACGAGGCCAGGCCGCAGATTTGCAGCCCGAGGTCGGTCAAAATCCGCCGGCTGCTGGCTCGGCACCCGGGGGCAAACTCGGGGCGGTCCAGCAGGTTGGTGTCGCCCGCGACCATCCGAACTTCCACACCGTCATACCCGTAGCGGGCGGCCCCTTCCGCAGTTTCGATCCAACTCCAGTCGGGGCAGGCCAGTGTCGAGAAGCTGATGCGACTCATCACATTGTGCCTCTGGGGAAGGTCGCCGACCTGACTCCGCCGCTGCAGGCTGAGTGAAGAAAAGTCTGCGAGAAGTCTTCTTTGTCAGACCACCCCGGCCGGGACTGCCACCTGCAACTGCCCCGCCAGTTTGACCAATTCCTGCCAGTTCCCCTCATCCAGAGGAACTCCTTCCCGTTCACGACGGGCCAGCAGTTCCCGCTCGGGATCCCCCGGCAGAATGACCCGGTCAACTCCCGCCTTGCGGGGGGTGTTCCGCACAAACGGCTCGAGAATGCCAATCTGCTCGCGCAGGTGGGCTTCCCCCCCGAGGTGCCGCGGATCCAGAATGACAAACAAGACATCATTTCCCACGGGTGGCGGAGCGTCGGGATGCGAGCATTTTCCTCCCGACAATCCCCCGGCCAGCAGTTCAATCAGGAATGCCAATCCGAACCCCTTGTAGGCCTGGTCGCCCCCCATCGGCAGGATCGAACCGGGAGGATTGCCATAGAGCTGGTTGGGATCGGTCGTGGGATTCCCCTCGGGATCGAGAATCCACCCCAACGGCACCTTTTCTCCCGCGAGCCGTTTGACCCGCACCTTCCCTTCGGCAGTCGCGCTGGTCCCGAAGTCGAGGATGAAGGGCCCCTGCTCACCACCGGGCATTCCGATGCTGAGGGGATTGGTCCCCAGTCGTCCCCGGATGCCCCCCACCGGGGCGACACGCTGCCCCGAGCCATGCGAGTTGGCACAGATGATGGCCGCCATGCCGGCCGCCGCCGCCTGCTCGGCATACTCCCCCACGCGTCCGATATGGGCTGCCTGCCGGAGTGTTCCGGCGGCGACACCCACCTGCGACGCCTTCGAGATCAGCCGGTCGACCAGTTCCCGCGCCAGAATCTGCCCGAGACCCCACTCGGCATCGCACACGAGCAGTGCCGGGGTTTCCCGCTCGACTTTCAGGGGGGTTCCCGGGCGGACCCGGCCATCTTTCATGGCCGAGATGTAGAACGGAACCCGCATCACACCGTGCGAGTCGTAACCACGCAGGTTGGCTCCAACGAGGCTCGTTGCCAGTGTCTGGGCCTCAGAGGCAGAGACACCGGCGGCCAGGAAGAGCGACTCGGTGAAGCGGGTGAGGGTCTCAGCGGGAATGACGGGCATGGCTGTGTTGGGCAATCTGGTCGCGGGCCGCGGTCACCACCGACTCGGTGGTGAAACCGAAATGTTTCTGCAGATCCTTCAGCGGAGCCGAGGCACCAAACGTGTTCATCGCGATCACTGCACCGTCGCAGCCGACGTACCGATGCCACCCCAGCGGGGCCGCCATCTCCACCGCGACGCGGGCCCGGACCGCCGACGGGAGGACCTCTTCCCGATAGCCGGGATGCTTCGCGCAGTACTGCTCGAAGATCTCGAACGAGGGGACCGAGACGACCCGCGACTTCACCCCCGAGGCCACCAGTGCCTCATGGGCCTCCATGACCAGCGACACTTCGCTGCCGGTCGCCATCAGGATCACGTCGGGAGTTCCGCCGGCATCCGCCAGCACGTAGGCCCCCTTGTGCAGTCCCTGGGCCGAGCCACACTTCGTCCGGTCGAACGTTGGAACCGCCTGCCGGGTGAGAATCAGCGAGACGGGATGATGGGTCTGCGACAGGGTGAACCGCCACGCCTCGGCGACTTCGTTCGCGTCCGCCGGGCGGATCGTGAACATCCCCGGAATCGCCCGCAGACTGGGAACATGCTCGATCGGCTGGTGAGTCGGTCCATCTTCGCCGACTCCGATCGAGTCGTGGGTGAAGACCCAGACGACCGGCAGTTCCATGATGGCGGCCAGTCGCAGGGTGTTCCGCATGTAGTCGCTGAAGACCAAAAAGGTCGCACCGTACGAACGCAGCCCCGAAACACCGAGCCCGTTGACGATGGCCCCCATGGCATGTTCCCGCACGCCGAAGTGCAGATTCCGTCCGCCGGGCGACGCGGCCTGGAAGACCCCCGCGCCATCGAAGGCGAGCTTCGTCTTGGTCGAGGGAGCCAGGTCGGCCGCCCCCCCCATCAGCCAGGGAATGCGCTTCGCCACCGCGTTGAGAACCTGCCCCGAGGTGTCTCGGGTGGCCTTCCCCTTGGCGTCGGCGGGGAACTGGGGAATGTCCTGGTCCCACCCCTCCGGCAGCTCACGATTGCGGATCTGATCGAGCTCGCGGGCCAGTTCCGGATGCACCTTACGATAGCTGTCGAACTTGCCGGCCCACTCGCCGAACTGCTTCGCCCCCCGCGCTCCGAGCCCTGCAGCAATGTGCTGCAGCACTTCGGCAGGCACAAGAAACTTCGCATCCTCCGGCCAGCCATAGGCCTTCTTCGTCAGCCGGATTTCCTCGTCGCCGAGCGGCTCGCCATGGGCGGCGTGGGTGTCCTGCTTGTTGGGCGAACCGAACGCGATGTGGCTGGTGACAATGATCAGCGTCGGCCGGTCGGTCGTCGACTGGAACTTCTTCAGGGCCAGTTCGACGGCGGTCAGGTCGTTGGCGTCATCGACCTTCAGCACCTGCCAGCCATGACCTTCAACCCGGGTCTTCACATCTTCGGTGAAGGCCAGATCGGTGTGCCCCTCGATCGTGATCCGGTTGCTGTCGTAGATCCAGCAGAGGTTCGACAGCTTGAGGTGACCGGCGATCGAGGCCGCCTCGGCCGAGATCCCCTCCATCAGACAGCCGTCACCACACACGGCATAGACCCGGTAATCAAACAGGTCATGACCCGGGCGGTTGTAGCGGGCGGCGAACCAACGGGCGGCCATCGCCATCCCGACGCTGTTGGCGACCCCCTGCCCCAACGGGCCAGTTGTGGTCTCGACACCACTGGTCAGGTGCGATTCGGGATGGCCCGGCGTCCGGCTGCCCAGTTGCCGGAAACGCTTGATGTCATCGAGCGAGACTGCCAGTTCGCCTGGCTTTGCCCCCCCTCCAACCTGTTTCACCTGCGCCAGGTGCAGCAGCGAGTAAATCAACATGCTCGCATGCCCGGCACTCAGTACAAACCGGTCCCGATTCAGCCAGTCGGGGTGCTCGGGATCGAACTTCAGCAGTTTCTGCCACAGGGCATACGCCACCGGCGCGATCCCCATGGGTGCCCCGGGATGCCCCGAGTTGGCCGCCTGCACGGCATCCATGCTGAGGGTTCGAATCGTGTTGACAGCCAGTTGATCGAGCGAGCCCGAAGGTTGAGACATGACGGCAGACAGGAAAGAAGAAGGGAAACAAGACCGGAGGCGGCCGGGATCCAGCCACCCCTCGTGTCGATGAATGTGAAGTCGAGCGTGAACGCTCAAACAGCCGTTCCCGGTGTGGTGCTTTGCTCTGCCCCGCCCCCTGGGCACAGCAGCCCCATTCCGGAATGGGACGCAGCGCGGAATGGGATGCAGCGCAGATTGGAACACCGCCCCGAATGGGACACACCAGGAACATCCATACCCGGGCCTCTCAGGGGTGCCTGGGCGCGAACCGGGGATTATGACGGATTGGATCCCGTTTTTGAACGGTCCGCCTGAACCAGTACCCGGTCAAAATAGTTGACCCCCATTCCGGCATCGATCACCACTCCCTGGGCGTTGATCCCGGATGACCGGGGGCTCAGCAGAAAGGCGACCGTGTTGGCAACCTCCTCGGTCTGCACCGCCTCCTTCCGCAGGGTGGCCTGTTCGGCATAGAGATAACTGTCGATATAGCCCGGGATTCCCGCCGAGGCGGAACTCTTCAGCAGTCCGGGACAGACTGCATTGAACCGGACCCGCGAAAACTGCGAGAACGATTTCGCGAGGAAGCAGACCGAGGAATCGAGCGCCGCTTTAATGGGAGCCATATACCCATAGTTCTCGGCCGCCATCCGGGTGGTCGAAATCGAGATCGTCACCACGCTTCCCTGCTGCTGGTCGAGCAGATCGCGGAAGGCATCGGCCAACGCCAGCAGCGAATAGCACGAGATGTCGACCGCCTGCAGAAATGCCTTTCTTGGAGTCTGGTGAAAGGGGAGAAACCCCGCCGAATAATCGGCAAACGCCAGCGAATGGACGAGGCCGTGGAGAGGAAGCCCCAGTGCGGCCACTTCGTCGCGCAGCCGCACGATCTCTTCCGGACGCTCAACGTCACAGACAAACACCGGAGCCCCGGGAACAAGTTTTTCGACCTGGGTCTTGCGGGCTTCCGAGCGGACCGAATAGATGACGCGGGCCCCGGCCTCGGTCAACACCCGCGCCACGTGCCAGGCCACACTTTTCCTGTTGGCGACCCCCACCACGAGGACCGCCTTTCCCTCCAGCTGCAGAAAATCCACTACTGCTTCTTCCCCTGGTTGATGTACAGACGCACGTTCCGGGTCGCCCGCCCCACCGCCACAATTTCGGGCCAGCCATCTCCAGTCAGGTCACGGGAAATCAAGTCTTCCGTGGCCACTTCGCCATTGTCGATGGTGTGCTTCTTCCACACCTTGCCCGTTGCATCCGACGAGTAGACAAACACCCCTGGACCAGCCGGTTCGCCAGTCCCCTTGTCGCTGTGTCCCAACACCAGTTCGTCGACACCATCGCGATCGAGATCACTGGGCCAGATCGCATGGCCGCGCCCCAGGGTGTCGTCCAGCACAATCCGCTCCCACTCGCCCGCCTCGTCCGTATTCCCCCCCTGTGGCTGCAGATAAATCACCGCATGGTTTCCATGCATCGGTTCGACGGCGGCGATGTAGACGCGGTTGTTGCCCAGACGACCGACTTTCACCTCACCGGCTCCCGTTTTTTGCGGTGTGGGGGTCTCTCCTTCCACACCGGCACTGATCCGGGTCTTGGTCAACGCCCCCTGAGCGTCCCGCCGGAACCAATAGAGCCCCTCGGCACTCCCGGTCAGCAGGTCGGTCCGACCGTCGCCATCGAGATCCCCCGTCCAATGGGCATGCATGCCATTCCTGCTCTCAGCGAGCACGGTGCTCTTCCAAGGTGTCTCAGACACCAGATTCGAAGGATGGTGGTAAGCCAACAGCCGCACTCCCTCTCCACGGGTCTTGTTGAGGGGGGAGAGAATCAACTGCGGCGTTCCGGTGCCGAGGACATCGCCCCACTGAATGCGATGTGCCCAGCTTTCGCGACCAATCGGATGGACCGACCAGGGGTCATCGAGCGAAGTTTTGCGTTTCAGCCAGTACAAAGTGCCGAGATGCCGGTTGTTCAGCCAGCCGGCCCCCAGGGCAAACTCGATCTGGCCATCGCCGTCGATATCGAGCGGTGCAATACAGACATTGTCCCGTTCGGTCTGATCGGCAATCACCACCCGCATCTTCCAGTCGGGGTTGTGATACCACAGCACCCGGTTTTCGGTGACGACGACGACATCTTCGCGATTGTCGCCATCCACATCGGCGAGAGTGACGGCATAACAGACCTCGCCCGCTTTGGGATCGAGGGTTTGAGGGGTGAACGGGGGGGGTTCACCCGCCCCGACCACACTCGGCAGCAACAGCAGGCAGAGGCAAGCGAAGAGACGCATGAGAGTACCGCGAGAATGGGTGCGGGGTGGATCCGGCAGGCACGGAATGGAAGTTTAGTGCACCTTGCGCCTCCGCTGTAGGCTGCCACCCAAATTGGAAAGACCGGCCACTGAATCAACTCACCGACTGGGCCGATCGCCAGCATCGAACCCGAACTCAAGCCGTGGCCAATCCGGACACCGTCACTCTCCCCAAGGGTCTGCAACAGGCTGGGGCCGTCATCACACAAAAATCTCTCGATGACGGCCCCAAAGTGTCGGTTGGTCGCCAGTCTGCCCCAGGGGTTTTCACCAGCCGCCATACGGCCCGTAGCAACCGTCATCGACTGGACCATAGTACTTCGGCACCGGTGC
Source organism: Planctomycetaceae bacterium (assembly GCA_046339535.1). Lineage (GTDB taxonomy): Bacteria > Planctomycetota > Planctomycetia > Planctomycetales > Planctomycetaceae > UBA10511. Next base: position 64,029 of record JBKDUK010000401.1, on the reverse strand, counting down.
CACGAGGGGAAATCCAATCCCAATGGAGAAGCGAGGATTGCCAAACACAACCCGCGCTCCCGCAACGGGCGGAGGGTAGTACACGGGAGCGGGACGCAACCCCACCCCATACGCGGGACGCGGGAGAGGGGGCAGATGCCGGTAATGGCTGTGATCACCGCCGTGGCCGTAATGCTGGGGAGGATGTCCGTGATGCCCCTGGTGACCGTGATGTCCGTGATGCCCATGGTGCTCGGAGGCCTCGGCGCCCCCACCCCATGGACCAGCCCCCAGCCCCAAGCCTGTGAGTCCACAAACAATCAACGCGAGCTTCTTCGTCATGACGGAATCTCCGGACATCGATTTGACCATTTCCCGGCCCGACCGGGGCAGGAGCAACCTGACAGCGTGAATTGCACGCGGCATGCCAAACCGCAGAAACTCGTTTTTTCTCGAAAATACGGGGAATTCCCGCTCCAGACTGACATCGGGCCCCGTTCGGCCCCCCCCTTCGACTCACCCGCCGTCGTCAAACCGCGTCACCTGTCATCATTTTGGGATTCGAGCCGATGTGCCGCCCGCTCGTCGAATTGTCCGGACTGTGGAGCGATCGTTGGGATCAGAGATCGCGCTGCGCCCCCCCCTCTGAACCCCTAAACGGTCGCAGCGCGCTGTGCGCAACAAAAAAGCCGTCACTCCCCCGGGCAGAGAGAGTGAAGGCTCAGAAATCATGGGCGTGGACCTGCAGCGGCCCCCAGACCGATTACCAACCGTAGTAACGCCCGTATCGGGGATAGGGACGGTAGACCGGACCGTAGTAGGCGGGAGCCGGAGCGAGCACGGGGGCTCCAATCCCCACTGAGAACCCAGGACCGCCAATTGTCACACCGGCTCCCACGACTGCCGGGCCATAGTAGGCGGGAGCAGGGGCGTAGACGGGACCGTACACCGGCCGGGCGTAAACCCGCGGGGCGTACACCCGGGGGCCGTAGTAGCGGGGATAGCCGTAATAGCCATGTGCCTCCGCCGAAGACGCCTGGGGGCCCAGCACCAGAACCGCAACCGCGACCAGACCGAGCATGGAGAACGCGAACTTCTTCATCATGATTGAGACTCCTGAGATCAGAACCACACTGCCATCGTCGCCTGTCCACAGCGAACCCGACTCACCGGATATCATAAGCAGGTGATGTGCCAGAATCTGGCTCAATTCAGCAGGCCGATCACAACTCTCAATCGGAAAAGACTTTGTAACAAAAAAAAGAACATATGAACACACTTTTTGCCAACTGCCTGAATGTCGCAATTTCGCACCACGTGTCGTCATTTTTACGGGCGCGGGAGGACTTTCTTTCGGCGGGGCCTGTCAAATCGCGGAACGCACCTGCATGACCACATCAGCGTCCGAAGTGAAGCAAAGCCTCTCCCTCAGGTGCCAATGGTCGGTTCAAGACAGCGGCCGCGGGAATCGTCAACGCGATTCGAAGCCCGGGTCCAGTTCATTTTCCCGCCGGCGTGTCACCCAAGGGGAATGCCTCCCGGTTGCAACCCGTCGTCTGGCGTCGATCCCGTCGCTTTCGGAAGATCGATGGAGTCTGGAGAGGCGGTCCCAAAAAAACACCCGGCTGGCTTTGGGGGACCAAACCGGGTGTTTTCCAAAACCAGGGGGGCGACATCCCAAAGCCAACTGGGCTCCAGGGGGCTCTCCTCACAAATCAATGTGCGGCTGTGGCCGTCGCATTCCTGGCGGGTTCGCGGAAGCCGAACCAGAAGATGACCAGCGTGGCGAGGGCCATCAAGGCGGGCCAGAGCCAGATGTGGAACCAGTCTTTCTGCTGGGCCACCCGCCATTCGGCACGGGTCACCTTGCCATCCTTGTCGAAGTCCGCGGCGGCGATCGCCGCCTTCAGATCGTCGGCCTTGTAAACCGTCTCGTTGTCCTTGCCCGCATTCTCGACGAGGTCTCCCTTGATCGACTCGGCAGAGAGTGTTCCGTCTGGCTTCAGGCCCAACTCAGCAGCGAGACCCGCCTTGCCTTCGACATCCCAATTGGGAAGGACCAGACCAGCCGAACCGTCAGTTCCCTTCACAGACGCCTTGACCACCGTCTTGGGGGGATACATGTCGACGATTTTGCCGGCCAGGTAATTGCCGACAAACATCCCGACCCCCAGAGTTACGAACGCAATGAAACTCTGGGCACTGGCCCGGGTGGCCGCGGTGGCCCGGCTATCGACATAGATCTGGCTGGCCACGAAGAAGAAGTCGTAGCAGATGCCATGCAGAAACAGGCCGAACAATGCCGCGGGGAAGGTGAGGGTACCGAAGCACAGGTACCGCACCACCCAGGCTCCCATCCCGACCGCCAGCATCTTCTTGACCCCCAGTCGCTGGATGAACCAGGGCATGGCCGCCATGAAACCCACTTCCGACATCTGTCCCAGCGTCTGCAGGGCGGTGGGATAGGGGGCGTCGATTTCACCCAGGAAGATGTTGGCGAAGCCGTAGTAGAACGTGAGGGGAATGCAAACCAGGAATGAGCAGATCACAAACAGCAGGAAGGACGGGTCCTTGAGCAACTGCAGCACCCCCTGCTTGTCGCCGGTATCGGCCGCGGCGTTCTTGCCCGCGGGGGGGGTATGCGGCAGGGACAGGGCATGCACCCCCAGCGCCAACGAGAACAGCGCCGAGAGAATCAGCGGACTGTTCGGCGCGGTGACAAACGCGGGGAGCGACCCCTTCAAACCGGGATTTTGCAGAACAAATCCCACGATCCAGCCCACGACGATCCAGCCCCACGTCCCCCAGACGCGAATGGGGGGAAACTCCTTCTCGGGATCGCTGATGTTTGCGAAACTGATGGAGTTGGTGAGCGCCAGGGTGGGCATGTAGCAGAGGGCATACACGATCATCACCGGGTAGAGGGCGCTGAACCCGGTCAATTGCGAGGCCGCGAGCATGAGGGCCGCCCCCACGAAGTGGAGGATGGCGATCATCTTCTCGGTGGCGAACATCTTGTCCGCGAGCACGCCCGTATACAGCGGGGAAATCATCGCCGCGAGGGCGGTGGTGCCGTAGATCAAGCCGATGTCCGCGCCACTGAACCCCAGTCCTCCCAGATAGGCCCCCATGGGAACCGCCCAGGCTCCCCAGATGGCGTACTGGAGGAACATCATGATCGCGAGTTTGAGCTTCACCGGAGACATGGCTCAGCACCTGTACGAAAGGAAAAGGAACCGGCTGGGGAAAGGTCCGGGCGGTTCGGGAAAACCCGGGGCCGGCCGGAGTGGCGGGCATCATCCCCATTCACCCCCGGGGAGGCAAGCGACCAGCCTTGACGGGTTCGGGAGCGCCCCCGATAGTGAATCGCTTCGTGGCTGTCCGACCGGAAGACCGTGGATTCCCCGCCGGTCCCCCCGTTGGAATCGCTACAGACGGCCCCCTGCCGGGGCTGTTGGACTGCCCCACAACTTCGCGTGTGATCTGCCATGTCGGAACCCGATCGTCTGGAACAAGCCCGTCTCGACAAGCTGCTGGCCATCGAGGCCCTGGGGCTCGATCCCTGGGGTGAACGGTTCGACGATCACCGTCCGATCCGCCAGGCACGGTCCGAATGCCCCGCCGAGCCCGGCGTCCTGGGTGCGATGTGTCGGATCGCCGGGCGGATCATGCTGCGGAACAACAAGGGAAAACTCAAGTTTTTCCACGTGCAGGACTGGACCGGGCGGATCCAGGTCATGTGTTCCAAGGCCGACTTTTCCGAAGAGCAGTGGAAACTGATCGAACTGCTCGATCTGGGCGATCTGGTCGGCATTGATGGTCACTTGAAGGTCAGCAACACCGGGGAAAAGACCATTGGTGCAACGAAGGTCACCTTCCTGACCAAGTCGCTCGCCCAGCCCCCCGAGAAATTCCACGGGGCCAAAGACATCGAACTGTTGCTGCGGCAGCGCTACATCGACCTCATCTACAACGATGGGGTGCTCGAACGCATGCTGAATCGTGGCAAGATCATCGACTCGATCCGCCAGACGCTGCGGGAACGCGGGTTCGTCGAGGCTGAGACCCCCGTGCTTCACTCGATCGCCGGTGGAGCGGCCGCACGCCCCTTCATCACGCACCACAATGCACTCGACATGTCGCTCTTCCTGCGCATCGCGCTCGAACTGCACCTCAAGCGGCTGATGGTCGGCGGGGTCGAAAGGGTCTATGAGATCGGCCGGGTCTTCCGCAACGAAGGGGTCGACAGCACCCATAACCCCGAGTTCACCATGATCGAGCTGTACCAGGCGTACGGCGACTACGAGACCATGATGGACATCACCGAGGCCATCTTTACCAACGCCATCAAAGCGCTGCATGCCGCCGCGGTGGCTGCCGGGGGCGACCCCGCCGCCAACCCGTTTGTCCGCCCCTGGGGGGACAAAATGGTCGACTACACCCCCCCCTTCCAGCGGGCCCGGTACGGGGACCTGTTCCGGCAGCACGCCGGCTGCGACATGCACGACCACGCCGCCGTGGTCGAAGTGGCACGCAAGCACCACATTGAGACCCAGGGGAAACATCCCGACGTACTGATCAACGATGTCTTCGAGGCGGTCGTCGAAGACCACCTGGCCGGCCCCGTCTTCGTGATCGACTACCCGGCCGCCATGTGCCCCCTCACCAAGCGGAAAAAGGGCCATCCTGAGATCGCCGAGCGGTTCGAACTGTTCATCCACGGCATGGAACTGGCGAACGCCTACACCGAGCTCAACGACCCCCGGCTGCAGGAGGAACTCTTCCGCACCCAGCTCGCCGGCCTGTCGGAAGAAGACAGCATGGCCAAGATGGACACCGACTTCGTCCGGGCCCTCAAGGTGGGCATGCCCCCCGCCGGCGGCCTGGGGATCGGTATCGACCGCCTCGTGATGCTGCTGACCAACAGCCACAGCATCCGCGACGTCATTTACTTTCCCCTGCTGCGGCACGAGCGTCCGGCCGGCAGCCGGACCGACGAGGCTCCGGAAGAAGCGGGCTGATACCCGCTCGGCGAGGGCCTTCGTTCAGAATCATTCTCCCTCACTGTGACCCCGGCCCCGAGGATGTCCATGTCCGGCACGTCGCGGCGTCAGTTCCTGCAGGCCGGTGTCTTGGGGCTGGCGGGGCTGCCCGCGAACGCCGGAGCGCGGGCCAATCAGGGAGAGTCGGTTCCCCCGGCAGTTGCACTGCCCGAGACGATCGCCGGACTCCCTCAGCGCGATGAGACCGGCCGGCGGTTCGTGTTCTACAGCGACTGCTGCTCGGGAGTGAAAGGGGGCCCGTTTGAGCCAACTCTGGCCGCGGTCAATGCCGTGGTCTCCCGGCTGCGTCCCCGACCCGAGTTCATCGCCTTTCCCGGCGACGCGATCGCCGGTTACACCACCGACCTGGCCGAGCTGCACCGCCAGTGGCAGTACTGGACCGACATCGAGATGCGGTGGCTGCGCGACTTGGACATTCCCCTCTACCAGTCGACCAGCAATCACCACACCTATGACCTCCCGAGTGAAGAGGTCTACCGCGAGGTCCATCGACACCTTCCCCAGAATGGAACCGGGGAAGAACGCGGGCTGGCCTACGCGGTGCCGAATGGCAACCTCATTTACATCTCGACTCACCAGCCCGACCGAACCCGCCCTTACCGACGGGAGATGGCGCTCAATGTCGAGTGGCTCGATGCCATGCTGACCGAGCATGCCGACGCCCGCTTCAAGTTGGTCGCAGGGCACTATCCGGTCTGGCCGATCAATGGCTACTCGCTTGCACCCCAATGGTGCCTGCGGGAGAATGAGTGCGAGCGGTTCTGGCAGGTCTTGTTGAAGCATCGTGTGAACGCATACCTGGCCAGCCACGTCATCGCCTTCGACGTGCATGTGCGCGAGGGAATTCCACAGATCGTCTCGGCAGGGGCGGGGACGGTCTATGGAGCGGGTGGAGGGATGCCGGGCGAGACGGAAGGGTTGCACGCCACCGAGGTGGTCCTTGATGACGGCGGGCTGCGCTACCGCGTCTTCGACACCCGCGGCACAGTCCGGGAACAGGCCCACTGGCCCCCACCCGAAATTACCCTGGCAACTTGGACCAGGCCGACTCCTCAGGAACTCTCGGCCAGCCTCGCCCCCCAGCGCTGTTGCAACCACTTCGTCGCGTGGCGGTTCACCGGGAAGTTGCCGGCGGCTCCCGTCGATGAAGAGCAAACCCTGCTCTGCGGCTTCGACGTGCAGGAGGGGCCTCCCACCGTCTGGATCGGCTTCGAGTCGGGCAGCCGTCAATTGACGGTCCGCTTGCTCCCCCGGCCAGGGACCACTCCGCAGGTCTGGCGCGGACCGCGACTGCAACGCGGCGCCGACTTCAGTGTCACCGTTGCGCTGCATCCCTCCCTCGGTCCCGGGGGAATCCTCTGGCGCGCCCCGGAAACCGCCCCCTGGAACTCGCTTTCCAGCACTGGCAGCCGGGGTGCCGAAGGGCTTGCCTGGCCAAGCCTGTGGAGCTTGGGAGGATCGCTCAACGGACCGGGGGACTCTCCATTCCGCGGAGGCCCGCTCGACCTGGCGATCGCGATCCAGCCTCTTCCGCCAATCCATTGAGCCCCTGGCCTGCGCCCTGCAGCATCAAGACATCTCCTGGGAGATTCCCCCATGAATGAGGGGCCACTCACCCGACGCCAAATGTTGCACCTGGGAGCCGTCAGTTCCTGGAGCCTCGCCACCGGCGTACCACCGCTGGCTCAGTCTTCCGAGTCCGCTCCAGACGATGTCTTCCTGGTGAAACCGTATGTGCAACTGGGGGACGCCCCCCGTTTGTTGCCGCGAGAGCAACTGGAGATTCTCTGGCATACCGCCGACCTGGCAAAGGCCTGGAATGTCGACTGGCGCCGGACAGGCGATGAGTGGCATGCGGGCGAAAGTCCACAAGCGACGCTGATTGATGTGGCAGGCATTCCGCCGCATCGGGTGTGGCAGTCCCGCCTGACCGACCTTCCCCCGGGCGAGCGTGTCGAATACCGCGTGCGTTGCGACGGAAACGTGGTGTTTGGGTCACAGGTCCGTACCCGGCCTCCCCGTGATCGGGGATACCGCTGTGTGGTGATGGGAGACTGCGGAACCGGCAGTCCTGGGCAGCGTCAGATTGCCACCCGGGTACATGCGGAATCACCGGAACTCGTGATGATCCCCGGCGACATTGTCTACAACAACGGCCGGATCAGCGAATACCGTCCTTCGTTCTTCCCGGTCTACAATGCTGGCCGGCCCGATCCCGCAGTGGGTGCACCGCTGTTGTCATCCACACTGTTTCTGGCTGGTCTGGGGCAGCACGACACCGAGTCCAATCTGCAAACGCAGCCCGACGGCTTTGCCTATTACTACTACTGGTCACAGCCGCGGAATGGTCCGGTGACCGATCCCGACAGCCCGCTGGCCTTTCCGCTCGCGGGAACCGAGGCTCAGCGGCTGGCGTTTTTGCAGGCGACCGCCGGGCGCTATCCATGCATGTCGAGCTTCTCGTGCGATTTCGGGAACACACACTGGACCATTCTGGATACTTTCAATTCACACGCCGACTGGAACTCGCCCACACTGCGTGACTGGCTGCGGCGCGATCTGTCGGACGCGCGCGACGCCCGCTGGCGGTTTGTCTGTTGCTACCTGCCCCCTTTCAATTCGTGCCGGCAGTATCCGCAGGGAGAGAAAATGCGGGCGGTGTCCGACCTGTTCGAAGAATACGGGGTGGACCTGGTCTTTTCGGGCTTTGCCCATTCCTATCAGCGCACGCGGCCCCTGCGGTTTCGACCCGCGACGACAGCCCCCGCGCAGGCTGCCGACTGGAGCCAGCAACGGCCGGGAGACATTCTCCAGGACCGGGTCTTCGATGGCATTGTCCACACGCGCCCCAAGGGGGTCATCTACATCGTCACCGGCGGCGGCGGGCACCCGGGGCTGCATGGCGATGAACAAACCGATGCAGGTTCTTCGTGGCAACCCTTCACGGTGAGGTATCACGCCCGACAGAATCACTACACATTGCTGGAGGTAGAGAACAAGCGGATCGTGATGCGTCAGATCGGGGCCGATGGCAGCGAGATCGATTCGCTGACCATCACCCCGCGCTGATTATCTTTCCTCCCCCGTCCTCGACAGCGCTCCGACGTCTTTCAAGACCGATTCCAGGGACGCCACATCATGATTCAGATGCAGATGGACCGCGAATCCGCACGCGCGTCCCGCTTCGCAGTTTTCGGGCAGATCGTCCACAAACAAAACTTCCTCAGGCGAGAGTTCGGGAGTTCCCACCCCCCGGCGAATCCGTTCCAGCAGGCAGGCGAAGAATCCGGGGGATGGCTTGCGATACCCGGTCTCGAAAGAACGCAGCAACCCCCCCGGGACAAACCCGGCGAAGTCAGTCGCAAAGTGCCGTTCGATTTCTTCCCAATGGAGCGGATCGGTATTGCTGGCGAGAAACTTCGGGAATCGGACCCGGGCAATCAAATCGCAACTGGCCGGCAGGCGGTTGAAGATCTGCTGGTAGGCCCGCCGCAGCGCCCCGAGATCATCCACATGGAAGGCATGGCCCAGTTCCGCAAGAAACTGTTCCGGTGAGAGCCGGCCCATTTCCAACTGGTGAAATCGGTCCCCTCCATAGAGCCACTGGTGCACCTCACCTTCCGTCACGGTGGGCCCCGCCAACGCGGCGATCTGACGGCACCCCTGGGCGTGGCTGAAGGCCGACAAAACATTGCCGAAGTCAAATGCAACTGCGCGAATCATGGCAGACCCCGAAATGAACAGGACCCAGGAATTCCGGTCCACACCTGCCGCGGACCAGCCGCTCGACAGGCGGGTCAGGAGGGACCGAGGGCCACCGCCGTGGCAGTGGCGTAAGCACGGCAATGCGAGATCGTAATCAGGATCGAGGCGATCCCCAGCCCCTCGGCGACATCCCGTGCGCCCCCCCGCAACGATATCCAGGGCTGGCCGCTGCGCGACGTGCAGACTTCAATATCGCGGAACGAAACTCCCTTGGCCCAACCTGTGCCGAGTGTCTTCATCACCGCTTCCTTCGCCGCCCAACGACCGGCGAAATGCTGGGTGTATTCTTTCTTGGAGTGGCAGTATTGCACTTCATCCTCGGTGTAAACCCGATCGAAGAATGCCTCTCCATGCCGCTCGATCATTTGTCCGATGCGGACGGTTTCGACGATGTCGGTTCCGAGCCCGACAATCCGGTGCGGACCGGGAAGGGCGGGGGGCAGGCTCATGCGGGGCGACGCTCCACAGACAAAATGAACTCTCAGGGTGGAAGACACGTATCAGCCGACAGTTGGCCGGGGAGAGCTTCCGGAAACGGGCTGGATCTGGAATTCACAGACACGGCCCGCGATCAGGGCAGCGCCCGCGACTTCGGCAAGCCAGAAGAGCACACAGCCCCACCGGGGCCACGCGCCCCACTCCCGGGGAACGCGAAACACCAGGTAGCCCAGAAAGGTCTGCAGAAATTCCCGCTCCTCCAGCAACTGAGCCGTGCGCCGCTCTTGCCGTTCCAGTGAACGTCGCAGATCGTCCTGGGAAACAGTTCCATCTCCTTCCGGCAACTCCCCCTGTTCCAACATGGTACGGAATCCCTGATCGATTCCGGCGACATCGGGACGCTGGGGAGGGGGCTGTTGACGGATGAAGGCGGCCAACCGCCGGTGGGTATCGACGGCATTGAGCATCAGGGCGATCGCCACACAACCGGCGACAATCAGGTTCGCCCGCCGGGCGGAGGCCAGCCGCCAGCGATCGGCTACCAGCCCCAATCCAAAGCCCAAGAGAGCGCCCAGCCCCACGGGGAGAACCACAGGAATTTTGGCCTGCTGCGGCAACCTGCCCACCCCGACCAGAACGGCCAAACTCACCACGACAGAGAGGATGGTCCACTCTGTCCAGCGGGACTCGGGAGGGCGATCGCCCGGCTCCGTAGCCGATTGCGGGACGCTCATCAGCGGGACCGACTCCAGCGCCCCAGTCCACAGGCATGGGCGGCCCTCTCGAGGACTTCGCGCCCCTTGGTCCGGGCCCGTCTGGCACCATCCGCCAGGATGTCTTTGACCTGGTCCAGATCGCGCTCCAGCTCTTCCCGCCGCGAGCGGGCTGGAGCAAAGTGGGAATTGGCCGCCTCAAACAAGGCCTGCTTCGCTTCGCCATACCCCATACCCCCCGCCCGGTACCGCTCGGCCAGAGCTGCCTGCTGATCGGGTGTGGCGAACAGTTTGTACAGGGTGAAGACCGAGCAGGTCTCGGGATCCTGGGGAGACTCATCCGGCGTGCTGTCGGTGTTGATCGCCATGATCTGCTTGCGGAGTTTCTTTTCCGGTTCGAAGACATCAATCGTGTTGCCGTAGCTCTTGGACATCTTCTCGCCGTCGGTCCCGGGGACCTTGGCCGACTCGTCGAGTACCCGCGCCTCGGGAAGCACGAAGACCTCCCCAAACAGATGATTGAATTTGAGGGCCAGGTCGCGGGTGACCTCGATGTGCTGCACCTGGTCGGCACCAACCGGAACCACCGTACTGTCATACAGCAGAATGTCAGCCGCCATCAGAACGGGGTAGGTGAAGAGCCCGGCATCGGCGGGCAGCCCCTTGGCCTTCTTGTCCTTGAAAGCGTGACACTTCTCCAGCAGCCCCAGCGGAGTGACGGTCATCAGCAGCCAGGTCAGCTCGCAGACCTCGGGAACATCCGACTGGAAGAACAGGCAGGCGCGTGCCGGGTCGAGCCCCAGGGCCAACAGGTCGAGGGCCGCATCAATCCGCAGGTCGAGCAGCTGCTTGCCATCCCGGATGGTCGTCAGGGCATGCAGGTCGGCAATGAAGTAGAAGGACTGCTCATTCCCCTGCAGAGCAATGTACTGCCGGATCGCCCCGAAATAGTTGCCCCAGTGGAATCGCCCGGTGGGCTGGATGCCAGAAAGAACGCGCATGGTCTGCTCGACGAAGGACCCGAAGAACCGCAACTGGCGGAGTTGGCCTGGCGGCACGGCCCAATCCGGCAACCCACCACGGCTCTGGGATTATCGGGTTCGCAGCGCAGCTCGGCAACCACGGCAGCCCATCCGCGGAAACCATCGCCCCCGGACCGCGCGGCCTTCTCTCCCGATAAGCCAGCCAAGACCGGACGCGGTTCCCTGAGGTTCGATTCGAGCCCCCCGGGGAACCCGCCGGACGTCTGGCACGTTATCGGCCTGTTGGTCGTGGATTGGCCCCCTTGCCACCCGCCGCCGGCGTGCCGCTGCCCGCCCCCTTCCCTGTCGACGGTTTGCCGGCCGCTGGTTTGGTGGCCGCCGGCTTCGTCCCAGCGGGTGCCTCGGCCTCCCGTTCGCGGGTTCCTCCGACTGGCACAACCTCTTCCGTCTCACCCCCCTGCTGTCGGACCAGACCACTGGTTTCCGTCAACTGACGCAGATCCTGTTTGAGAGAAGCCACTGTGGCCGTCGTCGAAACCGCATTGCCGTTCGCATCGACCAGCCAGAAGGCCGGGACCTCAAACACCCCGAAGTGCGTGGTGACCGGGTTCTTCCAGCCCTGCTGCTCGGACTCGGTGAAGTGCAGCTGCGTCCAGTCCAGCTTGTGCTTTGCCACGAACGCCTGCAGGGCCTTGCGATCGGTGTCGAGCGCCATGCCGACCACCTGCACTCCCGCCTGCTGGGAATGGCGAATCACAGGCAGCAGCCGGGGAAGCTCTTTCGTACAACTTTCGGCCTCACTCGACCAGAAGACCAGCAGGACCGGCTTGCCAAGCAGGTCGTCGAGCTGCAGTGTCTCCCCCTCGAGAGTCGGGCCCGAAACCGGGGGCGGGTTCCCCACCAGGTCCAGCCTGCGGAGAATGCGTTCCGCCTCCGAACCATGCAGTGAATCGGGAGTGAACTGCAAGATCTGGGTGTAGCAGGCCCGGGCATCGTCGAGCTGGCCGTGTTGTTCACACAGCCGCGCCGCCGTGTACGCCAGCGGCACCGAACGGGGCTCTTCCCGGGGAAATGTCTGGAGGTAATGATTCGCCAACTGGGCGAATTCGGCACGCCAGGTGGCCGCCTTGTCGGGGGCCTGTTCGTGGGTGGCGTTGTGATACGCCAGGTTCACCAGTGTGTGCGCGCCGTGGGCGGCCGCATGCGAGGCGGGATCACGCTTCACAAAGGCGCGGGCGTTCTCGTACAGCAGCTCAACCTGCTCTTCATCTCCCGTCATGGCCAACTGCAGCCGGGCATCGAGCAGGTAACGTGCCGAGACTTCAAACTGTTGCTTCTTCTCGGGATTCTTGTGGGTCAACGCGACCGACTTGGTGGCCAGCTCGACGATCTTCTTCTGGCGCTCCAGGTACTTCGGATCCTGCGCGGGGTCGCTCTGCGTGTCGTCGAGCGGAGTCAGCCGCAGCTTCGACACTTCGGCCAGATACCACTCGGCCGTTCCGGGCTGAGGGGGAGCCGAACTCAGCGGTTCATCATCGTCGAGCTCTTCGTCGGTGTCGTCATCGTCTTCGTTGTCCTCATTGTCGGCGTCCTCTTTCTCCGGACGCGGGGCCGTTGCGGCGCCGGTCGGCCGATTCGGATTCGTAGCGCCCGACTTCGCCGGTGCGGCAGAAGCGTCACCCTTCAGCCTGGAAGCCGCGACGCCCCCAGCGGGGCGTTTGTCTCCCTCTTCCCCCGTCCTGCCGGACATTCCCTTTTCGGCCGGGCCCGACTTGCGAGCCGTGCCTGTCGGCTTGGCAGTGGCTCCCGAGGGGCTGGCCGGGGGAGCTGCGGAGACCGCCGACACCAGCCCGAAGATCAGCAAAACTGCCCAAATGCCGCGTCTGGCCATGCGAGACATGGTCCCCTCCCTGGAGCCAACCCGTTGTCTGAAATTTCGCCCAGGTTCCCCTGGTGAGCCAGGAAGGACTGTCCCTCCCAACCTCGCCCGCTTGTACGACAAAATCGACGCGAATCGCAAGATGAGCTGCCGGCAAAGCCAGAAGACAGGCAAGCTGGTCAAAACAGGCAGTTTTCGGGCAGCTCGCTTGTCAGTTCAACCCGGGGAACTCAGCATGAAGAACCGCCGTGAGACTAACCTCCATCCAATCCAGATTCCCGAGGAAGCCCCGATGTCTGCGACTGCCCACTGGGGATTGCCCTATTGGCTCGATTTCGAGCGTCCGCAGTTTCCAACCCTGGAAGGTGATCTCTCGACCGAAGTGGCCATCATTGGTGGCGGGATTGCCGGTTTGAAGCTGGCCCACTCTCTGAGTCAGCGCGGCATTCCCGTGGTGATTCTCGAAGGAGGGCGGGTTGGTGATGGGGCTTCGGGCCGAAACCAGGGGTCGCTCAATCACGGCCCGGGGTTTGGCTATGCGGAATGCATCGCCCGCCATTCCCGCACGGTGGCACAGGAGCTATGGAGACTGGGACTCGACAACCATCAGTTGATGCGCGCCCAACTCGCCGAATACGAGGTCGACTGTGACTATCAGGTTGAGGGCTTCTGGTTTCTGGCACGGGCCGACATGCCCGATCATGAGGCCACACTCCGGACCTACCGCACCGACCTTGAACTGCTGGCCGACGATGGATTCGAGGTCGAATGGCTCGATCAATCAGCCGCTCGCGAACGGGGAGGCAACCCTCTCTACACCGGAGGGTTTGGCTACCTGACCGATGCGCAGTTCCACTCGGGAAAATACCTCGTCGGCCTGGCGCGCGGAATCGCCCGCCGGCCGGGAGTGCGACTTTTCGAACAGGCGCGCATCGTACAGATTGAGCCCTGCGGGTCGGGAGCCCTGGCCCGGACGCAGAACGGGCATGTCGTGCGCGCCCGGCATGTTTTCCTGGCGGTCAATGCCCTCGCGCCACAGTTTGTCCGCTCGCTTGAAACTTCGCTCCGGGCCGAACGGGGTCAGGTGCTGGTGACGGCCCCCCTCGACACCCGCCCCTGTCAGGGAAGCTTCGGCACCGCCCTGGCCTGGTGGCGTGAGATCATTGAACCCGATGGACGCTGGCGGCTGCTGTTTGGCGGAGGCAGGACCCGCGAGACTCCCGACAGCCTGTTTCCCCAGTTTGAGGCCGACGGCAGCCCCAGTAAACGGCTCGAACAGGAAGGCTTCCTGCCGTCAGCCGAACATCAGGCCCGTCTCGAGACCCAGTTCGCGATCCTGTTTCCCCATTTGCGAAAGGTGCCAATCACCCACCGCTGGGGAGGGCTGCAGTCTTTCACCGCCGACTGTCTCCCGGTCATTGGTGAGTTTGACCCCAGTCGTCAGATCCATGGCCTGGCGGGATTCAGCGGCCGGGGGAATTGTTTTGCCGATGTGGGGGCCGAATACCTCGCCAGCCGGCTCTGTGAGGAACGTGGAATGATCGAAACCCGGTATCATTCCCTGTTCAAAACGCTGTTGAATGTCAGCCGTCCAACGGCCCAGTGGGGGCCTTGGAAATTCTCCCCTGGGTAGCCGAGGAGGGTGACGTGGCTGGCCCGTCTGGATCTCGGAACCTCCGCTTGACGACCAGCCCAACCCAGAGTGTCTGCGCAAAATGGAAAATCCAGGAAGGATGGCGAAGAGATTGCAAAAAATCGTATTGTGATGATCGGTCGGCTCAAACCGGCCCACACTTGCCGAAGCCCGACAAAACCGAAGCAGTCCCGGAATTGCGCCACCCGAAAACAATGGGAACACGCAAGGCAAGCCTCGTTTTTTGATGAGCCTGGTCGATTGAAACGAGGTCCCGACGGCACTGGCTGGGTCGTGGTCATTGCCTGGGCCCCGGAGACACATTCTCCGGCACCACTGAGCAGCTTGCGGGAGTGAGTGCCGCCAAAGGCCTCGCGCCTGCACCTCTTCCTCGGCCGAGAATGGATTCTCATGAAGCCCACCACCGATTCGTCTTTTTCTTCCAGCGGCCCGTGCCGGCCGGGATTTTGGAGCGCTCTGCGGGAGGGCGTCCAGCACCTGCTGGGGTTCGCCTGCCTGATGACCCCGTTGGCACTCCCTCTGAGTCCCCCTGAGGCTCAGGCCGATGAGATAACCTATTGGAACGGGGTGATGCTGGATGCCATCCGTGGTGGCTCAACGCCCCCCCCGCGGGCGTCGCGCGGCCTGGCGATGATGCATACCGCGATGTTCGACGCAGTCAATTCGGTCGGCAAAAACTACAGGCCCTACGAGGCGAGTTTCGTCACGTCTTCGACCGCCTCGCGCGAAGCAGCGGCGGCGCAGGCCGCCCATGATGTACTGGTCAGTCTGTACCCCTCTCTGCAGGGAACTTTCGACACCAAACTGACCAACCGGCTCAATCTGATCACCAATGGGGCGGACAAGACGGACGGGATCACCCTGGGCCAATCTTCGGCCCAGTCGATTCTCGCCTTGCGTCTCAATGACAAAGCCAATCTGGTCGTTCCTTATACCCCCGGTACGGATCCCGGTGACTGGCGTCCGACACCCGCTGGCTTTGCCTCAGGGCTCTTGCCCAACTGGCCGCAAGTGACTCCCTGGGCGATCAGTTCGGGGTCTGCCTACCGGGATCCCATCGGACCTCCCCCGCTGACTTCCGCCGCCTACGCGGCGGCGTTCAATGAGGTCAAGGATCTGGGGGCCCAGAACAGCGCCACCCGCACTGCCGACCAGACCAACATTGCGAAGTTCTGGGCCGATGGGGCGGGGACCGCCACGCCGCCCGGCCACTGGAATCTCATCGCCACGGGAATCTCCCAGACGGAGGGACTCGACATTGAAGAGAACGCCCGGCTGTTCGCCCAGTTGAACATTGCGATGGCCGATGCCGCGATCATCTGCTGGGATCAAAAGTACGCCACGGAATTCTGGCGTCCCGTGACCGCCATTCGGGCGGCCGATACGGATGGCAACTCCAACACGACTCAGGACACGTCCTGGACACCGCTGCTGGCGACGCCTCCATTCCCCAGCTATACGAGCGGACACAGTACCTTCAGCGGTGCCGCCAGCACCATATTGGAAGAGTGGTTTGGAGCGAACTACGGGTTCACAACCTCGGCGGAAGGATTCATTGTTCCCAATCGCAGCTTCGCGAGCTTTGCCGCCGCTGCCGACGAGGCGGGCCTGAGCCGCATCTACGGCGGCATTCACTTCTCTTTTGACAACGTCAATGGGCTGGCTGCTGGCCGGACCCTCGGGGCATTCGTCTTCAGCACCCAGCTGCAGGCGGTTCCTGAGCCGTCGACCCTGGTGCTGTTCGCGGGGGCCATCGCAGCACTGGCTTACACTCGTCGACGCAACTGCCGCCGAGATCAGTAGTCCAAACCCGGACCCGTCCGCCGTCCCGACAACAAGACAGCCCGTCATCTGCTCATGGATGACGGGCTGTTTTTGTCCCGTAAGTCTGGTCCACGTGTAACAACGGGGGGTCGGCTGGCACTGGCAACCGGTGAGGCATCGCTGCCCGCGGTTGCGTCCTCCCCAGACAGTGAAGCAGGGCGATTTTGGGGGCCGCTTACCTCTTGTGCTGGGCGGCCATTTCCCGCAGCACCTCGCTGACCACTGCCACCCCCTCATCCACCTGCGGCGATTGGATATTGAGTGAGGGGAGCAGGCGGATCACCGTGTCGTGCGTGCAATTGACCAGCACACCACGCTCCATGCACTTGCCCACGGCGGGCATCCCGGGGATGTTGAGATCCACACCGATCATCATCCCGCGCACACGCACTTCCCGGATGATGGGGAGTTCTTTCTGCAGCTTCAGGAAGTGCTCCCGGAACCGGGCCGACTGCGTGTGTACATTGTCGAGAATCTTGTCCTCGACAATGGTCTCGACCGTGGCCAACCCGGCGGCCATCGAGAGGGCATTGCCGCCAAAGGTACTGGCATGCTTCCCTGGCTTCAGACTGGGTGCGACTTCCTCGGTGGCGATGAAGGCCCCGCAGGCCACACCGCCGGCAAGGCCCTTGGCCAGAGTCAGAATATCCGGCTGCACATTCCACTGCTGGTAGCCAAACCAGGTCCCCAGTCGGGCCATCCCGGTCTGAACCTCATCGAACACCAGCAGCATGTCGTTCTCGCGGCAGATCTGCTTGAGCCCAGCCAGGAAGGACTCATCAGGGATGTTGACTCCCCCCTCTCCCTGAACCGGCTCGATCATGATCGCACAGGTCTCGCGGTCGACCAATTTGCGGACCGCGTCGAGGTCATTGAGCGGTGCGTACATGAATCCGGGAACCAACGGACCGATTCCCTCGTGGTACTTGGGTTGGGCCGTAGCGGAAACCGCGGCATACGTGCGTCCGTGGAAGCTGTTTTCGAACGTGATGATCTTGTAGCGTCCCTTGGCCGATCCATGCAGCCGGGCCAGCTTGATCGCCCCTTCGTTCGCTTCGGTGCCGCTGTTGCAGAAGAAGGCCTTGCCAAAGCTGCGTGAACAGAGGGCCGCGGCGAAGTCTCCCTGGGCCTCGGTGTACCACGTGTTGGGGACGTGGATGAGGTGGGCGATCTGCTCGGTGATCCGCTGCACCAGCCGCGGGGGAGAGTACCCGAGGATGTTGCAGCCCCAGCCGGGAAACAGGTCGAGATAACGGTTCCCCTCGGCATCCCAGACATACGAACCTTCCCCATGCACCAGGCTGATGGGGTAACGGTTGTAGTTCGGAATGACGTACTGCCGGAAAATGTCGATGGTCGCCTGGCTCGATCGCTGGGCGGCGGGGTGCAGGGCGTGCTTTTGCATGGAACCAGTCGCTGAATGGGAGTTGGAAGAGTGGGAGGTGGTGGAAGATTTGGGAGTGGTCACGGGGTTGGCCACGATCTCGGTGCCAATCCCCTGATCGGAAAAGATCTCCAGCAGCAGCGAGTGGGGGGTACGGCCGTCGATCACATGAACCTTCTGAACTCCCGCCTTCAGGGCATCGAGCGCGGCCTCGACCTTGGGCACCATGCCCGAGTCGATGGTGCCGTCGGTGATCAGTCCCCGGCACTCCGCCTCAGTCAGATGTGAAAGCAAGGTTCCGGGATCGTGGCGATTCCGGTAGATTCCGGAGACATCGCTCAGGAAGATCAGCTTCTCTGCATCGAGGGCCCGGGCCACCGCCGCCGCGGCGGTGTCGGCGTTGACGTTGTACTTCTGCCCCTGCCAATCGACCGCCACCGAGGGAATGACCGGGATCTTGCCGGAATCAATCGTCTTCAGCAGCAACTCCCGGTTGACTTCCACCACCTGACCCACGAAGCCGAGGTCGAGGGGGACACCGTTTTCGTCGGCGAGGAAGAGTTTCTCCGCCAGCAAAACGTTTTGGGTGAGGTAGCTCAGTCCGACCGCCTGCCCTCCGGCGGCATTGATCTGCGTCACCAGCTCGCCGCAGATCTCACCTGCCAGCACGTGGGTAACAATCTCCAGCGTCTCGGGATCGGTGTAGCGGCGGCCCTGGACAAAACGGGGCTGGATCCCCGATTTCTTCATCGCGGCGTTGATCGCCTTCCCCCCCCCATGGATCAGCAGCAGGCGGACCCCCACTGTCTCCATAAAGACCACGTCCTTCAGCAGATTACGGACCACCTCGGGATCCTCGAGGGCCGAGCCCCCCAGCTTGATCACAACCAGCCGGTCACGAAACCGGCGAATCCAGCGGGTGGCCTCGATGAGGACCTGGGCTTTCTGGGTGGCTTCTGAGACGTTCAACACAACACCGGAGGGGACCACGGAACAGGAGAGACGATCGGACAGATCCGGAGGGACAACCGATCAGGAATCTTCGATTCTACGAGGGTGACGGCGGGAGTCAACAACGCCCGCCGTCAGACGTACGCACCCCGCAGCAACTCGGCAGCCGATGGATCGAGCTGCTCACGCCGCCGGACGATGTCAAACCGCTGCAGCAGGTCTTCGGGACGCGCCCGGGCCCGCTCGGCCCCCCGCAGGTCGTGCAGCACCTGGCCACGGTGCATCATCACGATACGGTCACCCAGGTTCACCGCCTGCTGCATCGAGTGGGTCACCATCAGAGTGGTCAGGCGTTCCTTCCGGATGATTTCATCGGTCAGGCGGATCACCTGGTCAGCACCGCGCGGATCCAGGGCGGCGGTGTGTTCATCCAACAGCAGCAAGTCGGGACGCAGCCATGACGCCATGATCAGCGTCAATGCCTGCCGCTGCCCCCCCGACAGGCTCCCGATCGGGTTGTCGAGCCGGTCTTCCAACCCCATGTTGAGTGACCGGATCCGGTCCCGAAGTTCCTGGCGGACGGCTGGCGTCAGAGCCCGGCCCAAGCCCCGCGACAGTCCCCGCCGGGTCGCCAGAGCCAGGTTCTCGGCGATCGACATGTTGGGAGCCGTTCCACTGAACGGGTTCTGGAAGACGCGCCCGATGAGGCGGGCCCGTTGATGCTCGGGCCAGCGGGTGATCTCCTCGCCCGCCAGTTGGATCGAGCCGCTGTCGACCAGAAAGGTCCCGGCCACGGCATTCAGCAGAGTCGACTTTCCCGAGCCGTTGGTCCCGATGATGATCAGGAACGAACCGGTCTCCAATGTCAGTGAAACCCCCTGCAGGGCCCGCACCTCGTTGGGGGTGTTCGGGAAAAAGGTCTTGCGCAGATTGTCGAGGACCAGCATGCTCAATCCTTGCGGTCAGGGGTCGGGGCGGTGGCCGTCCAGCGTCGCAGCCAGGTTGGTCCGACGAGGGCCACGAAGACAAACAGCGCCGTGATGAGCTTGAGATCGGTGGCCGGCAGTCCCCACCGCAGGGCAATGGCAATCATCAGCCGGAACAGCACCGAACCCATGATCGCCCCCACGATCAGCAGGTTGACGCGGCTGCTCCCCACGAGCCCCTCGCCAATGATCACGCTGGCCATCCCCCAGACCACCATTCCGATCCCCATCTGGACGTCGGCAAAGCCCTGTGACTGGGCCAGCAGCGAGCCCGACAGGGCAATGAGCCCGTTTGACAGGGCCAGCCCCAGAATCAGGTTCAGGTCCACATTCGAACCAAGGGCCCGCACCATCTGCGGATTCTCACCGGTCGCCCGCAGGACTGTCCCCCGGTGCGTCCGGAAGAACAGGGAGAGCGCCAACGACACCAACCCGGTCAGCAGGACCATCCCTAACAGGAATCCTGCATCACGCGGTGCGACCGACCATCCCAGGAGGTTGAATTCGGCAACGTCTCCCAGCACGGTCCGGGCGAGGCGATCGGCATGCTGGGCGAGGGTCACCACCCCGGTGAGGGGAATGTTGCTGCTCCCCATGATGTGCAGATTCACCGAATAGAGCCCGGTGGTCACCAGGATGCCGCTCAGCAGCGGATTGATCCGGAATCGCGTATGCAACACTCCGGTGAGAGTCCCGGCCAGCATCCCGGCAAGCCCTCCCGCGAAGGTGGCGAGCCAGACCGGCCAGCCAGCCCGCGACAGCAGGGCCGCCGTCACCGCCCCTCCAAGGGTGAACGATCCCTCTGCCGTGATGTCGGGGAAACTGAAGATCCGGAAACTCAGGAACACCCCCAGCGCGAGAAACGCGAGGATAAACCCGATCGTCAGGGAACTGATCAGGAGATTCATGCTCGGTCAGCCTTCCCGGGCAATCCCCCCGGAGCGGAAACATGTTCAAGAGGAGACAGCCAGACAGTCCCCCGCAGCAGATCGGTCTGACCCAATCCCTCCACCGGCCGCTCGTCGTGTACCAGGTGCAGCACCCCGCGGGCGGAATCGGTCTGGAACAACGATTGCAGAAACTGAGACAAAACCAGTTCGGTCTGTGGGACAGGCCGGTACGGAAACAGGGCGGCATGACAGTGCAGCCCCGTCGCCGAACCGCCCGACACCGGACGGAGGAACCGGGCCAGGCTGGCCGATGGCTGGCGATGAACCACTCCGACGACCAGCAACATCCCTTTTTCCGACGTCCGCTCGGTGGTGAACGACAACCAATCCCGGACTCGGGGAAATTCCCAGGGGGGCCCCTCCCAGCCGCTGTCGGGCGACTTCCGCAGAGACGCCCCGATCACGCAGGCCGACTCGGCCACGAGGGCAAACACCATCCCCGCCCAGCCCGACTCATCCAGCAGAATGTCCACCAGTTCCCCCACCCCCACCACACCCCGCGGGGCTCCCCCCGCCTCGAACCGGGTTCGCCGGGCGAAACTCCCCCGCACGGCAAGTCCATAGAGCATCTGTGTCCGCGGGAGAAAATCCTGCTGCCGGACCTGGAAATCGGGAATGTCGCTCCCGTCGGCTGGTTGAATCATCGCCGCCCCCCCGACGGCCAGCCCTTCACCGTAGTGTCCCCGCGCTGCAGCCCCGCTGTCACCGAAAGCCATCAGGCCAATCGCGGTCAGTTCGGGCTCACACACCAGCGGAACGGCAGGCGTCTCACCAAACCCGGCCGACTGCAACCGGGTAGGGTCACCCAGCAACTGGACCGACAAGGGGACGGGAGTGCTGCTGGAAGCATGCGACTCGAGGGCCACCCCCAACCGGGTGGAGGCCTGTCCAGACGGTGGCGTGGCAACCGGTGTGTCGGCCGGTGGAGTGGGGGCCGGTGGGGTGAGGGCCGCCAACAGGTGATTCGCGAGGCCCGACAACTGCAGCACTTCGGCGACCAGTTTCGACGGCTGCACGACCCGCAGTTGCCCGCCCGCCTTGCGCAGTTGCTGATACCACCGCACCAGAACGGCCACCCCGGCCGAACTGATGTAGCTGACCCGGGCCAGGTCCAGATCCACGCGGTGCCGTCCCGACTCGACCACCGATTCGAGGGCTCGCGAGAGGTAGTCGGCCCAGTTGGCATCAATGCGCCCCTCCAGGTCGAGAACCACCCTGTCGTCGACATCCCGATGCGTGATCTGCATGAATTACCTGCGATTATCGAGTGCCCCCGAATCGTGGCCGGGGTGGCCATTCCGGAATCAGCTCCGCAGAGACTCCCGCCCCTACTTACTGACCGGTGTGCGAAACATCTCGGGAAGCTGCTCCCCTTCCGCGGTGATCAGCCCGACCGCCTCCTTCCGCACCTCCGGCGGAAAACTCCACGAGCCACGCAGCCCGGGAATGATCTTTTCATTCAGGAACAGCAGCGTGGGGAGTTGGTTTTCAACGGGAATGTCGGCCGGACTCTTCCCTTCCAGCACGTCGGCAGCCAGGTCTCCCACGGTGCGGCCAATGGCGTAGTAGTCTCCCCCCAGGTCGAACAACGCCCCTCCCTTGACCTTGCCCGGAATCACGCTGAAAACCGGAATGCCCGACTTCAGCGCCGTGGCGATCAATGCTTCGGCCGCCTGGATGGTGGTCACATCGGCACTCAACCAGATCCCCTCTGCTCCCCGTGAAATCACCGCCTGGGTTGATTCGATCACAGCCGCCGCGTTCTCGGCATTCGCCTCGATCAATTCAATGCCAAGTTCAGCACACACCGCCCGCCCCAGTCTGGTCGCCGACACCGAATTCGACTCAGCCGGATTCCAGACCAGCCCCACGCGCTTCAGGCCCGGATTGATCCGTCGCGCCAGCTCCAGTGTTTCGCGGCAGGGAGGCATGCACCCGTAGCCAGTCAGGTGGGCGGGATGTCGACTGTGGTCCTCCGGATCGATTCCCACGCCGGCTGAAAAAGGATCAGAGACAACCCCAAAGACATGGCGGATCGGCCGGGCCGACTGATTGGCGTTGGCCACCGTCTGCAGCGAATTGGTGCTGATGGTGGCAATCAGTTCGAAATCCCCACCGGTGACGACCCTGGCAATCGTGTTGGCAACGGCATTGTCGGCCTCGGCATTGAACCGCTGCAGGCGAATTTTGCCACCGTCCGAGAAGCCGCGATCGGCCAGTGCATCGACCAACCCCCGGGCTCCCTGGTCGAGTGCCTCCGAGGATGTAAACTGCACCAGGGCCACCGGGACCAGATCAGACCTCCCCGCCGAACTCCCCTTCCGGGATCCACGATCGGAATACAACAGGATCGCGGAACAGGCCGCAATCAGAGCCAGCCCCAGGGTCAGGCGTTTCAACAGTTCCCACACGGGTCATTCCAGCCTTTCTCCGCCACTGGCGGGAGGAACCCATCTTCAGGCAGAGTCAGGCCGTGCTGGTTGCCAGTTCCCGCCGACAAATGCCATCCCGATAGACTACAGTAGATTTGGTCTGTCGACCAATCATCCCCCGGCATCCTCCGGGGACGCCGACATGGGTCGTCCCTTCCAGACTCCGATCCGCTCAGTCATTCCCAGGCCTTGAAAACCCTGATGAATCCGCCTGTCGACGATTCACCAATGATCAAACGCCAGTCGTGGATGTCACCCGCGCTGGTCGGCCTCCTTCTGGGGACGTCAATGGCACTGGCTGGTTGGGCGGGAGGAGTGCTGGCGGTGACAGCCGGGATCCTGGTGAGCCGGTCCGCTGATCCCGAACGAGGACTGACGTTGCTGGCTGCCGGCTTGCTCTGGATGGTGGCCAGTGCGGCCACGGGTAACCGAACCCTCTTTTTTCCCTTCGCCTGTTGGCTGGCGGCCGGCGTTTTCGTGTGCAACTGCACCGCCGCCTATTGGCGGGCCAGCGCCCTCTCTGCCCTGATTATGGTCCTGTTTTTTGCAATCCGGATCCATCAGGGAGCCAACGGGCGAGTGTTGTGGATGGAAATTGTCGCGGCGGTCACAGTCGCGGGTCTGGTGGTGGTGGCAGAGGGCTTGCTTCCACGCTTTGCCTTCCGGGGCTGGATCGTGGCAATCCTGGCATCGCTTGTCGCAGGGCTGAGCGTGATTCTCTGAACCCACGTCCTGGGTAGGAGCCCCCCCCCGAGTCGGCAGTTGATCATTTCGTTCGTCCTCAATACTCAGAGAATTGATTCAAACGAACAGTCATCGTCTTGTTTGATCAGTCTGACTTGAGGGACTCATCCCCCTTGAGATTAAAACTCATCCTCATTCGGTAACGATTTCCATCAAAAAGAGACGCTCAACACCGCGTCCGGGAATCCATATGCACATGAAATATAAGCACTTACGACAAATCAATCCATCATGCGCAATGACGTACACAAAACCAATCCAAAAATATACAGGAATGCAGTTGACAAAAGTATTTTTTACTCTATTTTGTACAGTCTGTTCGGGTGAATCGATGACCATTTCTTCAGAAAGAGAGGTTGCTGTTGTGAGCGAAGTGCAATTGGTGGTGCGGGAGTGGAACCAGGACTGGTCGGGAGCGGTGCACGGCAGCCAGGCCGATCGGGCAATTGCCGCCCTGAGCGCCGATCCCCTGACTCTGGAAGAACTGGAACTGGCCTTGGGACGGTTTTCGAAGCCGAACCTGGGAGACAGGCATGACCTGGGTCTGGAACCCGGGCTGCGGGACCACCGGCATGACGCGGGACGGATTGTCATTGATCTGGCCGCCCGCCTCGTGGCGATTGATTCCGACTACTCGGATCCCGATCGGGAGGGTTTGGTCTACTACCACAACGGGCTGTATCGAACCTCACATGCGCTCCCCTATCGCCTGGCGGACGAATGGATGTTCACCCACGCCTTCTGGGATTGGCGTCAGCAGGCAACCGACCGGCGTTTGAGGCGGTCCGAGCCCTCTCCGGTGAATACGCGGGGGATCCTCTACGGGCCCTGCCTGCTGGAGTTCATCGCCCGCGCGACCCATTCCAGCGCCTGCCGGATCTTGCCGGGACTGACGGCGCCGGGAGTACTCTCCGGGGAACCGATGGGCGAACTTCTGCATGAGCCATTGATGGAGGATTCCGATACTGTGGAGAGGGGATGCTCCGATTGCCAGATCGATCCGCGGCATCCCGGAGTCAGCCGCGCCCATCTGAATGAACAGGCCGTGGAGGCCCTGGGAGGGAATCCGATCTCGCGGGAAATCCGGGATCTGCATGCCCGCTGGTTGCTGTCCCCCCGGGAGGAACTGGGAGGACAGACTCCGCGCGACGCCCTGTTCGCCAACCGCACCCACCTCGAACGGGAACTTCACAATCGGTGCGAATCGTGGTCACTGACGGGCCTGGCCCCGCCCCCCCTGCCGGAGAATTCCGAAGCCTTTCACAACGCGGGTGTGGGTCTGCACGAAGCGGTCATGTACTACCACCTGGTCCGTGAGCTGCTGTGGTCAAGTTGGGAACATTGGTCTGAGGCCCTGCGGGGGACTCCGGAAGCGCTGTCCTCCTCCTCCCCGCTCTTGGCCGAAGCCTTACACGAAGAGATGGAGCGTCTGGCCCACATTCGCGAATTGTGGCTCGAAACAGCCGGCGCCGATTCGGGACACCGGACTCCACGATCGATCATTCTCAACGAACGGCGGCGGATTCCAGAGGTGCTTTCTCCCGAGGAGCGGCTGATCGACCCCGATTGTCCCTGCTGCCAGATGTTGGCCGAGATGCCCGGCCCCTGTTTCTGGCATCTCGATGGCACCAATCTGGACGACGAATTCGCGTTTGACGTACACGAGGCCAACTATGCCGACTGGGAACTGTCGCGCAGCCATTGGCAGGAACCAACCTATCAGTCGGGCCTGGGGGCTGAAAGACACGGGACCGATACCTGCAAGCCGAGCGACTCTCCATCACCAGGGCCAGTGGAGACCAGACTCCACGAGGCCAGTACCGCCGGCACCACGGTCGCAGCCGCTGCCGCCCCGCCCCTGCCACTGGGACTGGCGACCTATCTGGCCGCACTGCACGTGGCCAAGTTGACGTCGGCGATTGATGGAAACCGAACGGTCCCGCAACCCAGCCTGGGGGATGAGCGACTGAAAGAGCATTTGAACCGTCATTTCGGGAACCTTCGGGCCCTGCTGCCGACCCCCGGCCAGACCTCTGTTCCCGGCATTCCCGGTGATTCCCTGCTGATTCCGAGCCTCGAGCGTCTCTATGAGACCCTGGCCGAGATTTCGTTGGCCCACCCCCGCCTGGATCCACACTGCCAGAACCTGGCACACGAACTCTCGCGGATTGTTCAGGTGGCGATCAGCGGCGGTTCCCTGCCCTCCACTGGTCCCGGGGGCCAGCTTGCCGGTGGTTCATGATACCCGGCCCATTCCGGCCCGGCCCAGACAGGTCCGGGCCGGAACGCGGGCTTGAATCCCCTCCGGCAATCAGCGATCCATTCCAGGATTGACCGGGTTGGCGTAATGGACTGCAGCTCTGCTGATGGAGGACCGCGGTCCTGGGAACCTTGCCAGCCATCGTGAATCGGAATGCACCTCGCAGAGTGGAGCAAGCGAGACCTGACCGCCCGAACCGCCGCTGTCCTCCGCCAACCGGTCAGGTCACGATCACCGAGCGTGTGCGGGACAGTTCTTCCATGAATCGCAACGAGCGGTTGGTCACCTCTTCGGCATCGGGAATCAAGCCATCGAGGAGCAGCGCATCGGAATAGAGCTGACGTCCACAGTCGCGGATGAATTCATCGTTCTCGGGGTTGCCCGCCAATTCACACAGCCGTTCGGTCAATCGGGCGTGCGGATTGACCTCAAACACCCGCTTCGACATTTCGAACCCTTTCATGGTGGTGGAGAGCACCTTCTGCAGCTGACTGCTCATGGTTCCCTCCGAATTCACCAGGCAACAGGTACTTTCCGTCAACCGTTCCGACAGACGCACATCGGCGACCCGCGTGTCCAATGCCCCGCGGAACAATTCCAGCACCCGGGTGAAATTCCTCGGTGACTGAGGCTTCTCCACTTCCATCGTCGGATTCGTACTCTCGGGGAACTTCACATCAGCTGAATCGATGGAGATCAGATCCTTCCCTTCGAAGCTGCGCAGCTGCGTGAGGGCGAACTCATCCACCGGGTCATCCAGAAAGAGCACCTCGAGACCGCGCTTCCGGAACGCCTCCAGATGCGGATGTCGGCTCATGGCGTCGACCTGCGTGCCAGCGAGGTAGTAGATCTGCTCCTGCCCGACCGCGGCCCGGGAGAGATATTCATCCAGCGAGGTGCGTCGGAATTCGTCGCTCTCGGGGGGCTCCAGTCCGGACCCCGCCGTGTGCGTGGACTGAAACCGCATCAACCTGGCGATCCGTTCGCGGTTTTCGAAATCCTGACCAATGCCCGTGCGCAGGATCGATCCAAACTGGCGGGTGAAGGTCTGGAAAGCCGCCGCGTCCTCGGTGGCCAGACTGGCCAGATGATCGAGCACCTTTCGCGTCAGCACTTTCTTCAGCTTGGGCAACAAACGGTGGTCCTGCAATGTCTCGCGCGAAACATTCAATGGAAGATCCGCCGAATCCACCACCCCGTACAGGAATCGCAAGTAGTCGGGAAGCAGATCGCGGCAATCGTCCTGGACGAGAATCCGCTTCGCACAGAGGTTGAGTCCATGCTGGTTTTCACCGAATCCAAGCAATTCGAAATTGGTCGGAGGACAGTACAGAATCGCATGAAACTGAATGGGCGAGTCACTGGACAGATGCAGTCGCCACAGCGGTTTCTCTTCGGTGCGATGCGTCAACCATTGATAGAAGGCATTGTGCTGATCGTCGCTGACCTGGTTTTTGGGCTCGACCCAGATCGGCTTTTGCTCATTCAACACGGCCCCTTCCAGCAGAATGGGGAACGGCACAAAGGTCGAGTAGCGGCGTACAATGTGCTTGAGCCGGTTCGGATCCAGGAACTCTTCGAACTGGTCCTTCAGGTGCAGACGGATCTGAGCCCCACGCGGCACATCGTCTCCAGCCGCCGTGATGCTGTAGCGTCCCGATCCATCCGATTCCCAACGCAACCCTGTGGTCTCGCGATAACTGCGGGTGACGACTTCCACTTTGTCGGCCAACATGAAGGCCGAATAAAACCCGACACCGAACTGACCAATCAGCGACAGGTCGGGGCTTCCCCCGTCCTTCCCGGCCGAGACCAGATTCTGAAAGAACTCCTTCGATCCACTATGGGCGATTGTTCCCAGATTCTGGATGAGTTCCTCCTGGGTCAATCCCACCCCATTGTCCTGAATGACGAGGACCCGGGCCTCCTTGTGGGGCTGGATGGTGACTTCCAGCGGATTTTCATCACGCCACTGCTCCTCGGCCAACTGCAGGTGACGCAGTTTGTTGAGGGAATCGGACGCATTGGAGATCAGTTCCCGGAGAGCGATCTCGCCCGTTTGGGAGAGCGAAGGCTAAAGAATGTGCAGCAGTTGCTTGATTTCTGTCTGGAAAGTGAATTCTTGAGACTGGCTCATGACGTTGCTCCTGCGGATGTGCCGGATTCGATCGGATCCAGGCACCCTCGAATTCTGGCACCCAGGAATTCTGGACCGGATTGCCCGTTTCGCTGCCAATCAGGCAGCCTGTCCTCCCGGGGACGGAACAAAAAAGCAAATGGCGCGCCAGTTTGGCGATTGGTCATTTTCCGGGGAAATCCTCAGCCGAATCGCCGAAATCAGCCATCAACCCGCCAATTTGGCAGTCTTTCTGAAGGGCGCCCGACCGGGTGATTTGGATTGGGGTTGGATGCCCGACTCCGATCCGACGTGCCGCCTGAAAAAGAAGAGAAAGACCCGTCTGGCAGGCCGCAGTTCCGCCGGTTCCCTGAATACAACAACCCCTCCGGGGGCTGACATCAGCAACCGGAGGGGTTGAATTGACGGGCGGCAGTCGCGACGGCTTACAGGATCGCCCGAATCTTGGCCAGAAACTCGCGATTGCTGGGGAACCGCTGCAGCGTTTTGACCAATTGTTCCATCGCCTCGACCGGAGGCATGGAGACGAGGCTCCGACGCAGCAGGGTCACCCCTTCCATCTCCTCCTTGGTGAGGATCAATTCCTCACGACGGGTCCCGGAGAGGGTGATGTCCATGGCGGGCCAGATACGCCGGTCGGCCAACTGGCGATTCAACACCAATTCCATGTTCCCGGTTCCCTTGAACTCCTGGAAAATGACCTCATCCATACGGCTGCCAGTGTCAATCAGGGCGGTGCCAACCACGGTGAGTGAGCCTCCCTCATCAAATCGACGGGCGGTTCCGAACATTTTCTTCGGAATGTCCATCGCCTTGACATCGAGACCACCGGTCATGGTGCGTCCGGTGTTCCCGGTCCACTTGTTGAAGGCGCGGGCTGTGCGGGTAATGCTGTCCAACAGGATGAAGACCTGTCCCCCCGCCTCAGCAATCCGCTTGCCGCGCTCAATGATGAGCTGGCTCAGGCGGACATGGCTTTCCACGTCGCGATCCATCGAAGATGCAATCACTTCGCCACGGACCCGGCGACGCATCTCGGTCACCTCTTCGGGCCGCTCGTCAATCAGCAGCACGATGAGGTGCATTTCGGGATGATTGATACTGACCGCATTGGCAATTTCCTGCAGCAGCATCGTCTTGCCAGTGCGGGGAGGAGCCACAATCAGCGCCCGCTGCCCCTTCCCCAGAGGAGTCAACAGGTCCAGAACCCGCATGGTCACCGGAGTGACGCCGGTCTCCAGCCGAATCCGCTCAAACGGATTGACCGCTGTCAAATCTTCAAAGGGCTTGACCTTGAGAAACTCCTCGGGAGGTTTCCCCTCGACGGTCTCCACCGACCTCAATCTCGGCCCCTGACCCCTGACCCCGGGGATGATCTCGCCCCGGATCATGACCCCTTCCCGGAGCTTGTAGTGGTCGATCAACGAGGCGGCCACGAACGGGTCGAACTTGTTGCCGACGAAGTTGTTCTTGGGATCCCGCAAAAAGCCATAGGCCTTGGGATGGAGCTCCAGAACCCCTTCGAAGAACCCGCCCGCAGGGGCATTCTCGTCGACCAGATTCAAACCGGGGGGAGAATTGGAACCACCGTGCCGATCGTAGCCTCCCCCGCCTCCATGGGGGCCGCCGCGCTCCGGCAGGGGCCGACCTCCCCGACCACGCCGGCCACGGGGGGCGGGCGGCAGCGGTTGCTGCGGCAAAGGGGCTCGCATGCCAGGATTCGGGCCACCTCCGCCCCGCCGGGAACGGCGTCGACGTCGCTTGCGACGACGAGGATCACCACCGCCCCCCTCGTCTCCATCGCTGTCCCCATCATCGGCGTCGCTCGACTGATAGTCGCGACCAGAACGATTCCCGACCGTGGGAGGCAGCTGGAACTCACGACGCCGGCTTTCAATATCAGCCTGAATCGCCGCCGCCCGCTCCGCCGCCAGCCGCTGCGCTTCGCTGGGCCGGGCATCCGCCGCCACAGGACGAGATTCCTCGACGGGAGTGGAGGTGGCTGGTTGGCCCTCTTCTCCCCGGTCCGTACGACCGGGTCGTCGTCGCCGACCACCACGGTTGCCGCGAGTTCGCCCGCCGGATTTCGAGTCGGTGGATTCCCCCACCTCTCCCGACTCCTCGACGACCCCTTCTTCCTCAAACACGACATCCGGCTCGGGGATGACTTTCTTGCGTGCCATGCGCGCCCAGATCAACAGTAAAGAGACAAAAACCCAACGAAACCTGGCCGAACCCCTCTCATTTCCAGAGAGAGTTCATCTCGACCTGATCACGACAAACTCACCAACACCATCCACGCGACAACAACGGGATCACACCTGACCCCAACATCAACAAATCCTGCGTTGGACCATGACGCCCAGGAGCATCTTTTGAGACAGCATCCTGTGCGCCCACAAGTCTCATCAACAGGCAGCTGAAATCTGCCATTTTCCAGTCTTCCCGGCAGTCTTTCCGAGGGAACAACGGGCTGTTTCCACTCTTCCACCCGCGACCGGCGCCAGAGCCTTCCACCACCATTCCATGGCAGAGACCACCGGGACGCCAAATGGCCCCCAAGCGACGCAAACAAAAGCGAATTGCCGCAGGAACGGGAATCGCGGTCAGAACAGCCAAACGAAAGGCATCGCCGCAATCACATCCAACCACCGCAAACCGCAGCAAGCTCACGCGGCCGAAACAAACCCCACACCACCAGAACACACCGGCAGAGCAAAATTCGCTTGTGTCGTCGAATCTCGCCTCAGCACAACTCACAATCAGGAACTGCTGATCATCACAGCGGTGGACAATCCACGAGCCCGGCTCCCCAAACAGCAGCCCCGGCAGATTCCGCCAACTGCAGGAATCTCGACGAACCAGAAAACCAGGGCTTGGCAGAACCACGCCGCCCTGCATGCGAGCATGCCGACCCCAGAAACCCTGCCAACCAGCCACCCCACAGTGCCGTCCGCCCGCCTCCACCACCAGAGACCAAGACACCACAGGCGATCAAGACGACCTTGGCACCTCCCCTCAGAATCCCCCCAGAAATGCGAGGAAGCGAACTTCCAAACACTGGCCAATTTCGGGCCCAGGGAATCAAACGAGCAGGTACGCAGAAATCGACAGGAAGAATTGAGGGGGAGACGCTGCCTTGAAACCTGGATTTGGCAACACGGATTCCCAAAAGAATCCACCCCAAGCGATCCAACTCCAGCCAAACCCTCGGATCAACCAAAACCCTCGGATCAATCCAGCCAGAGATCAACCCAGCCAGCGACCACGCTGAACCAGACTCAAGCTATCCACACGGGAGACACCATCCAGAATCGCAATCACCCCAAGCACCTCAGGAACCTCTCAAACCTGCATCCAACCCAAGAGGACAGGACACACGTGGAAAAGAGGGAGTTCTGGGAATCGCTCGAGCGACAGTGAACCACTCGCCTGGAATGATCGGCGAAAGCAACTGGATCAAACCAGAAATCAACCCGGCTGACATCCCCCTGGGATCAATCAGCCTCGGAAACCGACCTTGCCATCGGGGCATCCCATTGGGGACGCAGCCAGTTCCTGGAATCGAGTCAACTTCCGAAGTCTCGCAGGAATCCGAACGGATGTCAACTCAAGACACCCCGAGTGGGGGAAAAAACTGATTTTTCCTGCTGAACCCCGCTGGCAGACCCCTCACTCCCCTCGCTAGTCTCATTTTCCGCTTTGATTTCGACCACCCGCTGGTCAAGCCACCCTGATCTGACACCATGCGAAATCGCCTGCTTCCGCCGTTTGCCACCCTGTTGGCAATCGCGCCGCTGATCGCCGCGGCTCAATCCCCCCGATCTGCAGGATTTGAACCCCGGGCCTGGGCCTTGATCAATGCCCGTGTCGTGGTGAGTCCGGAACAGGAACTCCCCTCCGCCACCGTTGTGATCCGCGATGGACTGATTGCGGCGGTCGAGGCCAACCTCGCACCTCCCCCCGATGCCCAGGTGATCGATCTCTCGGGCCACATCATCTACCCCGGCTTTATCGATGCCGCGACACAGGCACCACTCGACCCCCAAAAGGGCCCCCAACCCGACGCGGGACGCGTGTTGGAGACCTCCCGCTTCGCACTCGCGGGCCTGCCCGTTGACAATCGCAAGGGACTGACTCCCGAGTTTTCGCCTCGACAAAGCCTGAAAAATGAACCGGCTCTTTGGGAATCCCGACGGCAACAGGGCTTCACCGCCCTGCATGTCCTCCCCCAGGGGCGTCTTGCCAGCGGGTCCGGACTGCTGATCAGCACCAGCGGCCTCCCCCTGCGTGAGGCGGTGCTCCGCGATCCGACGTTCCCTGAATTCCAGCTCTTTCCCCTGGGACAAAATGGCTATCCCTTCACCCTGATGGGAGGAGTTGCCCATCTCCGGCAGGCCCTGCTCGATGCCCGGCGCTGGCAACAGCACGTGCAGCTGTTCGCAGCGAAGGCGGCTGGAGTGCCCCGTCCCCCGGAAGATCCGGTTCTGGAAGCGCTGGCCCAGACGCTGTCCCAGAATCAGCCCAGCCTGTGGGTCGCCCAATCCCGCGATGACATCCATCGCGCACTGGACTTCGCCGCCGAACAACAGATGTCGCCGATCATCATCGGAGCTGCCGAATCGTGGCGAACACTCGATCGTCTCAAGGCGGAATCCCGGGGCATCATTGCCCTGGTGAACTGGGGAGATGAGCCGCGCGTCGAACCTGAAGCCGGCAACAACGGACTCAATCCGAAGGCCAAGGCTCCCCGCCGGGTTCAGCAGCGGCAACTGGATCGCTGGAATGAACAGGTCAACAACCTGAAGTCGATCCACGAAGCGGGCCTGAAACTGGCGGTGGGAACCGACGGACTCGCCGAGCCGGGACAGGTCTTCCGGAGCCTGCGGCAGGCCATTTCGAAAGGCCTGCCGCCGCAGGCCGCCCTGGCCGCCCTGACCCGCGAACCCGCCGCTCTGCTGGGGATGGCCGACCGTCTCGGCACGCTGGAGGCGGGCAAACTGGCGCACCTCGCCGTGCTGACCGGCCCCTTCCAGGACGAACGCTCACGGGTCCGCCACCTCTTCGTGGATGGACGTCATTTCGAGTACCACAAAGATGCCCAGCCGGTCCCCCCCCCCGCTCCCCCTCCCCCTCCAAATTCTGCTCTCGCCGGCACCTGGAACCTGGAAATCGACTCGGGGGACGGGAAACTGTTTGGCACACTCGAGCTGGTTCAGAACAATGCCACCCTGACAGGGCTGTTCCGCAGTCCCCAGGGGGATGGAAAACTGTCGTCGGGCCGGGTTGAAGGCCGGCACTTTGAGTTCACCGTGGCCATCGGAGCCGGTGCCCAGGCCCTCGACCTGAAATTCCAGGGGGACATCGACGAGTCTCAGGCAGACCGCGGCCAAGGGCAACTGAAATCGGCGTTTGGCGGGGAGACCAAGTTTGTCCTGACCCGTCAAACGGGCGACACGGCCGGTTCCCCCGCGACGGGACAGCCGACCCTGGAGGCGGGAGACAAGAGTGCCGAGAAAGTTGCCCAGACCGAGATTCCGACCGAACTCGACAGCGACCGACTGCAGCGCCCCGCGGCCACAGGAGGCAATGTCTTTCTCCGTGGCGGAACGGTGATTACGGGATTTGGCCCCCCTTTGCCGCAGACCCACATCCTCGTTCGCGGCGGCAAGATCGCCGCGATCGGCCCCCAGCTTGAACCCGATTCCGGAATGCCCGTGATTGATGTCACGGGTCGTTTCGTGGCCGCTGGAATCATCGACACGCACAGTCACATCATGTTTCCCGAGGGACTGGGCGGGGTGAATGAGGCCACCTCTTCACTGGTTCCCGAGGTGCGGGTCCGCGACGTCGTCCGTACGGAAGACCCCGCCGCCTACCGGGCCCTGGCGGGGGGTGTCACAGCCATTCGCATGCTGCATGGCTCGGCCAATGTGGTGGGGGGCCAGGATGCCGTGGTGAAACTGAAATACGGGGCGTTGGCGAAAGACCAACTGCTGCATGGCAATCCCCAGGGGGTCAAGTTTGCCCTGGGAGAGAACGTCAAGCGGACCCGGGGGCGATTCCCCAACACCCGCATGGGAGTCGAAGCGACCCTCAACAGGGCGTTTCTGGAAGCCATCGACTACCGCCGTGAGTGGCAGGAATACGATCGGGCGGCACAGGCGCAGACGGCGGCCGGCCAACCCAACCAGCTCCTGCCGCCGCGGCGCGACCTGCGTATCTAAGCGCTCGCCGACATCGTCAATCACAAGAAATTCATCCACAGCCACTGCTACCGGGCCGACGAGATCCTGATGCTGCTGCGGGTCGCCTCGGGTCTGGGGATCCGGGTGTGGTCGCTGCAGCACGTTCTGGAGGGTTACAAGATCGCTCCCGAGATCGCCGCGCATGGAGCCAGTTGCAGCACTTTCGGCGACTGGTGGGCGTACAAGGTCGAGGCCTTCGATGCCACTCCCTACAACGCCTCACTGCTGCATGAAGCCGGGGTCAATGTGGTTCTCAAGAGCGACGATGCCGAGTTGATGCGACATCTCTATATCGAAGCCGCCAAGATGATCCGGTACGGGGGTACCCCAGCCGACGCAGCCTGGCGGATGGTCACCCTCAATGCGGCGCGGGAATTGGGCCTCGCCGACCGGATGGGATCGATCGAAGTGGGGAAGGATGCGGACCTGGTCGTGTACACCGCTCATCCACTCAATATCTTCTCGCGGGTCGAACGGACGATGATCGACGGCGAGACCTGGTTTCTGCGGGAAACACAACCTTCGACGATGTCGGAGAGCGCCGCCCGGAGCTCGGCTCAGCCCTCCGCCTGGGAGCCCCCCACGCCCGAAATGCAGGCCCGCCGACTGGACCTGTCGACGCTGAAGGGCACCACTTACGCTTTGCGGGGTGCCCGCATCCATCCGCTGGATGGCCCCACCATTGAGAATGGCGTGCTGCTGGTGCATGGTCCCCATATCGCGGCGGTCGGGGCGCAGGTGCCCATCCCCGAGGGAACGCCAGTACTCGATGCCTCGGGACTACACATCTACCCGGGTCTGATTGATGCCGGTTCGATCCTCGGACTCCAGGAAATCGGCTCGGTCGACGAGACGCATGACTTTGGTGAATCCGGACAGATCCAGCCCGACCTGCGCACCGGAGTGGCGGTCAATCCGGACAGCGAACTGATCCCAGTCGCACGGGCGGGGGGCATCACCTCCTCACTGATCCGCCCCGCCGGCCCGCTGGTCGCAGGTCAGTCTTCCTGGATGCAACTGCATGGCTGGACTGTGCCGGAACTGATTCGCAATTTCGAAGTCGCCCTGCAAATCGAGTGGCCGACTGGGAACGACAACCAGGGCCAGATCGAGCAGCTCTCCCGGTTTCTGGCAGAGGCCAGGGCGTATCTGAAGCTGAAGGAGCAGGCCCAGGCAGCCCAGGCTCCGCTGCCGATTGTCGATCCCCGGTTCGAAGCCCTGGAGCCCTACCTGGCACGGCGGAAAAAGGTTCATCTGGAAGCGGACTCGCGAGCCCATATCGCCGAGGCCATTCTCTGGGCCGAGAAGGAGCAGCTCGCCGCGGTCATCACCGGGGGCTCTGAGGCCTGGAAACTGGCCCCCGAGCTGAAGAAGCGGAGTATTCCAGTCATTTTGGGGGCGGTGATGCGGCGCCCCTTCGCCGAACACGATCCCTTTGATACTCCCTACGCGAATGCCAGCCGGTTGCACGAAGCGGGAGTTCTGTTCGCGATCCGGTCGAACGCTACGGGCACCGCCGGTTTCAGCGCATCGAATGCCCGCAATGCACCGTTCGAAGCGGGGATCTCCGTTGCGTATGGACTGCCGGAAGAGACGGCGCTGAAGTCGGTGACGGTGCATGCCGCCCAGATCCTGGGGGTCGATTCGCAGGTGGGAACCCTCGCCGCCGGCAAGCTGGCCGACTTCATCGTGACCGACGGCTCGCCCCTGCAACCCTCCACGGGCTACAAGGCTGTGGTGATCGCCGGCAAGCCCCACCTCCCCGAGAGCCGGCACAGCCGCCTCTACGAGCGCTACCGCGGCCGCTTGCGGGAAGTCCAGGCGCAGGGGGCCAAACCCCGCTGAAGCGGCGAACTGCCCGGAAACCCAGCCGTCACTCCAGAGCGTGTCCTTGGGGGCGTGTCCTCGGGGGGGCGATTGAACCCCTGCGCTGGGCACTGTGGGGACGGTCCGGGGATTGGTCCGATTGGTCGAAGGCGAACCTGAATCTGAATAAGATGCCCGACTGGTCTGCCCGGGATCGCGGTTGATCCCACGCACCAGTTGAACACTTTCCGAGAGTTTCGATCTTCCATGAGTTCCCCCTCCGCTGTGGCCCTGGTAACTGGAGGCGGTTCCGGCATCGGTGCCGCCATCGCCCGTGTGTTGGCCCAGAGTGGTCTGCAAGTGACCGTGACCGGCCGACGGCTGCCAGAACTGGAACAGACCGCCGCGCAGGTTCCAGGCAAAATCGAGGCCCGCGCCGCCGATGTCGCCAATCGTACCGAAGTGGAACGGCTCGTCTCCGACCTCGTGGCGAAGCACGGCCGGATCGACGTGTTGGTCAACTGTGCCGGGATGAACACCGTCAAACGGACGATTGGCAACATCAGCCCGGAAGACTGGGAGCGGGTCCTGCAGGTCAATGCCTCCGGGGCCTTTCACTGCATTCAATGCGTGCTGCCCCAGATGCGTCTCCAGAAACGGGGGACGATCGTCAACATTTCCTCGGTCGCCGGTCTGCGGGCCGCCCCGTTGGGCGGGGTGGCCTACAACGCCTCGAAATTCGCGATGACCGCCCTCGGAACCAGCGTGGGAGAGGAAGAACGAGCGAACGGAATCCGGGTGACGAACATTTTTCCGGGTGAGGTAGACACCCCCATTCTGGCCGCCCGACCGGTTCCCGTCACCGAGGAACATCGCCAGAGAATGCTGCAACCCGAGGATGTGGCCGCCACTGTGGGACTGGTCTGCGCCCTGCCGCAGCATGTTCGCATCCCCGAACTGGTGATTGTGCCGATCAGCCAATCGTTCGTCTGAACCCGTTTTGTGGCTCACAGAGTACGGCCCCTCAGGCCCGTTCCGCTCGGGTTCCCGGCCCCGGGGGGGCTGTCATCGCACCCGCAACTGTGAGACAATCTTTGTGTCAGCCACGTTCCCTTCCCTCACGGTGCCCCTCATGCCGACACCAGCGCCCTGCACCAACCGTCGCCTGTTTCTGCAGGGGGTGGGGGTCTCGATGGGGCTTCCGTGGCTCGAATCCCTGCCGGTCTGGGGGGCGGAAGAAGCGGCTGCTTCGTCCGCCGCCCCTCCCCGCCGGTTCGCCACACTCTTCATGGGGAATGGCGTCAACCCGGATCACTGGTGGGCGAAGTCGGGTGCGGAAGGTCTGGAACTTGGTCCCTGCCTGCGGCCGCTCGAGCCATTTCGCACTCGGGTCAATGTGCTGGAGGGACTGTTCAACCGGGCGGCGACCGGCGTCGGCATTCATCCGGGCCAGACGGGCAACATCCTCTCGGGAGCGACGTTGCAGAAAGGGGCCGTATTGAAGGGGGGCATCAGCGCCGACCAGGTGTTGGCGCGACAGTTTGACGAGGTCACCCCGCAGCCGAGCCTCGTCCTCGGTTGCGAACAACCGATCACGGGGTACCACGAGACCAATTTCTCGATGGCCTACAGTTCGCACATCTCCTGGCGCGATGCGAATTCTCCGGTTCCGATGGAGGTCTATCCCGCCCTGGCGTTCGACAGCCTGTTCGACAATCACGGCAACCGGCGGCTGCAGAGCATTCTGGACAGGGTGGGGGAGCACGCCCGACACGTGCGGTCGCAGGTGAGCCGGGGAGACCAATCGCGGCTCGATGAGTATCTCGAAAGCGTGCGGGAGGTCGAGCGACGGGTCGCACGCAACCGGGCCACGCAACAGACTGCCACCGAACGGGCCCAGGACCGGGGCACCTCTCTGCTGACACTTGAAAGGCCCGCGAATGGACTGCCGGAAGACATTCGCGAGCACATGCGGTTGATGACCGACATCATCGCCCTGGCTTTCCAGACCGACAAGACGCGGGTCGCCACCCTGCTGTTGTGCCGGGATCTCTCGGGTCTGTTCTACCCCTTCCTCGACGTGCGGCAGGCCCATCACCCCGCCTCGCACGACGACCACTCCGACGCCTACCTGAGGGTGACCCAGTTCCACGTGTCGCAATTGGCCCATCTGGCCTCGCGACTCGCCGCCATGCCAGAGGGGGACGGGACGGTGCTCGACAACAGCGTGTTGTTGTTCCTGTCGAACATGTGGTCTGGCAGCCGGCATGATTCATCCCGTCTGCCGGTGGTGACCTTGGGAGGTCTGGGGGGCAGTCTGGCCACAGGCCGTGTTCTCGATTACCGCGAACGGGGCGACGACCAACGGCGGCTGTGCGGACTGTACCTGGGACTGATGCGTCGAATGGGGGTCTCTCTCGACCAGTTCGGTGATGCGACGTCTCCTCTGGGCGATCTGTAACCGGCCATGGCTGAGATCGTGCTCGCGACGCTGAACGCCCGGTATGCCCATGCCGCGTTCGGACTGCGCTATCTGCTGGCAAACCTGGAGGAATTGCAGGAGCGGGCCGAGATCCTCGAGTTCGACATCTCGCACCGCCCGCTCGACGTGGCCGAGCAGTTGTTGGCGCGACAACCACGGATCATCGGTCTGGGAGTCTACATCTGGAATCTGGACCAGACCACCCGGCTGGTCTCCGATCTCAAGAGAATCGCCCCGGAGATCACCCTGGTGCTGGGGGGGCCGGAAGTCAGTTATGAGGCGCAAGACCTCGAAGTGACGCGTCTGGCCGACTATGTGATCGCCGGCGAGGCCGATCTGGCATTCCGTGACTTGTGTCGGCAGTTGCTGTCGACCACGGACGGATCGGCCAGCACCGTGGTCCGTCCCGGGAAATTCATCCCGGCCCCCCTGCCACAGTTTTCCCAACTGCGACTCCCCTATCACCTCTACACCGATCAGGACATCGCCCATCGGGTCATCTACGTTGAGGCGTCGCGGGGCTGCCCGTACGAGTGCGAATTCTGCCTGTCGTCTCTCGACATTCCCGTGCGTCAATCCTCACTCGAGTCTTTTCTGCAGGCGATGGAGGCGCTGCTCGCCCGGGGGGTACGGCAATTCAAATTTGTCGACCGCACCTTCAACCTCAACCTCAAGGTCAGCCGGGCGATTCTGGAGTTTTTTCTTGATCGCCTCACCCCCGACCTGTTCGTACACTTTGAATTGGTCCCCGACCGCCTGCCCGATTCGCTGCGGGATGTGATCGTGCAGTTCCCCCCGGGGGCGCTCCAATTCGAGGTGGGCATCCAGACCTTCAATCCCGAGGTCGCGGCGCTGATCAGCCGCCGGCAGGATTACCCCCAGACCGAGGCCAACCTGCGCTGGCTGCGTGCGGCGACGGGGGTGCATGTGCATGCCGACCTGATTGTGGGACTGCCCGGCGAGAGCGTCGAGAGCTTCGCCGCCGGATTCGATCGTCTGGTCGGGCTGCAACCACAGGAGATCCAGGTGGGAATCCTGAAGCGGTTGCGGGGGACCCCGATTGGTCGACACGATACGGCCTGGGAGATGGTTTACAGCGCGTATGCTCCCTATGAAATCCTCAGAAACCGGCTGATCGACGCCCCGACCATGCAGCGTCTGCGTCGATTCGCCCGGTTTTGGGATCTGGTCGCGAACAGCGGGAATTTCGTCGAATCGACTCCCCGGTTGTGGCTGGGAGGCCGACCGTTCGAACGCTTCCTGGCGTTCAGCGATTGGCTGCACCTGGCGTCGGGCCGCACCAGTGGAATCGCCCTCAAGCGCCTGGCGGAGTATGTCTTCACCTGGCTGACGGAACAGCAAGGGCAACCCCCTGCGGAGGTCGCCGCCGTGATCTTCCGGGACTATCAGCGGGGAGGCAAAAGTGATCTCCCGCCGTTTCTGCGTCCCTGGCTGTCATCCGAAACAGCGTCGCGGGAGACCACAGTGTCCCTGCAGCCCCGCGGAGCGCGTCGTCAGGCCCGTCACCTGGCCGAGCAGACCCCGGAATCGGCAGTGTCTGGCATAGGCTCGCTCCCGGGAATGGCTCTGGCCGGAGAGTTGCCTGTGGGACTGTCCGGTGACCGGCAGACAGACCTGCCCCCCGCCAGCGGCCGCATCCCGCCCAACCGCAGCGGCGCCTCAGACGACGGAAATCACCCCCGATGAAACTGGGACTGCTCTCCGACGTCCATGAAAAGGTCGAACTCCTCGCCCTGACACTCGCCCGGTTTCGCCAACAGAGGGTCGATCAGATCGTGATTCTCGGAGATCTGTACGAGACGGGAACAGATCTCGAGGAAACCTGTCGCCTGCTGGACGAGGCGGGAGCGGTTGGTGTCTGGGGCAATCATGACTTCTTTTTGTGCGGACCCAGGAAGGCAGAGGAGCGGGCGGAATATGGCAGGTCGGTGCAACGTGTGATGCAGTCGCTGCAACCCCGGCTGGAACTGGCCGACTGCCACTTCTCGCATGTCGAGCCCTGGCTCAATCCCGAATCTCTCCACGACCTCCGGTATTACGACGGGAGGCCCGATGAACACCGCAAATTCGACCGGATCTTTGATGCCGTTCCCAACCGCCTGCTGTTCGCCGGTCACTTTCACAAATGGCTGATTGTCCGCCCTGACGGGATCGTGGAATGGGATGCGATTCAGCCCATCCGTCTGGAACGGGGACGGTACTTCGTGGTCGTGGGTGCGGTCTGTGAGGGGGATTCGGCCATTTACGACACCGAAACCTGCGAATTGACTCCTTTCCGCGACCCATGTCTTTCATGACAGAGATCTCGAGGCGAACGTTTCCGCGATTTCCGGGTCGGGTTTTTCCTGGGCACTGGAGCCAGGTCGTCCCGAATCGGCAGATTGGCGGAGCATGTCTTCACCCCGCTGACCGAACAGGAAGGGCAATCCCCCGCGGAGGTAGACCCCCATGATTTCCGGGACGATCAGCGAGGAGGCAAAAGCGATCTTCCGCCGTTTCTGCGTCGCTGGCTGTCATCCGAAACAACGTCCCGGATGACCACGGTGCCCCGGCAATCTCCCGACAGCCGAACCATTCCCCCCCTCCCGCTCCCGACAGCGGCGACGACTCGAGCCAGAAAGTTTGCCAACCATGAAACTCGGCCTGCTCTCTGACATTCATGAACAGGTGGAATCACTCGCACTGGCGCTCGATCGTTTTCGCCAGCAGAAGGTCGATCAGGTCGTCGTTGTGGGGGACCTGTTTGAGATGGGAACAGCGATCGAAGAGACCTGTCGCCTGCTGGAGGAGGCGGGCGCAGTGGGTGTCTGGGGCAATCATGACTTTGGTCTCTGTGGCCCCGCCGCGGACGACGCACGGGCGCACTACGGGCCTGCGGTGCAACGTGTGATGCGGGCGCTGCAACCCCGGCTGGAACTGGAAGACTGCCACTTCTCGCATGTCGAACCCTGGCTCAATCCCGAATCCCTCGAAGACCTCTGGTATTACGACGGGCCGCCCGATGACCATCACGGTTTTGACCGGATCTTTGGTGCCGTTCCCCACCGTCTGCTGTTCGTCGGCCACTTTCACAAATGGCTGATCGTCCGCCCCGACGGGATCGTCGAATGGGATGCGATTCGTCCCATCCATCTGGAAGAGGGACGGTACTTTGTGGTCGTGGGAGCGGCCTGTCAGGGGCATTCCGCGATTTACGATACCGAAACCTTCGAATTGACCCCATTTCAAGATCCTGTTTCCTGAAAGACGACCTGAGGATGCGAGACACAGCCCCGCGCCTGCCTCACCGTACAAGCGATCCGCCCGCCAATTGTCCTGTTGTCGCCGACCGCAGGCCTCCGTTAGCTTCACGGCACAAGTCTCTTCATTCTCCCACCGAAAACCTTCCCCGACCCTCTCCGATCCATCGGGTGGAGTCCCCCCCTATGACTGACCCACTCCCTTTGTGCCGCCCGTCCACACCCCAGACGTTGCCCGCCACACGTCGCCGGTTTCTGGAAGCGGGAGGGCTGACCTGCCTGGGGTTGGCCCTGCCCGAGTTGCTCGCCCGGCAGGCGGCCGCGGCAGGCAGGCCGTCCAATCGCAACGTGATCCTGGTCTTCCTGACGGGAGCCCCCAGCCACCTCGACATGTTCGACCTCAAGCCGCAGGCGCCCGCTGAGGTGCGGGGTTCGTTCAATCCCATCGCCACCAGCGCCCCGGGGGTTGAGATCTGCGAGCACCTCCCCCTGCTGGCCACCCGGGCCCATCAGTATGCCATTGTGCGGTCGATGACCCACGACCTGCCCGGGCACGAGCAGGCGACCCATTTCGTCCTCACCGGTATCGACCGCCTTCCCCTGGGGGCCACACATATGGCATCCCGCAACGACTGGCCCTGCTACGCCTCGACGCTCAATTACCTTCGTCCGCGAAATGATGGCATTCCCAACGGAGTCCTGCTGCCGACCTATCTGCACAACGGCTATGGTTTCTCGGGTCAGGATGCCGGCCTGCTGGGAGCCCGCTTCGATCCACTGCATGTGAAACAGGATCCCAACGCCGAAAAATTCCGGTTCGACAGTCTGAACCTTCCGGACGGAGTCTCGCCCGGCATCCTGCAGAGCCGGCAAAAGCTTCTGGCTTCCCTCGACAACCCGGGCCGAACTGCCGACCGCTCCCACCTGCTGACGGAGTTCGACAGTTACCAGCAGCAGGCGTTCTCGATGCTCTCGGCCAGTGCCGTGGGGCGGGCCTTTCACCTCGACGAAGAACCTCCTGAAGTTCGCGACCGGTACGGCCGTCACCTGTTTGGTCAATCGCTGCTGTTGTCCCGACGACTGGTCGAAGCGGGGGTGCCCATCGTGCAGGCCAATCTGGGCACCATGAACAATTGGGATACCCACAACAGCAATTTCACCCAACTCAAAGACCGGCTGCTCCCTCCGTTCGATCGGGGAGTCTCGGCCTTGCTGGACGATCTGTCCGAGCGCGGCTTGCTGGACACGACCCTGGTGGTCATGGTCGGAGAGTTTGGCCGCACTCCCAAACTGGGGGGCAATGTGGGGACCCCCAGCTACGTTCCCGATGGACGCGATCACTGGTCGGGGGCGTTTTTCGCCGTGTTTGCCGGAGCAGGGGTGCAGGGAGGACAGGTGATCGGCAGTTCGGACGCCATCGCGGCCTATCCCGCCACCCGCCCCTACCACCCGTCCGACCTGGGAGCGACCATCTACCAGACCCTGGGAATCGACCCCGAGATTGAACTGCACGATCGGTTGAATCGCCCCCTGCGTCTGAATACGGGGCGGATCATCGAACCCCTATTCACCGGGGCCTGACACGACGCCGCGGGTTGTCTGGGCTGGTGTGCAGATCATCAATCTCCCGCTCGGAGAAGAACTGGCTGCCGACCGTCC
The DNA here is from genome assembly GCA_046339535.1 of Planctomycetaceae bacterium. GTDB lineage: Bacteria > Planctomycetota > Planctomycetia > Planctomycetales > Planctomycetaceae > UBA10511. The sequence continues at coordinate 20,432 of JBKDUK010000401.1, read as the reverse complement.
AACGGCTCCCCTCTTGTTCTGTTTCCCAAGCTCCAGAAGCAAGCGACGCATGAATCTCTTCTCTCTCCGAAACATGGCAGTGTGGGGATGCGTGGTCATGGCCGTGGGCTCTCCGGCAACGGCGGCAGAGCCCACCACGGCCTGGAGTGCCGGGGTCGCCAAGGTCGACATCACTCCCAAGTCGCCGGTCTGGATGGCTGGTTATGCCTCGCGCAATTCGCCCTCCGACGGGGTGCTGGTTCCCCTGGCGGCCCGCGCGCTGGCGCTGAAAGATGCCGCGGGTCATCGACTGGTGGTGGTGACGCTGGAGATTCTCGAAACCCCCGACTCGCTGCAGACCCGAATCGCCGAGGTGGCCCGGGAACAGCACGGTCTCCGTCCGGAAGAACTGCTGCTGAATGTCTCGCATACGCACGGTGGGCCCATGCTCTCGGCCCGGAACGTCGCCGACTGGGGCATCGATGCCGCCTGGGGTGATCGGGCGGAGGAATACGCCGCCACACTGGTCAGCCAGGTTGATCGTCTGATTGGGACCGCCCTGTCGAAACTGAAGCCCGCGACGGTTCGCAACGGCCAATCACGCTGTGGATTCGCGATGAACCGCCGCCTCCCGACCGCGGAAGGGATGCGGATGGGCCCCAACCCCGATGGCGTCACTGATCATGAGGTTCCTGTACTGCGAGTGGACGCCGCCGACGGCAGCCTGCTGGCCGTGATGTTCGGGTATGCCTGCCACAACACGGCTTTGGGAGACATTCGCCAATTGCACGGGGACTATGCCGGTCTGACACAGCGCCGAGTTGAAACCACGCATCCCCAGACGGTCGCGTTGTTCCTGCTGGGGTGCGGGGGAGACCAGGATCCCCATCCCCGCCGGAACCTGCAGGATGCGGAGCGAAATGCCGAGAGTCTTGCCCGGGCGGTGGAGGAGGGACTGGAGTCCGCCAGCCCGCCCCTCTCTGCGACCCTGCATGCCAGCCGCGCCGCCTGCCCCCTCCCCTTTCAGAAGCTCCCTCCCCGAGCCGAACTGGAAGCGCGGGCGCAGTCGGGGAATGGGTTTGTCTCACGACATGCCCAGTCGATCCTCAGGCAGTGGCCAAACCCCGATGACCAGCCATCCGACTACCAACTGCCGGTGCATGTGCTGCGTTTGGGGGGAACACTGACCCTCGTCGCGCTGGGAGGAGAACCGGTCGCCGATTATGCCCACCGCATCCGGAAGGAGCTGCGAAAAGAGGGCGAGACGATCTGGGTGGCGGGCTATTCGAACCGGATCAATGCCTACCTGCCAAGCCGACGGGTCCTCGAAGAAGGGGGCTACGAAGGGACCGAAGCGATCATCTATCAGGCGCTGCCGGCCCCTTTCGCGCTGGATGTCGAGGAGCGGGTGGTGGAGTCGGTCGTGCGTCAGGCCCGGCAGTGTGCGGCGGCGGCCGGCGCTGCCATTCAAAACTGACAAACAGCTGTGTCAACCACGGGAATGTTCCGAGGCGAACCCTCCGACCTGCCGGACATTGGCCCGCGGCGACGCCCCAGGGCGGCCCGCTCCCTCTGCCACTGGCAACAGCTGTTGTGATTGTGCCCCCTGTTGGCGGTTGCGGATGGAACGCTGTTTCCGGCTGTCCAGCACGTCCCGGAACCGTGCGAGACGGACGGAAGACCGGTATCCATCGTGTCCCAAGGGACTCCCCGCGGTGGATCGGCGGCCCCTCATCTCCGTCGATTCGCCACCTGCAGGTGGCGCGGGCGAGGGCCCGCTGATATCCTGCGATCCTTCACCGGTGTCGCTTCGATCCGGCGGCCCATGTTCTGAACTGCCAGGGTGTGCATTCCCATGTCCCAAGATTCGCCGACTCCCCTGCCCCGAACACTTGGGTTGTGGCAGGCGACGGCACTCAACATCGCCAACATGGTGGGGATCGGACCGTTCATCACGATCCCGCTGTTCATCGCCAAGATGCAGGGCCCCCAGGCGCTGATTGGCTGGATCATCGCGGCCGTGCTGGTCTTGTGCGATGGGCTGGTCTGGAGCGAATTGGGGGCGGCTCTGCCGGGAAGTGGTGGCTCGTACCATTTTCTGTCGAGGATTTATGGGGAGACCCGGTGGGGGAAACTCATTCCCTTCCTGTTTGTCTGGCAGTTTGCCGTCTCGGGAACGCTGGAAATGGCCTCGGGCTACATCGGGGCGCTCGACTATCTCAAGTACATCACCCCGAACCTCGAGAATCTGCCGATTCCAGGGGGGCCCGCGACCCTGGCTGCTATGGCCGCGATGGGAATGACCGCCATCCTCTGCCGGCCGATCCGGTTCCTGGGAACCCTGGGGGTCATTCTGGCCACCGGAACGCTCATCACCGTCTCGGTGGTCATTGTGGCCGGGCTGCGGAATTTCCAGCCGGGATTGATCACCTTCCCGGACCAGGCCTTTGAGCTGAATCGGCAGTTTTTTGTCGGGTTGGGGGGAGCGATGCTGATCGCCATTTACGACTACCTGGGGTACTACAACGTCTGCCACCTGGGAGAAGAGGTGGTGGATCCGGGGAAGACCATCCCCCGGGCGGTGGTGATCTCGATCGTTGTTGTGGCTCTCATTTATCTCTGTATGAATACAGTGATCATTGGCGTGGTCCCCTGGGAACGGGCCATGGCCTCTCCCAACATCGCGGCGGAGTTCATGGAGACCCTGTATGGACGCTCGGTGGCGGTCGGATTCACCGCGCTGATTCTCTGGACGGTCGCCGCCTGCCTGTTCGCGATCCAACTGGGTTACTCGCGGGTACTGTTCGCGGCGGCCCGCAATCGCGATTTCTTCGCCTCGTTTGCCTGGGTTCATCCCGAGCACCAGTATCCCCTCGTGGCCCTGGTCTGCCTGGGTGTCTTGACCGCCCTGTTCTGCTACTGGCCGCTGCAGCAGGTCATTGATGCCGCCGTCACCGTCCGAATCGTGGTGCAGTTCATCGGGCAGATTGTGGGGCTGCACCTGCTGCGCCAGAGGCTGCCCGCGAGCCAGATGCCGTTCCGCATGTGGCTTTACCCTCTCCCCAGCGTGATCGCCCTCGTGGGCTGGCTGTTTGTGTTGGGTACCTCGAGTCTCGAGGCGATTGCGCTCGCGGCTGCGGTGCTGGTCTCGGGCATGGTGGTGTTTGGCCTTCGGGAGTCGCTGCGAACATGAATCGTCAGGACTATCTCGAATTGATCTCCGGGAACCGCCGCGGACTGGTCGCCGCCCTCTGTCGGGCAGGCCTGTCCCTCGCCTCGGGCCCCTACGCCCTTGCCATCTCGCTCCGGAATCTGGCCTGCGACACCGGTCTGCTGCGGGTCTACCCCGCGGGAATCCCGGTCGTCAGCATCGGCAACATCACGACCGGGGGAACGGGCAAAACCCCCTTCGCCGCCTGGGTCGCCCGCTGGTATCGTGAACGGGGTGTGCGGGTCTGCCTGGTGAGTCGCGGCTATGGGGCGGAACCGGGGGCCCCCAACGACGAAGCGCTGGTTCTTGAGCAACTCTGTCCTGATGTCCCGCATCTGCAGGCCCCCGATCGGGTCCGCTCAGCCCAGGTGGCCCGCGAGGAACTCGCCAGCCAATTGATTCTGCTGGATGATGGATTCCAGCATCGGCGTCTGGCACGAGATCTCGACATCGTGCTGATCGACGCTCTCAACCCGTTCGGCCACGGGCACCTGTTGCCGCGGGGTCTGTTGCGGGAACCGTGCCGGGGACTGCGTCGCGCCCGGCAGCTGGTGCTCACTCGGGTCGACCAGGTGTCTTCTCAAACCCTCGAACGCGTGCGAGCCGATTTGCGATCGCTGCATCCCGCGGCCGACATCGCCGAGGTGGCGTTCCCCATCGTCGGCCTGCTGTCGGCCGCCGGCCGGCGGGAAACGCTGGCCACCCTGCGCCAGCAGCGGGTGGCCGCCTTCTGTGGTATCGGGAACCCCGCCTCGTTCCAGGCGTCACTCATTTCCGCGGGGGCCGAACTGGTGGCCTTCCAGGCCTGGGCCGACCACCAGAGCTATGGCCGCGATGAGATCACTCAGCTCGAATTGTGGATTCACCAGCAGCGACCGCAACTGGTCATCACGACACAGAAAGACCTGGTGAAAATCCAGGCCGAGCGGCTGGCCGGGGTGCCTTTGTGGGCCCTGGAGCAGGGGGTGGAGGTGACTGCCGGAGGAGAGGAACTGGCATGGAATCTCACGGCCATCCTGCCGCTGATTCCGTCCGATGAAGACCTCCCGCCAGAGTGATGCCGCCTCATTTCATCGAGGCATGTCGCTGGTCGGAGAGTGGAGAAACCACGGCCATCTTCAATGATGCACCGGAGATGTGAGGCCGGTGGTTTTCTCCAAGTTGGACGGGGGGAGATTCCCCCACGGTTCAGCGCCACGAATTGGGAAGCGGAGCCGCGACGGTGATGGTCTCGTCGCGCGTCGGATGACGGAAGGTGAGCGCCGAGGCATGCAGCGCGATACAGCCTTCGCGAAATGGCTCGGTCGAGCCGTACTTCGCATCACCGACAATCGGCAGCCGGTGGTGCGACAATTGCACGCGAATCTGATGACTGCGTCCGGTGAGGGGAGTGACTTCAACCAGGGTCCGCTGCCCGGGGCGCCCCAGTGGCCTCACTGAGAGAATGCTCTCCCGGGAACCAGGTGTTCCTTCGGCCACACAGCGAACGGTGTTCCGGGACTCGTCCTTCAGCAGCCAATCGCGCCACGTGACTTGTCCCTCGGGGCAGGAGCCGGTGACCAGCGCCTGGTAGACCTTGGTGACGCTTCCCTCGCGAAACTGCTCCGAAAGCCGGGCCGCCCCTTTGCTGGTCCGAGCCAGCAGCACCACTCCCGAGACCGGTCGATCGAGACGGTGAACCACCCCCACGTAGACCTGTCCCGGCTTGTGATATTTCTGGCGGATGTACTCGCGGGCCTGATCGACGAGAGATTCATCCCCGGTACTGTCTCCCATGGTCAACAGACGTGCCGGTTTGTTGACCGCGAGACAATGGTTGTCTTCGTAGAGCACCGTCAGCATTCGGTGATCCGTTTGACCAGCATCGTGGCGTAGGATCCGCGGGGCAAATCGAAGCTGAGGGCGAGCTTGTATCGACCTGGATACAGATCATCGGACGCCGACTCACGCTCGACCGCTGCAGGCTCCACCAGCGCCTTGCGGGATCCCTTGGAGAAAAAGCTGTCGCGGGGGTATTTGACCCGTAACTCCCGCAGCTCCAGGCCATGTTCCCGGACCACCTGCTCGATGCGGTCCAGCTCGGGTCCGGGAGGCAAATGCAGCCGGGCCGAGGGGAGAGGCAACTCGGTCCCCCGCAGACCGGGCGTGGCTTCGGGCCCGATTGTCCGGAAGAAGGGAACGTCCCCGGTGCGCAGCGTGACGGCAAAGCGCTCGCTCTCGGGCACGGTGTCGACCAACAGACGGACCAGCAGTTGATTCCACAGGTGGCTTTGGAACGCCGACAGGTAAAGGCCCCGCAGATCGATCTTCAACCGGGCGAAAGCGCCGCGATAATCGGGATTGTCGGGCGGTTTATCGGCCAGGTAGGTGACGATGCTGCGTCGATGCGACCGCTCGAGCACCCCTTTGCATTCGATCCAGCGACCCCAGTATTCACGCAGCAGGGCCTTCTGCTCCCGTTCTTCCCGCCGGTCGTCGGGGTGATGATCGGCCAGAGCCAGCCAGAGCGCCCGTTCGTAATCTCCCCGGCACCATGCCTGCGCGACGAATTCGCCCGAAGCCCCCAGCGAACCAAATCGCTGGTCATCGAAGTAATTGGGAAATCCGTGGACGGTCACTTCGTCGACCGCCCGCAGCGCCTGCTCGAGCGCCGAGGCCGAGAGATCGCGCAGCACGATCCGAAACCGGTTGCCAGAAATGTGCTGAGGCGTGAAGGCCCGATCCACCTGGCCCAGGTATTCGAGCTCGACCGCGTCGAAGCGGCCGCCATGCCGGGGACCAAACCGGATGGTGACATACTGCCGGGTGATGGCGTGCTTGTCTTTGAGCCCGCCGTACGAGATGCGATGCCGCTGCACCTTCAGCCGCGAGACCAGGCGATCAATGGCCTCGGGGGTCCCCAGGGATTTTTTCGTGAGTCGATAGAAGGCGTAGTCCCCCCCTTCGGGCTGGACCGCGGTCAACTCTTCGACCTGGAAATCTTCGGGAACTCGCTTGAGTTTCACGTTCGGCCGAGGGGGATGGGGGTGGGCAACCGGTGAGCCACGGCTGACCAGACCAGGTCATGGACTTCATCGACCGTCAGCAGACGTCCCGCCGGACAGCACTCAATCCGGCACCAGTGGGGTTCACTCCGCGCCAGGGCCTGGTAGACCTCGGCGACCTGGGCCAGATAGCCTGCGTCGGCTTCCTGGATGTCGGCGGCGTGCGGTGTGTAATCGCGCTGCGCCTTGCGGGCGACCAGGGCCTGGGCCTGGGGGACCGGCAGATCGAGATGCAGCACCAGGTCGGCCTTGGGGAGACCATAGATCGAATGCTCGATCTCGAGAATCCGGCGGATCAGTTCCGTCCGTTCTTCGCCCTGCAGCTTGGCGGCCTGATGGGCGATGTTGGAGGGGACATACCGGTCGAGCACCACCACATCATGGTGCTGCAGAGCGTCGCACAGCAGCCCCTTCGACTCGAACCGGTCGCCGGCGAACAACAGCGACACCAGAAACGGATGCACCTGGTCCAGTGAGCCAAACCGGCCGTTGAGGAAGTCTCCCACGGCCCGGCCGAAGAGGGTCTGTGAATAGCGTGGAAAGCTGATGAGAGCACAGCGCAACCGCGCAGCGGTCAGACGGGCATGCAGCCGCTCGGCCTGGGTTCCCTTGCCCGATCCATCAATCCCCTCAAAATCGAGCAGCAAGGCGCGGGGTTGTGCATCAGACATGAGGACTGCTCAAACAATGTCGGGCCGGTGTGAAAATCGGACCCAACCTGGCCCTTTCCGCTTCCCGTGGCCTGCCGGCCACTCAGGTTCCCGGTCCGATTGCCGGACCCAGCGCCGCCGAAGCGGCGGCAACATCGGGACGAACGGTGAGATAGGTGATCAGCCGGCTGGTCCGCAACACCTCTTCGACAGCGGGCTGCAGATGACAGAACGCAACCACCCCTTCCAACCGGTGCATTTTGCGATGCAGGGCAATCATCTTGCCGAGCCCGGCACTGGTCACCATCTGCACTTCCTTCAGATTGACGACCAGCTTGCGGCAACCCGCCTGCTCAACCAGTGCAAACAGCTCATGGCCAAATTGCTCGAGATTGATGTCTTCGCTGAGCAACGAGATGCGCAGAGTGGCCACGGTGATCTCGCCCCGCTGCTCCAGCAGCAGGTAGCGGGGCTTGAACTCGCCGGAACTCACGGGTGACTCTCCGTTTGCGTCGCCAACACCACACCATCACGAACTTCCGTGACAGTCACGTTGCACAACTGGCCAAGCAGGGACCTGTCCCCCGGGAATTCGACCGAAACGTACCGGCAGGCGGTTCCCGTCACATGTCCCGAGGTCTGGGCAGGGCGGGCCTCGACCAGCACTTGAAGCCGTTCTCCCACCATTTGCGAATGATATCGAGCCTGCAGGCGGGCTTCCAGTTCCCGCAAGGTCTGCATCCGCCGCTGCTTGACTTCCGGAGTCACCTGATCGGGAAAGTCATACGCGGGGGTCCCCCGCCGGCGGGAAAAGGGAAACGCATGGATCTTCAGAAACTCAGCCGTCTCGCAGACCCTCAATGTCTCTTCGAAATCGGCCTCCGTCTCACCCGGAAAACCCACGATCACATCCGTCGACAGGGCGGGCTTGTGGAGCCGCTCGTGGATCTTGCGGACCTGTTCCAAAAAGCGACCCGACCGGTACCGGCGTTTCATCCGCGTCAGGACCTGGTCCGAGCCACTCTGCAGGCAGAGATGGAAGTGGGGGACCAGCCGTTGGCAGTCCCCCGCAACCTGCAGGAAGTCGTCCCCCACCTCGGCTGCTTCGAGACTCGACAGTCGCACCCGAAAGTCTCCAGGCAGCTGGTCGATCTCACGCAGCAAATGCCACAGACGATACGGGGGTACGCCCAACCGGCCCCGCGTCGATTCCACCCCAAAATGCCCCAGGTGAATGCCGGTCAGTACGATTTCCCGATACCCGTTCGAGACCAGCCGGCCAATTTCGTCCAGAATCTCGGCCGGCTGCCGGCTCCGCAGTCCCGGACGGACCGAAGGGATAATGCAATACGTGCAGTTGAGCAGGCAGCCATCCTGCACTTTGACGAAGGCTCGCCGATGGCCGTCAAACCGGCTGATTCCTCCCGGCCAGTCGTGCACCCCAAACCGCTGCAGCACATCGGGCAACTCCCGGGGGTCGGCCACCACTTCCACCACGCCCGGCAATTGGGCCAGTTCTTCAGCGGCCCGGGTCGCATAACAGCCAAACAGAATGGTCGCACAACCCGGATTCGCCTTGGCCAGTTGGCGGATCACCTGGCGGGCCTTCGAATCGGCCTCGGCGGTGACGGTGCAGGTATTGACGACACAGAGGGCAGCGGGCTCGGCTTCGGCCGCCTCACGCCAACCATGGCGTTCCAACCCCTCTTTGACCAATTGGGTCTCGTATTGATTGACCTTGCAGCCCAGTGTCACGAGGCGGCAGGTCGCAGCCGAGGCAGGAGCCAACGACTGTGGCCCGGAAAGATCGAGCACTGGCAAAGTCACCAACGGGGCCTCGCTTCACAACACGTGTGGAATCGGCCCCAGCGAGTCCGCGACCGCCTTCCCGAGGCCAGAACAATCCAGCCTGAACAGCATAGACAAAGAAGAGTCTTCCCGCGACGTGCCCCGCCAGGAGGGGGCCCCACGTGAGTGTCTCAGCCAAGGCTGGCAACCAGGGCGGGACGCGACTCAGGCGAACAATTCGGGGATCGGTCGGCCCCCCTCGACCACGATGGGAGTGGGCCGGCCCTGGGGGTTGGTCCAGTGGGCCGAAAGGTCGATGCCGAGGAACCGGAAGACCGTCGCCGCCAGATCCTGCGGCCGAATCAGCCCTTCCTTGACCTCTCCCCCCCGCGCATCAGTCGCCCCTACTGCCTGGCCATGCTTCAGCCCGCCACCGGCAGCCACCATCGACATGACGTTGGTCCAGTGGTCTCGTCCAGCATCCTTGTTGATGACCGGGGACCGTCCAAATTCTCCCAACATCAACACCAGTGTCTGGTCGAGCATTCCCCGATCGGCCAGATCGGTCACCAGGGCATGCACCGTCTGGTCGACATGGGGCAACAACGGCTTCAGCCCCTTTTCGATCCCTCCCCAGTTCACACTGTCGCCGTGATGGTCGAAATAGCCCCAGGCCCCACTCACGAGAACATAAGTGACTCCCGCCTCAACCAGCCGCCGGGCCAGCAGCGCCTTCTGACCAATCGTGTGATGGCCATACATGTCGCGGACTGACTGCGGCTCCAACTCGATGTCAAAGGCGCGCTGCACGTGACCACCCAGCACCATCTCGTACGCCTGCTGCTGGAACTGGTTGAGTTTGTCGAGCGTATCGAGGCGGTCGATGTCGCTGCGCAGCCGGTCGAATCCCCGCCGCAGCGCATCGCGATCGTGCAGTTGCTCGACCTGCACCCCCTGGGGAAGTCCGAATTTGCCGACCAGCTTCAGCCCGTCGACAGGAGCATACGGCGACCCCATGTGTCCCGCTTCCCACACATCGGCCTTCCAGGCAGGAGCCAAGCCGACGAAAGGAGGAAGATCCGGATGATTGGGCCCTTTGAATTTGGCAACCACGGAACCAATCGAGGGATAACCCCCGCCGTCTCGGCCATCGTCAGTCCGCTTCGCAAATGGGTTGCCGGCCTGCAGTGTGATGGGAGTGTGGTTGCTGGCCGAGCAGTCGACCGACCTCAAAAACGAGAGTTTGTCGGCCAGCGCCGCCTGCAGCGGGAAGTGCTCGCACAACCGAACCCCGGGCAACCGGGTTGCAATCGAGCCAAAGGGGCCCCGAATCTCCGCAGGGGCGTCGGGCTTCGGATCCCACATATCCAACTGACTGGGACCGCCCGACAACCAGAACATGATGACGCTGCGATGATCGCCCCGGCTCGGGCGTGTCTCGGCGGCCACACCCAACCGGCTTGCCAACGTCGCGGCACTGGCCGCCTGCAGGAACCAGCGACGCGAACCTGCCAGGTCAGACAGAGCCAAGTGGCGATGCATGCGATCCCTTTCGGTGATCCTGACAACGGGACGTTCTCCGGACTGTTGCCCCATGATGTCGGCGGCGACACGTGCTCCCGAGATTGATGCTCCGTTCGTTTCGGAACACCATGCAACACACTGCGATCATATCGACACCCACCGATGGGGTGAAGTGGGGAAACCTCAGGCGATTTTTCGCTGCGAGGGGCTGACCGCCCTTCGGAGAGAGTGACCTCCCCACGTCTGACCGTTCCAATCGCTACAACCCTGCTGGAAAAAACCGGCTGCCAGTGTCATACTGCCACGCCACGCGACTCCGGATTGTTTTCCCCCGTTGGAAGGAGACCCGTCGATGTCTGAGCCAAATGCATGTCCTGACTGCGAGCCGGGTCCCTTGCCTGTCAACCGCAGGCAGTTCATCCGGGTGGTGGCTGCAGGTGGACTGGCAGGAGGTCTCGCCGAACAATTCACCAGCCTCGGCTCCCGGGCCATGGCCCAGCCGGAGACCAAACCGGGGGTCAAGACTCCTGCCGAGAATCTGGTCAAGCGGCTGTACGCGACCCTGAGTGCGGCTCAGAAAGAAGAAATCTGCTTCGACTGGGACTATCAGGACGATCGCGGATTGTTGCGGACGCATGTTTCCAACAACTGGAACATCACCGACGCCACAAAGCTGAATGTGGGGGGGGAATTCTTCACCGGGGAACAGCGTGAGCTGATCCGGGAGATTTTTCTGGGCCTCTACAACCCCGAATGGCACGAGCGGATCCTGAAGCAGCTGCAGGACGATGCGGGGGGCTATGGCAAGTCGCAGACGATTGCCTTGTTCGGTCAACCCGACAGCGGCAAATTCGAGTTTGTGATGACAGGTCGCCACCTGACCATCCGGTGCGACGGCGACAGCACCGAGCATATGGCGTTTGGCGGTCCGATCTTCTACGGGCACGCCGCCTCGGGTTTCAATGAGCAAGTCGGGCATCCCGGCAACGTCTTCTGGTACCAGGCCCAGAAGGCCAATCGCCTGTTTCAAATGCTGGACGGCAAGCAGCGGGCGCAGTCGCTGGTTGAACTGACCCCGCACGAAATTGCCGTCGGTTTCCGGGGCCGGGGAGAGATTCCCGGATTGCCGCTGGCCGAACTGTCAGCCGATCAGACCGAGCATGCACGGCAGGTGCTGTCGGCACTGCTGGAGCCCTACCGTGAGCACGATCAATCCGAGGCGCGACGGCTGCTGGAAGCCCAGGGAGGCCTCAAGTCGTGCCGGTTGGCGTTCTATCGCAAAGCGAGTGACGGCAGCTCAATCGACCTCGGTGACGATGGGGAGTGGGACTGCTGGCGTCTTGAAGGGCCTTCGTTTGTCTGGCATTATCGGGGTACGCCCCATGTCCACGTTTGGGTCAACGTGTCGGACGATCCCGCTGTCAAGCTGAATGCCAAGGGCTGAAGTTGGGCTGGCGAGTGAGGCCACGAATCTGGGTGTCGTGGTGTTGCTTCAATGCCAGGGTTGCAGACAATTTCGGACAGTTCGCCCTCGGGGGCGGATTTCGCGTCCTCATACGTGAGCAAGGGAGAGACCCCTGGATTCTTCAGCCCCACAGATGCCGCCTGGGCGAACGCAATTGGACGCGGCCCGAGTGCGGCCGTGCCATCCCGAAGCCCGCGTATCGCTGCACGTCTCGACCGCCTTCCACTGGGATTTGCCTGAATTGGCCCACGAAGTGGGCCAGTCGGGCCTGCAGTCGGTCGGCATGTGGCGGTTGCGGCTGGAGCAGTTTGGTGAAGAGCGCTGCCGGGACCTGATGGCCGACCGGGGGCTGCAGGTGAGCAGCCTCTCCTGGGCGGGGGGCTTTACCGGTCAACATGGTGTCCCGGTTCGGGAAACGCTGCACGACTCGGGAGTGGCGCTCGACAGTGCCGCGAATCTCGGGGCCCCCTACCTGTTGGTCGTGACCGGGACCCGGGCCGGCCACTCCCGCAATCATGTCCGGCGGTTGCTGACCGAGCAGTTGTCGATTGTGGCCGACAATGCCCAGTGCCGGGGGGTGACCGCGCTGGTGCATGTCCTCTGCGGTGTCCGGGCCGCCCGATGGTCGTGTCTCGATTCCACAGCCCAGGCGCTCGATCTGGTGCAGGAGTGCCAGCATTCCCGGCTGGGTCTGGCGGTCGACCTGCATGGTCTGGCGCGTGATCCCGAAGCCCTGGCACGTCTGGATGAGTTGGTCCCCCAGATGGGACTGGCAATCATCCGCGACCTTCCCCGCACCGATCCCGAAGTGGCCGGTGCAGGGATGGCTGTCACACCGGTGGTGGACAGTCCCACCACGACACCGTCATTGGCGGAGATCGTGGCGCGTCTCGAGGCGGCCGGTTACCGTGGTCAGTACGAATTGCATCTGCCCCACCAGAACCTGGGGCATGGCTCAATGCTGTCGCTCCTGCGGAATTACCGTTCGCGGCTGGTGTCGTGCCTCTCGCAGTCCGCCGTGATTGCCGCGAATCGCCAGAGTCCCAAGGTCGTTTCCAACTTCTGCAATCCGTGACAGGCTGACGACGCCAGTGCATCGAGGTGGAGCCCTGCCTGGGCTGCCCCTCCGCCATCGCTGCCCCAGCCAATTCTCCCCGCGTTTGTGACCCCCGAGTAGCGGAGCCAGTTTCGCTGGCAATCCCCTCGCGGAAATGGGGAGGAACAGTCTCACCAAGGGCCGGCTCGGGCGACCGCCGACAGTCAGCCCATGATTTCCGCCAGGGAGACCAGACGGCTTTTCTCCCGCAGCGATCTCAGCCCGGCATGAATCAGGGCGGTGACTTCAAGAATCTCCCGATGCGGAACAGGCTCTTCCCGGGTCTGCACCATTTGCCGGAAGGCCCGAGCCATATTGAACATTTCGTAATGATGGCCCAGCCAGAAGTTCCCCTCGATACCGGGGGTGAACTCGAACCGCCGCTGTTCGAAATGCACCGCCGTCGAACAATAGTCCCGGGCGATGTCGGGCCGGCCGTACCAGATCTCGGCCGGCATGCGGTCAGGCCAGGTCACGAGAGCGTGGGCCGTCGCCTCACGGGCATACAGACTCACGCTGTCGATCCCCGGCCCACACAGGGTCATCACAGTCCACGCGGGGTGTTGTCCGTAGATCGTCCACCCACGTTCCGAGTAGCCCCCGCCCAGGCTGGCAAGGACATACTGCAGCGAGCCGAATTCCCTCGAATCGCGCAGCCGCAGCGCTTCCTCCATTCCCCATTGGTGCCGGAACAGACTGGACGACATCAGGGGAGCGGAATGCTGGCGGGCGAAGTCGAGAATCCGGCGGGTTCCGGCGACCGACCCGCCGATCGGCTTGTCACAAAAGGTCGGCAGACCACGTTCGAGTCCGGGAGCGACCAGGTCGAAGTGATCTTCCCCCAGTCCCGAGGCGTCTCCCAGATAGACGGCATCCACCTCCCGGACCATCGACTCCAGTGATGTCGCCACCTGCACACCAGGAAACGCCTCGCAAAACCGGGCGGCGATCGCCGGGTCGGTCTCGTAGTAGTGCGTGATGCGGGTGTCGGGAAATGGCAGCACCCCGAAATTGGTGCGCGGATTGCGCAGGTACTTTTCGAACATCGTCACGCTGCCAGGATCCTGATACTTGCGGATGGCGGCGAGCGAAATCTCCGGATGAAAGTACTGCGCGAAATGCCAGGTATGTCCGTTCGATGGCTGGGGCTGACCTTCGATCCGGGCTGAAATGACCCCAATACGAAACTCCCGTCCCTGCGCCGGAGCGATGCCGGGTTCGCTGCCGTGCAGCTCCTTGCTGACCGCGGCAATCCCTGCCGCACAACCCGCCAGTCCCTGGGCCAACAGTCGGCGACGAGTCGTCATGTCGATGCTCTCTCAGGAAAGGGAACACACCAGGGTGGCCGGGCCGGAACAAGCCTGTTCAGCCATCGGCGGGTTCACGATGTCTTTGGTCAGGGCTGGCCAGTCCAGGAGACGCATCTTCGACGGAGGGGCCGGTGCCGTCCAGCGAAACGGGAGAACCGACGATCGGATGAGGACCACTCGCGTCTTTCGGCGGCGACTGGTTCAACAGGAGCGACCACAAAAAACCGCCGAAAAATTTCGCGGCGAACTGCAACAACGAGGTCACGAGACTGAATCCACCAAAGGCCAGCGTGGGGAACGCCAGACTGTCGACCATCGCCCCCACCACATTGCTGCCGTTGCTGCGGACCAGGTAGGGGCGGTGGTGCAGCCGTTGATAGACCAGAGCGTCTGCCGTCGCGGCCAGGGCAAACGCCGCCAGCGAAGCACTCGCAACCCGACCAGCCTGGGGACTCAGAAGCCAGGACAGCCCGCTCCCGGCCAGAATCAGCAGTCCCATTTTCCAGAACAGTCCCTGCCGCCGCCAAGCGTCGTGCAACCGGTCCCGACATGAAAGATCGAGTCCGATCAGGACAAAGGCGTTGATAGACAGGGCCACCGGACCGAACGCTGCCACCGTCAGATTGGCCACCACGATCGCGGCCAGGTACAGCAGGACCAACAGGGTGGGATTCGAAAACACGGTTGGAGAGGGTGAAATGAGAGTCCGGAGTCGGGTCGGCAACACAAGGTTGTAGCACATGCCGGCTCCGATTCCTGTGCGGCAGCCCGGCTGAGACAGGCTACGCCGCCGGCAGGTGGATCGGTAAGATCGGGAAACAGGTTGCACGAGGGGGCGACGTTCTTCCTGGGGCTGGCGACAATAATCGGTGCAGCCTGACGGCGACAAAGCCATTCTTGGAGTGGACGCCCCCAGGAATTCTTGAACGCGAAGAGGTGGTGGTGAACAACGGATCGCGATTCTGGATCGGTTGCGGGGCACTGCTGGGGGCCCTTGCCGTGGCGTGCGGCGCATTCGCCGCTCATGGGCTGGATGGCCACTTTCGGCAGAAGTACGCCGGGATGATGTTCGACAAAAAGATCAATACGGCGGATGGCCCCCAGGTGGTCGAGCAGATCCCGCTGGATCGAAAGTTCCTCGCCGACTTCGAGACGGGAGCCCGCTACCAGATGTACCATGCGCTGGCTCTGATCGGTCTGGGGCTCTCCGCCACTTCGCAGAACCGCAAGTGGATCCGGGGGGCGGGAATCTGCCTGCTTCTGGGCATCGCTGGTTTCAGCGGCGGCCTCTATGCCTACACCCTGGGGAATCTGCGATGGGTGGGGATGATGATTGTCCCTCTGGGGGGAACCATTTCGATCGCCGGTTGGATCCTGTTCGGGATGGCGGCCTTGCGTCGCCAGGACGTGCCGTCGTGAGTCCTCCTCCCCTTGCGATCCGCTGCCGTCAACTGATCAAAACGTATCCGGGAAAGCCCCCCGTGGAGGCGGTCCGGGGAATTGATCTCGAGATTCCAGTCGGGGAATGCTTTGGACTGCTGGGCCCCAACGGGGCGGGCAAAACCTCGACGATGGAGATTCTTGAGGGGCTGTCGACCGCCACCTCGGGAGACGTGGAGATTCTTGGCCAGCGCTGGGGAGAGGCGGACCGGGCCATTCGCGAGCGGATCGGAGTCTCGCTGCAGGAAACCAACCTGACCGACAAATTGACGGTGGCGGAGATTGTCCGCCTCTTTCGCAGTTTTTTCACGCAGGGTTTGACCGCTGAACAAGCCATCGCGCAGGTCGCCCTGCAAGAGAAAGCCGACACCCGGTTCGGCAAACTCTCCGGTGGCCAGAAGCAACGCCTCGCGATCGCCTGTGCCCTGGTGGGAGATCCGGAAATCCTGTTTCTGGATGAGCCCACCACCGGGCTCGATCCCCAGTCCCGCCGGCAGCTCTGGGATGTGATTTCCGGCTTCAAGTCGGCCGGTCGGACGGTGGTCCTCACGACGCATTACATGGATGAGGCCGAACGGCTCTGTGACCGGGTGGCGATTGTCGATCAGGGAAAAGTCATTGCCCTGGGTTCGCCCCGCCAGTTGATCTCGCAACTGGGGAGTGAACATGTGCTGGAACCAACCTGGCAGGGACCGCTTCCCCCCGAGTCGGAACTCGCCCAATTGCCATCGGTGACGAAGGTCTGGCATGAAGATGGACGGCTGGCGCTCTCGGTGGCTGAACCGCACCGGGCGCTTCCGGCCCTGCTTGACTACACCCGGCAGACGCAACGCGAGTTGTCTTCGCTGACCACCCGCCACGCCACTCTGGAGGATGTGTTTGTGACCCTCACGGGGCGGCATTTGCGCGATGGAGCCCAGTCTGCATCATGAGTCACCGACTGACCCCCCTGATCGAATTGACCCGGGCCCGCATCAAGGAGTTTTTCCGTGAGCCGGCCGCCATCTTCTGGGTCTATGGATTCCCCCTGATCATGGCGATCTCGCTGGGCATCGCCTTTCGGGAGCGACCCAAGACGCAGATCACTGTGGATCTTGTCTCCCGCGGAGCTGAGTCGGCGGCAACGGACCTTCGCGACGCGCTGTCTGCCGATGGACGATTTACCGTGCAAGTGCTCTCCGATGACAGTTGGCGCCGCCGGCTGCGCGATGGCAAGACCGATCTGGTGATCCTGCCACCAGCGACGGACTCACCGACCGCTTCCACCAGCGAGTGGGAACTCTGGCAGGAACCACGTCGGGCAGAGAGTCTGTTCGCCCGTCAGGCGGTCGAAAACGTGCTGCTGAAACAACGGGGAGCCACCCCACCTCCGCTTCAGGATCACGAACTCTCGGAGGCGGGTTCCCGTTACATCGATTTCCTGGTCCCCGGCTTGTTGGGAATCAATCTGATGGGGGGAGGCCTGTTTGGCGTGGGCTTCGTGCTGGTCGACATGCGTGTCAAGAAACTGCTCAAGCGGTTTCTCGCGACTCCCCTGCGGCACCGGGACTTCCTGATGAGCGTCATCCTCAGCCGGCTGCTGTTCATGTTGCCCGAGATCTGTGCGTTGCTGGGGCTCTCCTGGCTGCTGTTCGGCGTAGGCATCCAGGGAAGCGTACTGAGCCTGATCGTCGTCATTTTGCTGGGGGGATTCGCATTTGCCGGACTGGGGCTGCTGATCGCCAGCCGGGCCACCACCCTCGAGACGGCATCGGGGTTGCTGAACCTGGTCATGCTTCCGATGTATGTGCTTTCGGGGGTCTTCTTTTCCTCGGACCGGTTTCCTGCCGCCGTGCAGCCCGTCATCCGGCTGCTCCCCCTCACAGCGCTCAACGATGCCCTGCGGGGAGTGATGCTGGAAGGGCTCTCGCTGGGAGACCTGTGGCGCCCCGTGGTGACGTTGATCGCCTGGGGAGCCATCTCGTTCGCAATCGCGCTGCGGATCTTCCGTTGGTAGTCTGAGCGGCGTCCACTCCTGGAGCGTCATTCTCCGGGGGCGTCCGGTCAGCCCGTTGCCCGCGTGGATTTCTCCCATGTCAAACTGGGAAACCTGGCAAATCTGGCCGGTTGTGCCAATCATGCCAGTCGTGCCGGGTGAAGACGACTGTGTGCAACGCAACACCTCTGATCGTCGATCCGAATTGACGGAAGAAACCGTTGGTACGGTTTCGGGTGGTTGGTTGCCTTGGTGGTGCCGATGCGTCGAATTTCCAGTCGGGGAATGCCGGGACCAACCTGCCGCACAGGGCTGGTGTGGCTGGCGGGACTGCTGTGGGCCAGTTCGCTGCCGGCTCAATCGGACGTGGCGACGCCAACACCACACCGCGCCGTGGAGACCTCCGGTTCGGAGGCGGCCCAACCGCTGACCGAGGCCGAGTCGGCCGCCGCGGCGATCCCTCCCGACGACTGGCCGCAGGGTCCGGAGATCGACTCCGCCCGGGAGTCGGCAGAATGTCCCACCCCAGAGTATCCCACCCCAGTCGGTTGGCCTCCGGAGGGTTGTCCGGAAGATTACGGGCCAGCACACTTCGTCACCGCACCGCACGGCTGGTGGGGCTCTGTGGGATTCCTGACCCTGACGCGATCGCTTTACGAAATCAGCCCGCTGTATGCCCCTGTCCTCGCTTCACCTGGCTCGTATGACTCGACCTTGGGGAGTTACCAATGGGGCAGTGGGATCGATTTGCGGGGTGGCCACCGCGATCCGACCGAGGGGTTTTTCGATGGCTGGGAGGCCCGGTATTTCGGGGTCTCGGGCATCGGCAATCACGGTTGGGCGAACACCGGTGGGGACTGGACTCTGCCCGGGGATGCGATGGTTTGGCCCCAGGCGATCTTGCAGGCGGGCCTCGATTCGCGGGTCCAGAGCGCCGAGTGGAATCTGCAGCACGATTCCGAGGTGGCCGCCTTCACCTGGCTGGCGGGCGTTCGCTGGCTGCAGTTTGATGACGCTCTCTGGGGCCGGGCGACCATGAGTCCCAGCCACAGCGCAGCGTTCCAGGTCTCCACAGACAACTCAATGTATGGCGGTCAGATGGGGCTGTCGCTTGCGCTTGTCAAAGACGAGACCCCGCTGGAAGTCGACTTGCGACTGATGGGGGGGTTGTACGCCAATTCGAGCCAGGGGGACTGGATGTGGAAGGGCAACGCGGCGTCGAGCGGGTTCCTTCAACGGGGAGCCGACACCGACCGCGGCTTGGCCTTTGTCGGAGACTTCGAATTCAGCTTCGCCTATCGCTTCAGTGAGCGCTGGTCCGCCGCCCTCAGCTACGAGGCACTCTGGCTTCAGGGGGTCGCGGTAGCGGGAGACCAGCCCGAACTGGGCCGGTTGTTGACCAGCGTCTCGGGGCTGTCGACTTCCGAAGCAGCGTGGTTTTCGGGGCTGAATGTGGGATTGAGATTCCGCTGGTAAGGGGAGGCCGCCGGGGGAACCGGCGGAATTCGAGGAAGCGGGTTGCAGGCGGGAGCGGGCAGCGATACCAAAGAGACCAGGAACCGGCCTGCGAGGCCGGGCAAGTTTGCTTTCCGTAATTGTCCCGTGAGTTCCCGAATGAGTGCCGAAGCCCGCGTCCAACAACTGGGTCTGATTCTTCCTCCCGCCCCCAAACCGGTCGCCACCTATGTCCCCTGTGTGCAGGTGGGCAATTTGGTCTACGTCTCGGGACATGGCCCCCTGCGTCCCGACAAGACCCTGATCACGGGGCGTGTGGGCTCGGATCTGACAGAGGCCCAGGGGAAAGAGGCGGCCCGTGTGGTGGGGCTGGCGATGCTGGCCACGCTCAGGAATTCCCTCGGATCACTTGACCGTGTGACCCGCCTCATCAAGGTGCTGGGGATGGTCAACTCGGCCCCCGACTTCCTGAACCATCCTCAGGTCATCAACGGATTCAGCGACCTGATGGTCGAGGTGTTTGGAGATGCCGGCAAGGGAGCCCGCAGTGCCGTGGGAATGGGGCCGCTCCCGGGGAACATCGCCGTCGAAGTGGAGGCGATTTTTGAGGTTCGCGACTGATTCGCCGATTCACCCGGCACGGTGTCGAAGGCGGTCCGCTGCTTCCGGAGCGGACCGCCCGGGGGGGGAATGTCCATCCAATCCTGATCCAGGGAGACAGCATGCGCAGCAAGGCCAAAACGGTTGACGAATACCTGGCGGAGTTGGCCCCGGATCGACGCGCGGCGCTGCAGACGCTGCGGCAGGAATTGCGACGGCACCTCGATCCCCTGCTGGAAGAGGTCATGCAGTATGGAATGATCTCTTATGTGATCCCGCACCGCGTGTATCCCCCCGGCTATCACTGTCAGCCGGCGGATCCGTTGCCATTCCTGTCCCTGGCATCGCAGAAGAACAATCTGGCCCTGTATGTGATGGCGATCGCCATCGACCGCCAACTCTCGGCGTGGCTCGACCAGGCCTGGAAAGCCACGGGCCACCGTCTGGATCGCGGCGCGAGCTGCATTCGCTTTCGCTCGCCCGACCAGATTCCCTGGAATGTGCTGGCCGAGTTGCTGACGAAACTCGACGTTCCGTCCTATCTTCAAATGTACGAACAGGGCCTGAAGAGGTCCGCGAAGACGCGCGGGACCAAACCCAAAACCACGGTCCAGAAAAAGCGGGCCGCACGTCCCCGCCGCGGCACAACCGCCCTGACGGACACCCCATCTCCCGGCCCACCGCGGGAAACCCACCCGGCGAAAGCGGCTCAACGCTGGAAAGACAGGGGAACCCAACGGGGCAAAGCAGCCGTCCGCGGACGACAGCCAGCCGCGGTGGCCAAGGCGGCGGCGTCTCCCCTGCGAGGGAGCGCCCGCCGTTCGGGTCGCGGCTAGAAACCCAGTCCGACGCCCGAGAGAGTTCCCGTGGCGACCGTGCCGTCCTTGATTTCAAA
>JBKDUK010000400.1:0-15449 GCA_046339535.1 Planctomycetaceae bacterium | reverse complement strand
AACAGGAAGCAAACAGGTCAAGACAAATCGGCCCGGGCCTGACGGCTGCGAGCGTGCGTTTCGACTTCTCCGATGATATCGGATTGCGGTCGGAATGCACCAGACCCGCAATTGACCATTCGCGCAGACCTCGGCTAACCTTGCGTTTGTCCGGCCGGTTCACAGCCGGTCGCTCTGTTCGGGCCGAGGGCCACTCGCCCCATCGCTCCGGGACTGGCTCATGACCGGGCCAGATCCCGACAGTCCTGTCGAGAACTGTTCCGGTCTTCCATTCCCGTAGGTGATTCCCAGATGAACCAGAAAAAACTGATCTCCCGTGCGTTCCTGTTGGCCGTCGTGGGAGGCCTCGGGTGGCTCTGCCTGGGCCCGCTGGGAGCCGACGCCCGCCAGAACGAGCCCGCCCCCAAGAAAACTCCCATCCAGCTCTTCATGCGCAAGAAGCTGGAAGCCACCCAAAAATTGATGGAAGGGCTGGCGATCGAAGATTACGAACTGATTGGCCAGGGGGCCCGCCAGCTTGAAGGCATCAGCGCGGCCGCCGATTTCGCCGTGGTCAAAGAAGCGCTTTACACCCAGCACGCCGATGAATTCCGCCGCACCATCGCCAAAATCCAGAAGGGGGCGAAGGAAAAACGGCTCGACAGCGCGGCCCTCGGCTACATGGACATGACCATGAGCTGCATCGAGTGCCACAAGTTCGTCCGCAACATGCTGATCACCGACAGGTAACGTCCCCTCCTCCCCCGGGGGGCCAGATCCATTCGCGACCGCGTTTTCGGGCTCAAGACCATTCCGGGTATTGAGCCCGCTTTGCTTTGCACTCACAGTCCCCCCTCGATCGATTTGTACGAAAGCCCCTCCATGGACCTCGCACTCGAAAACCACGTTGTTCTCGTGACAGGAGGGGCCAAAGGAATCGGAGCCGCCATCGTGGAACTGCTCGCCTCGGAAGGGGCGGTTCCCGTCATCATTGGCCGCAACACCGCCGACAATGAGGCGCTGGCCGATCGCCTCGCCTCCCAGGGCCCCCGTCCACTCACCATCACCGCCGAACTCACCCGCACCGAAGAGTGCCAGCGGGCGGTGGCCCAGGCGGTGGAGACCTACGGCCAGATCCACGGCCTGGTCAACAACGCGGGTATCAATGACGGCATCTCGCTCGAGCAGGGAACCACCGAGCAGTTTCTGGAATCCCTCCGCCGCAACCTTGTGCAGTACTTCGACAGGGCCCGCTTCGCGCTGCCGCACCTCAAGCAGACCCGCGGCGCGATCGTCAACATCGGGTCCAAGGTCGCCGAGACCGGCCAGGGTTCGACCTCGGCCTACGCCGCCGCCAACGGGGGCCGCAACGCCCTCACCCGCGAATGGGCGGTCGATCTCGCCAAGTACCAGATCCGGGTCAACAGCGTGATCGTCGCCGAGTGCTGGACCCCCCTCTACGCCAAGTGGATCGAGAGCCTCCCCAATCCGGTCGAGGCCCGGCAAGAGATCGAGGCCCGCATCCCATTCGGCCAGCGCATGACCACCTCCGAGGAAATCGCCAACATGGTCGCCTTCCTGCTGTCCGAACGCTCCAGCCACACCACCGGACAGATCATCCACGTTGACGGGGGCTATACCCACCTCGACCGCGCCCTGCTGCCGACGGAACGGAAATAGCCCATCAATTGAGACCCGCGTCTCAATAACTTGCTCGATCCTTGCGTGGTCCGATGCCCAATCTCGCTGAATGTCTCGACGACTATGGGCCTGATCCTGGCGAGCGCACTCAGCCGACGCCGTGTCCATGGTGATCCGGCTGTGACCGTGGGGACAACGCCCCGCAGCCTGCGTGACAAACCTGACGTCAACCCACCGCCTACCTCGTAGAGGTTACTTCTCTCAGCCCCGGGTTGCCGCCTGAGCGGCTACCCGGGGTACGCGAGCCCTACCAGGACCTGAACCCTGAAAGTGGTTCCTTTCGTCGTGGGCTCGCTCAATGATCGATCCCGAATCATCAGGCCGGGTGTGGAAGGCAATCCTTACAGGATAGGGGCGATTGTGGTGGGACCTGACCTGGGGTAGTCGCGAGCGCGACAACCCCAGGCTGAGGGAAGTATCCCCTACGGGGAAGTCTTTGGGTGGGCGATGTGGAAGCCGCTGCGAACTGTACGAACTCGCGGCCGAATCAAGGGATCAATCATTTTTGTGGTCCGATGAGCAATGCTGTCAGTTGTTTTGGCGACCCCCCTTACCTCGGCCCCAGTACGGTTGTAACGGGCACCAGCGTCACGGATGCCGGCCTATCCCCGCTCCACCCGCACTGGCTGGTCATCGCGGCGGACCCGTTTCACCGGGTTCCGCAACGCCGCCCCCAGGCCGTCGACGCTCACTTCCACCTCGTCCCCCTCTTCGTAGTTCCAGGTCCGGCCGGGGAAACTCAGGCGGCTGGTGCCGAAGTAATGCACGTGGATGTCCCCCGGCTGCCGGTGCTGCGGATATTTGAAGTGGTGATCTTCCATGTTCGCCAGCGAATGGCACATGTTCCGCTCCCCCGACCGCAGTTCGCCCGAGTGATACAGATCGCGCCCGTTCCGCGTCACCCGGCACCTCAGCGTCACATCATCAAACGCGAAATCGGTCACCAACTCGGGCCCGATGCTGCAAGTCCGCAGCTTCGAAGGAGCCAGGTACAGGTAGTTTAACTTCTCCGTCCGGTGGTCCGACCACTCATTCCCCTGCGCAAAGCCCACCCGGCAGGGAATGCCCCGCAGGTCGACAATGTAAATCCCCACCAGCTCCGGTTCCTCCCCTCCATCCTCGGCAAACGCCGGGATCTCCAGGGGTTGGCCCGGACCGCGCAAGATGCGTCCATCCCCCTTGTAGAACCACTCGGGTGCCGTCCCGCGAACCCCCTCCGCCGGCCTCCCACCAGCTACGCCCCAGTCAAACATCTTCTGCGAATCGGTTTTGGGGGGCTCGCTCTCGGGGTTCGGCTTCGCATGCATGGTGTCCCGCTGCTGGGCACTTCCCAGATGGGTCAGCCCGGTCCCCGAGACCAGCAGCCGCGCCAACGCCGGCTCCGAGATCGGGGCCAGCACCCGTCCGGACTCCAGTAGCCCGGCATAGTCGAGCAACTCCCGTTGACGGGCCGTGTCGACATGCGGCCGCAAAAACTCCGCCAGACGTGCTCCCGCCGCGCGGGCGGCATGAAAGGCCAGGCAGACATCCCCCAGATCGGGCTCGACCGCCGTCAGGTTGGCCACCTGCGTCTCCAGGACGCACCCCAGGCAACTCTCCCCCGTCGCCCCCACAAACTGAATCAGCCGCATCGCTCCCGCTCCCTGTTTTGTTTTGCCAGTCTCTCCGCGCCGGCCACCGCTCAGGCACCGCCGTGCCCGCTACTCGCCCCGCTCCCCTTTCAGGAACGCCAGCAGATCGGCCAGATCCTGCCGCGAGAGGTCTTTCTCCAATCCCTGGGGCATCAGCGACGTGGTCGAAGGAGCCAGCTCTTCAATCTCATCTCTCGACAAACTCTCTTCCTTTCCCTGCTGCATCCGTAGCGTGAGACTCGTGGCGGTCTCGGACGCCACCAGACCCGACAGCGTCCGCCCATCGCGCGTCAGCACGGTCTGCGCGGTGAACCCTTCGGTGATCTCCTGGTCGGGAACCAGAATGTGCAGCAGAATGGCCGACTTGGGCTGATTGCGGATCGAAAACAGGTCGGGCCCCACCTGGTAACCCTCCCGTTCCAGCCGATGGCACCCCGCGCAGACCCGCCGGAACACCTCTCGCCCCCGGGTCGAATTCGAGGCCAGCTCGACCACGTCGCGATACTCGGCATACACCTTCGCCCGATCTCCCGTCACCGTGCCAAACAACGCCTCGGCTCGCGATTTCACGCCGGGATCGGCATGCTGCGTCAACATCCGCCGCCGATAGGCATCCACCAGAATCCTCGGGAGCCGGTCCTGCTCGAGTTCCTCCAGCAACACCGTCGCGCCCCGGATGTCGGTCAAGACCCCCGACAGAATCTCATCCCGCACCGCCGGACTGACCGCAGACACCCGACGTGCATCCAACAGTTCCCGCGCCAATTCGGGATGCCGCAATTCGGTCAACGCCTTCACCGCTCCCCGTTGAATCTCCACCGGTTCGCGGGCATCGACCAATCCCAGCAGCGTTACCCCAACATCGGGTCCAACACCGGGTCCAGCACAGGCCCCCAGCATTTCCCCCGCCACAAGACGCTGCTCAGCCGACAGGTCGTGATTGGTACTGTGTTCCTCCGCCGTGTGCCGCAGGCGATCGAGAGCCTCGGTAAAATCCCCCCCACCCAACGCCAGCAGACTGGCCAGAACCCCCTTCTCCGCCGAGAAGTCCGGACGCCGGCGCATTGCCCGGGCCAGCCCGTTGAGCCACAGAAAATGCTGTTCCCACTGCGGCAACGGATGCGCTATCAAATTGGCCGCGAGGACAGCCGTCTCACGCGGCTCCAGTGCCGTCGCCGTCACCCGCGCCATCTCGACCACAAAACCCGGAGCGGTCTCGGCCCCGCGCACCAGGTCACGCTGCAGAGCCTCGGCCACGCCCCGCTCGCGGCCTCGAGTCCCCGCCAACACCGCGGTTTGTGTCCAACGATCCCCCCCACCCCGTCGGCCGATCGCCGCCAGCGCCTCGGCCACCCGCCGCGAGGTATCGTCCGCCACCCGAGGCTCGGCACGCAACGTTGTCGCCGGCCATCCCCCCAGTTCAAGAGCCGCCTGAAACCGCACCCGCGGAGCGGCATCATGCGCCAACTTCAGTCCACGTTCCACCCTT
This sequence comes from Planctomycetaceae bacterium, assembly GCA_046339535.1. Lineage (GTDB taxonomy): Bacteria > Planctomycetota > Planctomycetia > Planctomycetales > Planctomycetaceae > UBA10511. The sequence continues at coordinate 10,649 of JBKDUK010000400.1, read as the reverse complement.
GCCGGGGTCAACGCCAATCCGTTGTCCGCCAGCCCCAGAGCCAGCTCCCGCAGTGCCGGTTCGGGATGCCCCGCCAGAAAATCGAGCCGTGCGTCGTCGAGCGTCTGCCCTCCCGCCAGCAACTGCGCCGCCGCCGCGATCGCTTCGGGACGAGCCACTCCATCCTGGGCCAGTTGACGCAAATCCTCCCGGGGCTGCTCACCGCGCAATAGCAGGCGACGGGCGGTCTCCCTCACCCAGCCATTCGCATTGTCCAACCGCCCCACCAACTCCGTGGCCGACAACCGCCCCAGATCGACCTTCCGCAACTCGGCCAGGGTCTCGGCCGGGGTGGCTTGCGACACCACCCTCCAGATCCGACCCAGGTGCCGTCCCGAGTCGAAGTCGGTGTGTTTGCGCAGCTCGACCGGCAGATAGTCGGGATGCTCAATGGTCTTGCGGTACATGTCGCAAACATAAAGCGCGCCATCGGGCCCCGTCGCCAGGAAGACCGGGCGAAACCAGTTGTCGGGACTCGCCAGAAACTCGCGGTCGGGAGCGATTCCCCGTGCATCGAAGGTCGCCCCCGCCGACGTGAGCCGATCGGCATGCACCAGATTCCCGGTCGGATCACACGAGAAAATCGCCCCCCGAAACACCTCGGGCAGCTGATCCCCCAGGAACCAGGTCACGCTGCACGCCGCGGTAAACGTGCCGGCATGCGAGTCGGCGGTCGTCACATTGCTGCTGAGGGGAAACAACCGGGCGGCTGCTCCGTGTCCCCGGGTTGGCTCGGCCACCACGTCGGCCGGGCAGTTGTGCACCATTTGGGTGGCACTCAACGCCGGCTGCCGGGCCAGAATCGCCTCGGTCAAAACCACGTGCTGCACCTGCACCCGGTTGTAGCAGATGAACCGCCGACCATACGGATCAAAAGTCTGGCCAAACTGAGCGCCGCCGCTCGCCCCCTCCCAAGCCGACCGGTCGGGACGAAACCGGAAGTCGGTCCGCCCGAGCTTCACCGCGGGCACCTCCGGGGCGGCGGGATTGGTCACCGCCCCCCCGGTCAGTCCGCTGGTCACGTAGATCCAGCCATCGGGCCCCAACGTCGGATGACTGACCCGCAACTGTGTGCTTCCCGCCGTCGAAAACCCGGTGAACCAGACCTCCCGCTCCTCGGCCACCCCATCGCCATCCCGATCCCGCAGGAACAGGATGTCGGGCGCACAGGTCACGATCAGCCCCCCTTCCCAGGGGAGCAGTCCATTGGGGAAACTCAGGTTGTCGGCAAAGGTCACCCGCTGGTCGAAGTCTCCGTCTCCATCGAGGTCGATCAGCCGGGCGATGCGCCCCAGTCCCGGCTGACCTTCCGGAGGTCCATTGGGATAGCCCCGATTCTCGGCCACATACAGCCCGCCGCGCTCATCAAACGCCATCGCCACCGGGCTCTCGACCAGCGGTTCGGCCGCCACCAGCTCGATCCGCAGTCCCGGGAGCAGCTGGAATGATTCCAACTCCGCCAGCGGTGTCTGGGGCCCTTCGGCCGCCGCGAGCATCGCCGCCGTTGTCGCCAGCACCACCCACCAGCCCCCAATTGCCACGCGCATGGTTCCGCTCCCGATCCGGCACGAGACCCGCCGACTGCGCGACCCTGCAGTCACGGTCCCGTCGCTCCCCTAAGTCTATCTCGTTTGGCCAACGGAAACAGTCCCCCCGCCTGCATCACCGCGGACGAAATGGGGGCCGAACAATTCCCTGCCCCGCCCCCCGCTGGCCCCCCCCGAATCGACTCGGTACAGTCACCCCAAGTTCGAGTCCGGGTGGATTTCCACCTCTTCGTGTTCCAATTCCTGGGGACCCTTCATGCTGCGCTCTCTGCTGCGGATCCTGGCACCCGCCTTCTTCCTGGCACTGGTTTCCCTCGCCCGGGGGGCCGAACCTGTCGTCGAGCTCCTCTGGCCCCAGGGGGCCCCCGGCGCGGTGGGACAGGAAGACGCCGACAAGCCCACCCTCTCCATCTGGAAGCCCGCCGCCGACAAATGGAACGGCTCGGCCATCGTCATCTGTCCGGGGGGTGGCTATCAACACCTCGCGGTCGATCATGAAGGCAAGCAGGTGGCCGAGTTCCTCAACAGCCACGGCGTCACCGCCATCATGCTGAAGTACCGGCTGGCCCCCCGCTATCGCCAACCCGCCCCCATGCAGGATGTCCAGCACGCCCTGCGCACCGTGCGGGCCCGGGCTGACGAGTGGAAAATCGATCCCAAGCGGGTTGGAGTCCTCGGGTTCTCCGCCGGCGGTCACCTCGCCTCAACCGCCGCCACTCACTTCGACAATGGCAATCCCCAGGGGGACGCCATCGCCAAGCAGAGCTGCCGGCCCGACTTCGCCGTCCTCTGTTACCCCGTCATCACCTTCAGCGATCCCTACACCCACGGCGGCTCGCGCAAGAATCTGCTGGGAGACAATCCCTCGGCCGACCTCGTGAAGTTCTACTCGAACGAGTTGCAGGTCACCGAGCAGACTCCGCCCACCTTCCTGTTCCACACCAACGAAGACAGCGGTGTTGTGCCCGAGAACAGCATCCTGTTTTACTCGGCACTGCGGAAAGCCAAAGTTCCCGCCGAGCTGCACATCTATGAAAAGGGAGCGCACGGCGTGGGGCTGGCCCCCAAGGATCCCGTGCTCTCGAGCTGGGGAGGACGGCTGGCCGATTGGCTGAAGGTGCGAGGCTACCTCACCAAACCCAAGCCGGTCTTCGACTCTCCCGAGAAGGTCACTGATCCCGACTTCGCCCTGCAGGGGGAATACACGGGCGAAATTACCACCGCCGAGGGGAAACTCAAGTTTGGGGTGCAGGTGATTGCCCGTGGTAATGGCAAGTTCGATGCCGTCGGCTATGCCGGTGGCCTGCCCGGCGACGGCTGGGATTCAATCACCAAGTTCCCCGCGAAGGGCGAAAAGTCGGGCGACAGCGTCACCTTCACCGGAGACCAGGGAGCCGCGGCGGTGATCCGCAACGGCGTCATGACCATCAAGAGCGCCAGCGGCGACTCGCTGGGGGAACTCAAGAAGGTGAACCGCCAAAGCCCCACCCTGGGAGCAAACGCGCCGGAAGGAGCGCTCGTGCTGTTCGATGGCTCCAGTGCCGACGCCTTCGAGGGAGGCCGGATGACCGCCGACAAGCTGCTGCAGGAAGGGGTCACCAGCAAGCAAAAGTTCCAGAGCGGTACCCTGCACCTCGAATTCCGCACTCCCTACATGCCCGAAGACCAGGGGCAGGCCCGCGGTAACAGCGGCTGCTACATCCAGGGACGCTACGAGCTGCAGATTCTCGATTCCTTCGGCCTTGAGGGGAAAGACAATGAGTGTGGCGGGATCTATTCGATCAGTGCGCCGTCGCTCAACATGTGCTTTCCCCCGCTCGCCTGGCAGACCTACGACATCGACTTCACCGCGGCGACGTTTGATGCCGACGGCAAGCAGACCAAGTCTGGCCGCGTCACCATCCGCCACAACGGCGTGGTGATCCACAACAACCTCGAGCTGAAGAAGAGTACCCCCGGCGGGGTCTCGACCGATGGTCCCCAGCCCGGCGCACTGCACCTGCAGAATCACGGCAATCCGGTCCGGTTCCGCAACATCTGGTGGGTCCCCAAGCCGTAGGCATCCCTCCGTCGCGATATTGAACACGTCGGCCGGGGGACCCACGTTCCCCCCGGCCGACGGACTGATTCGCTGCGGTTCTCGTTCATCATCCCCACGCGTTCTTCCGCCTGGAGTGCCGCGATGCTATGCCATAAAGAACGACTGCTCTGGCTGGCCGTCTGTCTGGGAATCGCCGGTGTGGCATCGACCTGGCGGACCGGCCCGACGGAGCCGAGTGTCACCGCCCTCGACCGGCAGATCGATTCTGCGGCCCCCCAGACCCCGCTGCTCAACCCGCTGGTGTCCACCGCCCAGGCGGCGCAGGCCGAACCGGCCCAGCCCAAGCGGATTTACCGCAACAAGTTGAAGCCGATCGAGAATCCCCAGCCCCTGCTGGCCGACTATCCCGAGTTCATCGAACCGGTCAACGACCTGCTGCGTTTCGAGGCTCCGGTGCTGGTGGATGACCCCGAGGCCGACCTGGAAGTGCGGGCCTGGCGATTTTCGTACAACGCCCGGGGGATCATCGAGATCCCCAACCGGCTACGGTCGCGCGACACCGCCGTGATCATGGTACACCCCTGGGGCATCGACGACGGCCAGGGCTGGACCACTCCCGAGCCGGCGGGAATCGCCGATTTCTGCACGGTCGAGAAGAACCATCTCGCGGCCCGGCACACCCGTGAGGTGATTGACCCGTTTCTGAAGCGGATGCGGGGGAAGGCGCAATTCATCATGTACAGCCTGATTGGCCAGCGCGATGACCTGCGGATGAAGATGTACCGCACACTGCATGGCACCCCGACCCCCGCCGAACGGGAGACCGCCCGCGCGGCCGTTCTGCAAAAATTGGCCGCGTTCAATTATCGCGGCGGCCCTCTGATCGACGAGATTCCCGTTTCGACCGCAACCCCCGTGATCGACTACTTCCGGCAGTACGGCGGCACCGACGCCTCGGCCCGCTACAACCCCGCCGGCTTCTGGGACCTGCCCGTGCCGGTGACCTCCGACATCACGGTCTTCCCGGACGACGTGTTGATTTTCGACGTCGACGGCTACGCGATTTTACGCGACTTTCTGAAGCGGCATGGCATTCGGCACGTGCTGCTGGTGGGCTACGCGACCGACATGTGTTTCTGCAAAACGACGGCGGGCTACGACAATCTCTCGAAGGACTTCAACGTCTTCCTGGTGGGTGACGCCTCTCTGGCCACCTTCCCAGCGAATAACACCCCCCGCTACGCGACCAACGCGCACATCTCCTACGCCAGCCTGATGAACCTCGTCACCCAGGTGTCGTGGGTGAAACCCCTCCGCGACTGAGCCGACGCGACACCCGCCTTTCCTCCCCGCACGCTCCAGGCCCCGGTCCCGCGTTCCCGCCGCCGGGATCGCGCGCGGGCCTTCGTCGGATGAATAGGCTTCCCGCTCCTCCGCTCACCGCGTTCCCCGATGGAGTACACGCTCCGGGAGGACGAGGCTCCGTCCGAGTCGCCGCTGCGTTTGCATCAGCCCGCCATCGTTCCCCTGGGCAGCACAACCGCGTCCACGGGAGTCCGCCACTCCCCCCCCTCTGCGGCTGCCTTTGCCCCTTCCAAGCGAAGCGAGAGGCCACTCTCCCGCGCAGCATGACGCTCTCGGACCGCCGGGATTTGGAATAGAAGACCTGCCCCGTATTCGTCCTCGTACGACGAATTTTCCAATTTGTCGAACGCACAAGTGTCCTACGACTTCGCCCTCAGTGCCACGAGGTTCCGCCATGCACATCCCACGGCAGCACGCGGCGCCCCCGGGCTGGTAGCCGCCGAAAATGAATTCAACCTGTCAGGAATTCTTTCCGCAGCGGGCATCATGCATGCGGATCAAACACGTGCCACCATACTCACCGGGGAGGGCACCGAATAACTTTGGACTGACAGACCTCGAGGTCCGTCACCTCAACGACGCCCGGTCATGGAGGTTTGGGCAAGCCACGACAGACTCAGACCGCATGGCCCTTCCACACTCCCCACGCAGTCATGCGAAGTCAGCTGCTCAAAAATTGTGCGAACCAGGGCGAACGGGCGGGCGTGATTGAACCGCCCCAGAGCAGCCTGTATTCTGCCCCCTTCACCATTTCGGGAGGGATTTCCTTCCCGGTGCCAGCCTGTCGAACGGATTGAGGATGCACGGAGCGCGTATTCTGGTGACCGGTGGGGCGGGTTACATCGGCAGCCACACGGTCCGACTGCTGCGCGAGCAGGGATACGACGTCTGGATTTACGACAATCTTTCGGTCGGGCATGCCGAGGCGGTGGGGGGCCGGCAATTGATCGTCGGAGATCTGGCCGATCGGACCGCGCTCCATGCCGCGTTTGAGCAGCACCGCTTCGCCGCCGTCATTCATTTCGCCGGAGTCGCCAGCGTCGGAGAGTCGATGCGCGAACCGCTGCTGTACTATCACCAGAACGTGGCGAACACCCTGGCCCTGCTGGAGGTGATGGCGCGGCACCAGGTGCAGAAGTTGGTCGTTTCGAGCAGCTGCACCATTTACGGCATTCCCACCCAAACCCCCATCCTGGAGACGTCGCTCCCCAACCCGGTCAGTCCCTATGGCCGCAGCAAGCTGATGATTGAATGGATGCTGCAGGACTGTGCGGCGGCGTGGGGACTCGGGTTCGCCGCCCTGCGGTATTTCAACGCCGCCGGGGCACATCGCGATGGCACCCTGGGAGAGGACCATACTCCCGAATCGCACCTGATTCCCCTGACACTGCAGGTCGCCGCCGGTCAGCGACCGCATCTCGAGGTGTTCGGAACCGACTATCCCACCCCCGATGGCAGCTGCATTCGCGACTACGTGCATGTGGAAGATCTGGCGCGGGCCCATCTCGCGGCTCTTGAACACATCCAGCCGGGGGCAAAGCTGTTCTGCAATCTGGCCACCGGCCGCGGCTGGAGCGTCAAGGAGGTAGTGCGTCTCTGTGAACAGGTGACCGGGCGGGAAATCCGCACGATCGAGCAGCCCCGACGTCCGGGCGATCCGCCACACCTCGTGGCCGCCGTCAACACCGCCCGCACTGTGCTGGGATGGGAACCCCGCCATGTCGACCTGCGGGACATCATCGAAACCGCCTGGAACTGGCACCGGACCCATCCGCGGGGCTACTCCCCCGCCTGACGGGGGGTGGTTTGAGAATCGGCGGTCCGATGTTCGTGATTGCCCCAGCACCGCCGCAAGCGTTCTCAGCCCACTCGGGAGGACTTTTTCGAGGGGGCGGCCAGAGCCAACGGCCCCTGCCGGTGAGGGGGGCGTCAGCCTGTCGCCCCAGGTTGCCAACGAGGTAGAATGGGATTGTCAGACGCCTGAATTGGAGCCTTCGACCGTGACGCGCCCGACCGATCCCCGACCGCACCGCTGTTTGAGAATCGCCTGCTTGTGGCTGGCGGCCGGGCTGGCCGCCGCTCCCGCTGGAGTCTGGGGGTCCGAACCGCGGCTCGACTTCAATCGCGACATCCGACCGATCCTGTCGGAAAACTGCTTCTATTGCCATGGGCAGGATGGCAACAAGCGGCAGGCCGACCTGCGGCTCGATCGACGGGAGGACGCCATCGCCAAACAGGCGCTCGTGCCCGGCGACCTCGACTCCAGCGAATTGATCCAACGGATCCGCTCGACGAATCCCGATGAGCTGATGCCCCCGCCCAATTCCAACCGGCGGCTCACCGACACCCAGAAGCAATTGCTGGAACGCTGGGTCCGGGAAGGCGGAGAATACCTCGACCATTGGGCGTATGTGGCCCCCGTCCGTCCCGCCGAACCCGCGGTGCGGCAGGAGAACTGGGCGCGGAACCCGCTCGACCGGTTCATTCTGGCCCGGTTGGAGGCGGAAGGGCTGCAGCCGTCGGCGGAGGCGGACCGGGCCACGCTGATCAAACGGCTCAGCATCGATCTGACCGGCCTGCCCCCCACTCCGGCCGAGGTGGACCAGTTCGTGGCCGACCGCGATCCGCAAGCGTACGAGAATCTGGTGGATCGGCTGCTGGCCAGCCAGCACTACGGCGAGCGGATGGCGCTTCCCTGGCTCGATGCCGCCCGTTATGCCGACAGCAACGGGTTCCAGCAGGATGGCGACACCTGGCAATGGATCTGGCGGGACTGGGTGGTGCGGGCGCTCAACAGCGACCTGCCGTTCGACCAATTCACGACCTGGCAGCTCGCGGGGGATCTGCTGCCCGATGCGACGCTCGACCAAAAAATCGCCAGCGGCTTCAACCGCAACCACCTGCTGAACGGCGAAGGGGGGGCGATTCCGGAAGAACAACGGTTCGTGATCTTGTTCGACCGCGTCGACACCACCGCCACAACCTGGCTGGGGCTCACGATGGCGTGTGCCCAATGCCACGATCACAAGTACGACCCGATCACCCGGCGGGACTATTACGGCCTGTTGGACGCCTTCAACCGGCTGCCGGAATCGGGGGTACCGCAGTATTTCTCGTCGCGCATCCGGGTGGCCCCCCCCTTTGTCGAGGTCCCGACGGAAGAGAACAAGGCGCGGATTGCGGAGTTCGAGAAGCGGATTGCCGATGCCGATGCGGCGGCCAAACCGATCGCCGACGCCGCGTTCGAGGGGTGGCGGGCGGGGCTGTTTGTCGATGGAAAACCGGGCGAGGGGAAGGGGCTTCCCGATCCCCTCGCGACAGTGCTGCGGAAGCCCGAAGGAGAACGGACCGAAGACGAAAAGAAATCGATCGAGCCGGGGCTGCGGAAGCACTTCGATGAGAAGGTGCGCGGCGGCCTGGCGGGCAAACTGCCGGTGCTGACGCAGGCGGATCAGATTCGCGGGCAACTCAACGCCTACCGGGCCGATCAACTGCCCCGGGTGATGGTGATGAGCGACTCGCAGCCGCGCGAAACGCACATTCTCGATCGGGGAGAGTATCTCAAGCCGCTCGAAAAGGTTGCGTTCTCCACCCCCGCGTTCCTTCCCGCCCCTGCGGAGGGAGCGCCCGCGAACCGTCTGGGGCTGGCGCAGTGGCTGGTCTCGCCGCAGCATCCGTTGACCGCGCGGGTGCAGGTGAACCGGATGTGGCAGCACTTTTTTGGAACCGGTTTGGTGAAGACGTCGGAAGACTTCGGCGTCCAGAGCGAATACCCGCTGCATCGCGAACTGCTCGACTGGCTGGCGGTGGAGTTTCGCGAGCGGGGCTGGAGCCAGAAGGCGATGCACCGGTTGCTGGTGACCAGCGCAACCTACCGGCAGTCGAGCCGGTTTCCGGCCGAGCTGCGCAACCGCGATGCCGAAAACCGCCTGCACGCCCGGTCCAGCCGATTGCGGATGCCGTCGCTCTTGCTGCGGGACTGGGCGCTGGCCTCGGCAGGGGTGCTCGATCGGCGGATCGGCGGGGTTCCGGTGTATCCGTATCAGCCCGATGCGGTCTGGGAGGCGCTGGCGATTACCAAGGAACGGGACTTCACCTACCCGGCGTCGAAAGGGAGCGACCTGTACCGCCGCAGCCTCTACACATTCTGGCGGCGGACGGTCGGCCCAACGAACATGTTCGACACCTCGAACCGGCAAACCTGCCGTGTGCGGCAGAGCACCACCAGCACCCCGCTGCATGCTTTGACGACGCTGAACGATCCGACCTGGGTCGAGGCAGCGCGGTTGTTGGCCGAGCAGAGCTACAAATCGGCCGCAGATCTCGACGGCCGGCTGCAGACGGCGTTTCGCCGGGTGGTCTGCCGGCCCGCGACCCCCACCGACCTCGCCCGGCTCAAGCGGGCGTACGAACGTCAAGCGGCGATCTTCTCGCGCGACCCCGCCCAGGCCGAAGCGCTGCTGCTGGTGGGTGCCGCCCCTCGGGATGCGGCAATTCCCGTGGCGGAGCATGCCCCGCTGACGGCGGTCTGCCTCGCGATTCTCAATCTGGACGAAGCGCTGACCCGCGAATGAGGCGCGGCGCTGCCGTCTGCTGTTCCTGTCTGACTTTCCACGAGAACCAATTCGATCCATGCCGTTCGATTCCAAGCTGCAACGCAAGATCATGGGGCAGTTCGCCACGGGGGTGACGGTGGTCACCACGGGCGAAGGGGCCGCCCGCACCGGCTTGACGGTGAGTTCCTTCACCTCGCTGTCGCTCGATCCACCGCTGATTCTGGTGGCGATCGACAACCGCTCGACCAGCCGGGACGACATCCGCCGCAACGGCAGCTTCGCCGTCAGCATTCTGTCGGTCGACCAGGAAGAGGCGTCGCGGAAGTTCGCCACCCCGGGTCCGAAGGATTTCTCGGCCTTCGCCTGGAAGACCGCCGTCACCGGGGCCCCGATCCTCGAGGGCTCTCTGGCCTGGGTCGACTGCCGGCTGCACTCGGTGCTGCCCGGGGGAGACCATGAGATCTTCGTCGGCGAGATCGTGGCGGGGGAAGCGGCCGAACAGCAGACCCCCCTGCTCTATTACTCGGGCAAGTACCGGCGGGTGACGGAATGAGCGTGTCGGCCCCTCCCAGGCTGCGGAACTTCATCGACGGAGCCTGGCACGCCCCCACGGGGGCCGAGTATCTGCCGGTGGTCAACCCGGCAACCGCCCGCCCGTTGGCGGAGGTGCCGCTGTCGCCGCGTGATGAGGTGCATGCGGCGGTCGCGGCGGCGACCCGCGCCTTTCGCCAGTGGCGGTTCGTCCCGGCCAATGACCGCGCGCAGTTTCTCTACCGGTTCAAAGCGGGGCTGGAGTCGAGACTCGACGAACTGGCCCGGACGATCACCGACGAATGCGGCAAGACACTGGCCGAAGCAACCGCCGAGATTCGCCGGGGAATCGAAAACGTCGAGGTGGCGTGCGGAATTCCCTCGCTGCTGCAGGGCTGGAACAACGAGCAGATCACGCCGGGAATTGACGAACATTGCTTCCGTCAGCCGGTGGGGGTGGTGACTGCAATCACCCCCTTCAAATTCCCGGCGATGATTCCGCTGTGGTTTCTGCCGTATGCGATCGCCTGCGGCAACTGCTTCATCCTCAAGCCGAGCGAGAAGGTTCCC
>JBKDUK010000399.1:0-10917 GCA_046339535.1 Planctomycetaceae bacterium | reverse complement strand
GCACTTGGGTGGACCCCAATCGCCGACGGTGCGATGATCACCGGCGTTCGAGGGGGAAGTGATGTGGGGTCCCCGACGTGTGATTCGAGGTGATGTGACCCCTGACCAACGGGTTGGGTCATCCGCCATCTGAGAGCGGTTCTCTCGATGGACTGGTGGAAATGAGTGAGAGGCGGGAGCCACAACGTGCTCCCGATCCGAGGGCGGGGCTGATGCCCGCCGGAGAACTGTGTGCTCCGAGAGAGGGTCTGTCTCTGACAGCGATTTCTCGGATCGGCGGTCGGCAGCGTCACAATTTGTATGGCCTCGCGACCCCTCGCTCTTGTCTGTGTTCTGGAACCAACGAAGGATTCCGCGATGCGTGTTCGTGCAGTGGCCTGGTTCGTCCTCCTGGTGGGAATGCTGATGGCAAATTCCGGCGTGGCGTGGGCGGGGGGTGAGATTGGATTTGTCGAGGACTACGTGCTGGCCCGGGACCGCACCGCGGCCCTGCAGCAGCTCATTCCCGGCACCGAAGACCATTATTACTACCACGCCCTGCACTTTCTCTCGACCGAGCAGTACGAGAAGGTCCGCGAGATTCTGGGGCCCTGGGCCCAACGGCATGGCGAGACCGCCCGGGTCTGGCAGGTGCGCACCCGGCTGGCCCTGCTGACCTACAACCAGCAGCCCCAGGAGACGCTCGACCATCTGCAGCGTCGGTTGGGGCTGGGCTTTCCGCACCAGAAAGAAGACCTCTCGGCCGAGCCCAACCTGCCCGTCGCGCTCGACCCCGCCCTGATCACCCGCGAAGCCTTCACCAACCGGGCCAACGCGGTGACGCAAGACAATCTCGACGGGTTTGAAGACACCGCCCTCGACTGGCTGGCCGGCGTTCAACTGAACCCCAACCACCGCCGCAGCCTGTTGTCGCGTTTGCAGCGCCCCGACTATCCCAACCTGGTCCAGCGGATTGTGGAAGACCTCGGGCATCCGGGATCGGGGGGATTTGGGTCGCTGGGAATTCACAATCAACTGCTGCGCACACAACTGGAAGAGCTGGTGCAGGCCAAGCCCGACCTGCTGAACCAGCAGGCGCTGGTGCGGGCCATGCTCATCCGCCTGCAGCCCACAGCCGACGAAGACTGGCGGAATGACCCCGAACTGTTGCAGGCCCATCTCGACCGGCTGGCCCGCTTCGCCGGCCGCCTCTCCCCCGTGCACAACACGCTGAAGGCGCTGGTGCTGTACCACCGGCTGCAGCTCGATCTGCGCCGCGGCAAGCCCGAGAAGGCCCGGTTTCTCGAATACCTCAAGCTCCCCCGCCCCGTCGGCTACGCCCCCCGGGCGTTTCTCGAATCCGAAGCGATCAAGCGGTTTCCCTGCGATCTGAATTCGAATTACGAAGGGGCCACGCTGCTGGCCCCCATCGGGAATGACGAACCGCTCGTCCGGCAGTATCTGCTGATCTTCCTGAAGGATGCCGAAGACGCGAAGGACTCCGAACCCTACATCAACGATGTCTACCTGCGGCACCTGCTGGCCGAGGTCAAGATCACCAATGGCCTGGGCAACCCCGAGCAGTGGGCCAGCCTGCTGCCCCCCGAGCTGTACCAGGCGCTGAAGGAGCGGATTGACCTGAATTTCGTCCCGACGAACCCGGCGCGGTTCGCCGTCGACCAGCCGGTGGTTCTCGAACTGGACGTCAAGAACGTCCCCACGCTGATCGTGAAAGTGTTTGAGATCAACACCGCCGCGTATTACCGCGAGAACCAGCGCGAGATCGATACCGACATCAATCTCGACGGGCTGGTGGCGAATTCCGAGCAGACCTTCAAGTACAACGACGCTCCGGTGCGGGTGGTGCGGCGGCGGTATGAATTCCCCCAGCTCAACAAGGCGGGGGTGTATGTCATCGACTTCATCGGCAACGGCAAAAGCAGCCGGGCGCTGATCCGCAAGGGACGTCTGCAGCACGTGGTGCGCACCGCCGCCAACGGACAGGTCTTCACCCTGTTCAACGAAAAGCGCGAGCCGGTCCCCGAAGCGACGCTGTGGCTGGCGGGACGGGAATACAAGCCGAATGACCGGGGCCAGATTCTGGTCCCCTTCAGCACCGCCCCCGGACGGGTGCCGATCGTCCTGTCGCTGGGCGACTTCTCGTGCCTCGACTTCTTCCAGCACGAAGCCGAAAACTATGGACTGACCGCGGGCATCTACGTCGACCGCGAGTCGCTCTTGACCCGCCGCAAGGCGACGGTGGTGGTTCGGCCGGGGCTGTTCCTCAACAATGCCCTCGCGACGGTGCGGCTCCTGGAGGAAGTGCGGCTGACCATTCAGTCGACCAATCTCGACGGCGTGGTGACCACCCAGGTGGTGACCCCCTTCCCGCTCTACGAAGACCGCGAGACCGAGCATGAGATTCTGGTCCCGCCCCGCACGGCCCAGGTGACCTTCACGCTGAACGCCGTGGTCAAGCGGAAAACCGCCGGGGGGGAACCGCAGCCGCTGGCCGTCGCCTCGACCTTCTCCCTGAACAACATCGAACGGACCGAGAAGACCGAAGACCTGCACCTCGTGCGGAGTGCCGGGGGTTATGTTCTCGAGCTGCTGGGGAAGATGGGGGAACCCAAGGGATCGCGTCCGGTGAACCTCTCGTTCAAGCACCGCGACTTCCGCCAGCCAGTCAGCACGACACTCAAAACCGATCCCGACGGGCGGATTGTGCTGGGCCCGCTGGTCGACATCGACGTGATGACCGCCCAGGGTCCCCAGGGCCCCCCCCACACCTGGAACCCGAGCCGGGACCTGTCGACCTACGCCACCGTGCTGCACGGCCAGGTGGGAGAGGTGTTGACGGTTCCCTTTCTGCCCGGCCCGGAAGGCGAGCTGACCCGTTCCGAAGTCTCACTGCTGGAGTTGCGGGGCGGGGTCTTCGTGGCGGATCGTTTCAGCAATCTGAAGCTCAAAGACGGGCTCTTGTCGCTGGAGGGATTGCCCGCGGGAGACTACGACCTCTACCTCAAGCGGGTGGGGGCCCGGATGATGGTGCGGGTCTCGGCGGGAGATCGCCGGGGCACGTACCTCGTGGGGCCGACGCGCCTGCTGGAGACGAGCCGGCTGGCGCCGCTGCAGATTGCCTCGCTCGACACGGCCGAAGGCAAGCTGCGGATCCGACTGGCCAACGTCTCGAAACTGGCCCGCGTGCATGTCTTCGCCGACCGCATTCATCCCGAGTACTCGGTGTTCGATCAACTGGCCCGGGTCCGGGCACCGGGGCTGATTCAATTCACCCCGTCGAGTGTGCAGACCCTGTACCTGACGGGGCGGAACATCGGCGATGAATACGCCTACATTCTCAATCGCCAGCAGGCGCAGAAGCTGCCGGGGAATATGCTCGAACGGCCGAGTCTGCTGCTGAATCCCTGGGCGGTGCGCGAGACGCAGACCGGCGAACAGCAGGCGCAGGGGGGAGAGCAGTTCCAGCAGGCGGGGCAGCCGGCCCCCAGCCAAATGGATGCCGCCGATCGCGCGGCGGCCTTGACCGGAGGCGAGGCGGGGAATTTCGCCAATCTCGACTTCCTTGCCGAGACCTCGGCGGTGATGGTCAACCTCGTCCCCGATGAGCAGGGCCTGGTCACCATTCCCCTGGCCGATCTGGGCCCCCATCAGCATCTCGTGGTGGCGGCGGTGGATCCGCTGCAGACGACGGTCCGGCACCTGGCGCTCCCCGAGCAGGATGTGCTGGTGGTTGACCAGCGGCTGTCGCGTCCGCTCGATCCGCAGAAGCACTTCGTGCAGCAGAAGCAGTTCTCGGTGCTGAAGGGGAAAGAACCGTTTGTTCTGGACGACATCTCGGCCAGCCGGTTCGAACTCTACGACAGCCTCTCGAAAGTCTACGACCTCTACCGCACGCTGTCGCACGATCCGCAACTGGACGAATTCGCCCCGTTGATGGGCTGGCCCGAGATGACCGCCGAGGCGAAGCGCACCTTCTATTCGAAGTACGCCAGCCACGAATTGACCTTCTTCCTCAAGAAGAAGGATCCCGAGTTTTTCCGCGAGGTGATTCAGCCTTATCTGGCGAACAAACGGCACAAGACCTTCCTTGACCGCTGGCTGCTCGATGAGGATCTGGCCGAATGGCGCCAGCCCTGGCGGTTCGGGCAGTTGAACATCGTCGAACGGATTCTGCTGTCGCAGCGGATTGCGGGAGAAGGGCCCGCGACCGCCCGCCACGCGGCCGATCTGTACCAGCAGCTCCCCCCCAATCCCGATCGGGTGCTGCAGTTGTTTGAAACCGCGATCCAGGGCTCGGCGTTGTCGGCGCAGCAGTCGCTGTCGCTTGTCGACGAGACGCGAAGTCTCGAGAAGGGAGCCCAGGGAGAACGGTTCTTCAAACGGAGCGCCGGTGACCCGGCAGGATCCATGGGGGGTATGGGCGGCGGCGGCGGAATGTTCGGAATGCGGGGAGGCGGCGGTCCGGGAGGGGGTGGCCGTGCGGCCGAAGCGAAGTCGTCGGTGGCTGGCAAACCCGCCGCTCCGCCTCCCCCCGGTGCGGCGCCCCGCGGACTCGAACGGCAATTGCGCGAGCAACTGTCCGAGGAGGCGGAGAATCGCGCCACTGATGGCCTCGCCCGGAAAGAGTCGTCGCTGCGGCGTCGGGGCGCAGCCCGCGATGCCCTCGAAGCCGACAAGAAGAAAGACGCCCGCGCGGGAGAGGAGGCCGCCAAGGCAGAATTGGATGAGGTCCTGTACCTCGGTATGGGTGTGGACAGCGGCGTGGAACTCGAGGCTCTGCGGGCCCTGTACCGCCAACCCGAGAAGACCAAGGAATGGGCCGAGAACAACTACCACCACCTCACGATCGACCGGCAGGATGCCAACCTGATCACGGTGAATGCATTCTGGCGCGACTACGCCCGGCACCCGGCCAATGAGCCGTTTGTCTCGCGGAACTTCGCCGACGCGTCGCGGAATTTTCCCGAGATGCTGCTGGCTCTGGCGGTGCTTGATCTCCCGTTCGTTTCACCGAAGCAGGAGCCGGTCTTCGACAAGGCGAAGATGACGCTGACCCCCCCCGACCTGGCGGTGGCCACGCATGAGGAAATTCGCGAAGTCGCCGCCCGCGAACCCGCGGCCCGGGTGCTGGTGGGGCAGACGTACTTCCGCCTCGGAGACCGCCATCGCACCGTCGATGGCGAACAGGTCGACAACTACGTGACCGAAGAATTCCTCATCCACACGGTCTATGGCTGCCAGGTGGTGGTCACCAATCCCAACTCATCCCGGCAGAAACTGAATGTGCTGCTGCAGATTCCGCAGGGGTCGATTCCCGTCCTGAATGGACGGGAGACGAAGTCGGTGTTCCTCACCCTCGAGCCGTATCACACCCAGACGCTCGAGTACCACTTCTACTTCCCGGCTGCCGGCGACTTCGACCACTTCCCGGTGCATGTCTCCCGGAATGACGAGCTGGTCGCGTTCGCGGCTCCCTTCACCTGCCATGTGGTTGAGAAGCCAACGAAGATCGACCAGAAGTCGTGGGACTACGTCTCGCAATTCGGTACGTCGGACGAGGTGCTGGCGTTTCTGGATGCCAACAACGTCTCGGCTCTCAATCTCGACCGCATCGCCTGGCGGATGCACGACAAGGCGTTCTTCGAGACGGTGGTGGCGAAGCTGGCCGCCCGGCATGTCTACAGCCACACGCTCTGGTCGTACGCCCTCAAGCACAATGTGCCCGGGCCGGCCCGCGAATTCCTGCAGCATGCCGACCCGGTGGTCAATGAGATTGGCGGCCGGCTGAAGAGCCCCCTGGTGACGATCGACCCGGTGTTGCGGCGGACGTTTGAGCACCTCGAATACAAACCGTTGGTCAATGCCCGGGCGCATGCCCTGGGCAAGCGGCGGCAGATCGTGAACGACCGCTTCCACGAGCAGTATCACCGCTGGCTGAACCAGGCGGCGTACGATCGCGAACTCTCGACCGACGACAAGCTGACCGCCACCTACTACCTGCTGCTGCAGGACCGGGTGGCCGAAGCCCGCGAGCTGTTTGCCCAGGTGCCGGTGGCCGAGGTCAACAGCCGGCTGCAGTACGATTACTGCGCCGCCTACCTCGACTTCTTCAACGACGAGCCGACGCAGGCCCGCGCCATCGCCCAGAAGTATGTCGACCATCCGGTCGATCGCTGGCGGAACACCTTCCAGACGATCCTCGCCCAGCTGGATGAGGCGGAAGGGAAAGACGCCCAGGTGGTCGATCCCCGGAACCGCGATCAGCAGCAGGGAGCGCTGGCCGCGACCGAGCCCTCCTTCGAGTTCCAGGTCGAGGGAGGCCAAATCCAGTTGGCCTACCAGAACCTCAAGCAGGTGCGGGTCAATTACTACCTGATGGATGTCGAGTTGTTGTTCAGCCGGAACCCGTTCGTGCAGCAGTTCCGGGGGCAGTTCAGCGCGATCAAGCCAAACCAGACCGCGACGATCAACCTGCTGGAAGGACAACCCGCCGATGCCAAGGCGGGCTCGGGAACCCGCAAGATCCCGCTCCCCGAGGCGCTGCGGAACCGCAATGTGCTGGTCGAGGTGATCGGAGCCGGCCAGACGCGGGGAGTCGCCTACTACGCCCATTCGCTCTCGGTGCAGGTGATCGAGAACTACGGGCAGGTGCGGGTGACACGGGCGGAAGGGGGCCGGCCGGTCCCCCGGGCCTATGTGAAGGTCTACGCCCAGTTGGCGGACGGGCAGGTCAAGTTCTACAAGGATGGATACACCGACCTGCGGGGCCGGTTCGACTACGCCAGCCTCAGCACCGATGACCTGGGAGGGGTCCGCAAGTTCTCGATCCTCATTCTCTCGGAGGAACACGGGGCCCTGGTCCGCGAGGCGACGCCCCCCAAGCAGTGAGATGTTTCCAACGGTCCACCCGATCCCCTCGCTGAGCCGAAAGAATGAGGATGCGTTCGCTGCCCCCCTGGTTGCTCTGGCCGTATCGCGGAGTCTGCCTGGTTGCGCTCGCGTGGATGCTGATCTGCATCCTGCTGGCGGTGTTCCAGCGGCGGTTGATCTATCACCCGGCCCACGTGGCCGAGTTGTCTCCTCCCGAGTCCCTCCCCTGGGGCACGGTCGAGCCCCTGCAGTACGCCGCGTTCGATGGGCTGACGCTGCATGGCTGGCGGGTCCGTCCGCGCGGTGCCGACGCCTCGGCCTCCCCCCCGGTGGTGTTGTACTTTTCCGGGAATGCCGGGCATCGCGAATACCGCCTGGACGAGTTCGAGGTCTTGGTCCGGGCCGGGGCGGAGGTGTGCTGTTTCGACTACCGGGGCTATGGCGAGAATCCCGGCTCACCCACGGAGGGGGACCTGCATCGCGATGCCCGGGCCGCGTGGAACCACCTGACCCGGTCGCTGAAGATTCCCGAGCGGCGGATTGTGCTCCTGGGGGAATCGCTGGGGGGTGGCGTGGCGACCCGCCTGGCGGCCGACCTGTGCACGGCCGATGAAGTCCCCGGCGGGCTGGTGTTGCGGTCGACGTTCAATACGCTGACCGCCGCGGCCAGTTGGCACTACCGGTGGCTGCCGGTCGACTGGCTGCTGCGCGACCGGTTCGAATCGCAGCGGTGCATCGGGCGGGTGGTCTGCCCGGTGCTCTGCCTGCATGGCGAGCGGGACACGATTGTGCCCCTGGAGCTGGGAGAGCGACTCTACGCCGCCGCCCCCGAGAAATCGGAAACGGGCGTGACGAAGGCATTCATCCCCCTGCCGCAGGCCGACCACAACGACGTCGTGCAGTCCGAAGGAGAACGCATGCTGCAGGCGCTGCGCCAGTTCCTGAGCCGCGCCGTTCCCGACCGGGGGTAAGGAGTACGTCTTTGCCACTGCTCTCCCCGACAACGTGGGGATTTGCAGCGACCCAGGCCAGTGAGCCAGACCAGCGACCGCTTCCCGCAGTTCGCTGACAACTCGGCTCAGTCAAACCACACGGAGAGGTCGGGGGGCTGCACGGGGACAACCGGCTTCTCAACCGGGGGGTGAGTCGCGTTGGACGACCGTATTCCGGTCGCATCTTCGACGGTCTCGGCGGCCGACTGATTCATGGGGGCCCCACAGCAATGGGGACACTCTTCCCACATCTCTTTGATGGCAATCGAGCCGCACTTGAGACAATGATAAATGTAGCGATTGTGGGTCGACATGGGCCCCCTCCTGGCCGCGTATCCGGCGGAACCATCTGAATGACCGATGGGGCGTCGAGGAGCTGGGCCTGACACCGGGTGAGTTCCGCAGCCGAGTCTCGTGCGCTCTGACACCTCGAATCTTACGCGTCGGGTCCCCGGAACAAATCGGGGAAAGGCTGAAAACGAGGCGGGCGATCGGCCTTCGCGGCGATCCGAAAACAGAGCGCGGCGGGCGGGACCGACTGCGAACCAAGACGGCCGTCGGCAGCAACACCAACCGGAACGGGGCTGTGCCTCCCGGTCGGTTCCGTTCGCAAAGCCTTCGGGGCGATCGATCCCTCAGTTCCGCAGCGGATCGACCGGCGGCAGGGGATCCTGGGCCCACTTCGGTTCGACGAAGAGTTCCCCCACCGAAACGGTGAATCCCCAGAGGACGGTCCCGCCGATCAGGGTCTGCTCGGCATGCAGCCGCTGGCTTGAGCGGTGCGACTCAAACGAATGCACCTGCTTGGCGTGGGGGTCGAGCACCCAGACCATCTTCACCCCCCACTTCAGCCATTCCGAAACCCGCTCGTCGATACCCCGCCGCCGGTCGGAGGTCGAGGCGATCTCCACCACCAGTTGGGGAGGAGTGGTGGTGTAAACGTTGTCGGTCTCGGCAAACATCGGGCCGAGGGTGAAGTAGCTGACCGGGGGGAACCGCAGCGTGTCGGGGTTTTTGTCCACCAGAAAACCCAGCTCGAAGCAGGCATAGCCCTTCTTCTCGCGCTGCGTGTACTTCGCCAGCGCCTTTCCCAGATTCAGCACCGCGGTGCCATGCTCGGCCGTCGGAGGCGAAAGAGTAATCACCCGTCCCGCCGAGAGCTCGGCCCACCGCCCGCCGTCGGGCAGATCGAGACGTTCATCAACAAACCGTTCCGCGGAGAAAAGATCGGCCGGGGGCATGAGACACGCTGGGCGAAACACGGGACCACAAGACTCCCCTATGGTACGCGGCGAAGCCTCAATCGGCGACTGGACAGGGGGTCGGAACGTGGCGCCGGCTTGTCAGCCGGTGCGTTAAAATGTCGTCGACGAACGGCACTGACAGACCTGGAGGTCTGTCACCACGAGGCCGTGGGGTAGGCCACTGGCCTGCCAAGTACGATAGGTTTTCAACCTGTCGGTGATGCGACACGGCCACTCGGTGGGACCGTCACCTGAATCCCCGCAGCCATTCGTTTCACACTTCGTTCTACACGGAGGCCGGGCTGCGTCATCCTGTTGGGCAGCGCGGTAACACACTTGAGTGTTCGACAAGCTGAAAGCTCGTCGCCACGAGGCCGTGGGGTGGGCCTCTGGCCTGCCAAGTACGACAGGTTTTCAACCTGTCGGTGATGCGACATGGCCACTCGGTGGGTCCGTCACCTGAATCCCCGCAGCCATTCGTTTCACACTTCGTTCTACACGGAGGCCGGGCTGCGTCATCCTGTTGGCGGCGCGGTATCACACTTGTGAGGTGAACAGGTTACAAACCGATTCTACGGACGGACGCTGGGCCGTTTCGTGCTGTTGGCGGCGCGGTATCACACTTGCGAGGTCGACAAGCTGAAAGCTCGTCGCCACGGGTCTGTCACCACGGGCCCGTCTCAGTTCACCGTTTCAGTCCCGCCGTTGTTCAGATCGCTGACCACATCACCGGTGAACTGCCAGAACCAGTCGAGGCTGAGGCCGCCGGTGAGGGTGTCGACCATGGCCGAGGGATCGGTCAGGACCGTCAGCGTGCTGAGTTTGAACGTCCCGTTGAGTCCGCCGCCGTTCTTGAGGTTGGTGATCCGGCTGGTGTAGGCGAGGTCGGTCCGGGTCCATTCGTTCCAGATCGCCTTGATGGCGGTCCGGTCGAGGACCTTGGTCGTCTCACTGAAGTACGTCGTCAGCCCGCCGATGACAATGTCTTCGTCGTCACCGCCGTTGAGATTGTCGTTGCCGTTGCCGCCGAAGAGCAGATCCCGGCCGGCCAGTCCCACAATCGTGTCGTTCCCCGCCCCGCCGAAGATCACGTTGGCGAGGGCGTTCCCCGTCAGCGTGTCGTTCAGTGACGAGCCGATGAGCATTTCGAACGTGTCGGCCGCGTTCAGCGTCAGGGACAGGTTCGCGTTGACCACCTGCGTGGTCGTCAGGCCCAGGTTGACGGTGACCGCTACCGTGGAGGTCGACAGATCGAGCAGATCGAGGCCTTCGCCGGCCAGTTCGACGACGCTGTCGGTTCCGAGGGCCGCGTTGGCCGCGAAGACGTAGCTGTCGTCTCCCTGGCCTCCCTGCAGCGTGTCGTTCCCCGCCAAGCCCACCAGCGTATCGTTCCCGGCACCGCCGGTGAGGACATTCGCGGCGGTCGTCCCGGTCAGCAGGTCATTGCCGCCTCCGCCGATCGCGTTCTCAAACGCCGTGGCCAGCCCCAGCACCAGCGACAAGTTGGCGTTCACCACCTGGCTCGCCGTGGTGCCCAGGTTCAGCGTCACATTCGTGGAGGTCGTTCCCGAAAAGTCGAGCGTATCGGTTCCCCCCGCCGATTCATTCAGCGTGTCGGTCCCCAAGGCGCTGTTGGCCGCGAAGAGGTAGGTGTCGTCGCCAAGCCCACCGGTGAGCGAATCATTCGCCGCCCCGCCGGTCAGCGTGTCGTTGCCACTGTTCCCGACCAGGGTGTTCGCCAGGGCGTTGCCTGTGAGCACATCGTTCAGCGAGCCGCCGGTGGCGTTCTCGAACGTGTTGTCCGCTCCCAG
>JBKDUK010000398.1:0-3568 GCA_046339535.1 Planctomycetaceae bacterium | reverse complement strand
CCCGCCGTCAGGGGAGGGTCACCCGTCCACCACAGGCACTGATGGTCTGTCCGACGATAAAGCCCGACCGCTCGCTCAGCAGGAAGCAGGCCAGCTCGGCGATCTCCTCGGGCTTCCCCAGCCGCCGCAACGGGGTCTGCTCGATCACCGACGCCATCGTCGCCGGCGACAGGACCCGCGCCATCTCGGTGTCGATCAGCCCGGGAGCGATGCAGTTGACCCGCACGTTGTGGGGGGCGAACGCCTCGGCACAGCACCGGGCCAGGGCAATCACCCCCGCCTTGGCGGCCGAGTAATGAATCTGCCGGGCCCGCGGCCGCAACGCGGCGACCGAAGACAACAGCACAATCCGGCCAAACTCCCGCCGGATCATTTCGTCCTTCACCGCGAACACCGCCCGGAACGCGCCGTGCAGGTTGGCGTCGCTCGTCTCGGCCCACACGTCGAACGAGAGCTCATCGTGCGAACAGGTGTTGCTGATCGCTCCGCAGTGGGCCAGCAGGTCAATCGGGCCGAGGGTCGAGCGGGTTCCCGCCACCAGGGCGTCGACGTCGGCCTGTTTCATTACATCGCAGCGAAAGGCGGCGGCCCGCCGGCCCAGCTTCTCGATCGCCGCGACCGTCTCGGCCGCGGGCTCGGGCCGGTTCGCGTAAGAAATCGCCACATCGGCTCCTCCCGCGGCCAGCTGCAGGGCAATCGCCCGCCCAATGCCCCGCGAGCCCCCGGTCACCAAGGCCACCCGTGATTCAAACTCCAAACCCATGCAAACTCATTCCTGTGTTACGGCCCGGCAGTGGAGACCGACTCCACGGGCGGGCCTCGTTGGGGGCAACCCGCCGGAGGGCGGCCTGCGGAGGATCCCAAACCGGTCAGCGGACCGATCTGACCCGGGGAGTGGGGGGAGCCGCCTGCTGCGACAAGAGCTTCAGCACCAGTTCGTCTTCGACCTTGGTCTGCCGGTCTCCCTCGGGATTCACAAATTCCCCCCAGGTGCGCAGCAGCAGATAGCCCAATCCCTTCCGCGAGCGTTTGTTGTCGCGGTGCATCGTTTCGAGCAGCAGCCGGGGGGCCAGGTCGGCTGGCAGTTGCGTGGGAGTTCCGAGCCGTTCCCCCAGCAGTTCTTCGTGCTCAGCAACGAATCGGTCCGAGGCGCAGCCCAGGGCATTCGAGAGCTGGGCGGCCAGGCACATGCCAATCGAAATCGCCTCGCCATGGAACAGCCGGCCCGCCGCCAGCCACTCGATGGCGTGCCCAAAGGTGTGTCCATACTCGAGGATGATGGCCGAGCCCCGCTCGGTGGGGTCGGCGCGCAAGATCGGCAGTTTCGAATCGATCAGCCGGCGGGTCAGTCCCAACAGGTCTCCGGCGCGCCAGGTATCGATCAGCTCGAGCGCTGCGGCATGGCCGCGCCCCGTGATCAGCAGGTTTTTGATCCCCTCCACCACCCCGGCCCGGCGTTGCCGGTCGGGTTCCGAGCGGGCGTAGGCGACGTCACCCCAGATCAGCACGGGGGCGTGGTAGGTGCCGAAGAGGTTCTTGCCCCGCCGGCCGTTGATCGCCTGCTTGTTGCTCAGCGTGCTGTCGGTGAGGGCCATCAGCGTTGTGGGGATCTCGACAAACCGCACGCCGCGATACAGCAGCGACGCGGCCAGCCCCACGAGATTTCCCAGGGCACCTCCACCCAAAGCCAGCACCAGCGAATCCTTGGTGGCCCCCCCGGCGATCAGGGCTTCTCCCAGTTGCCGCAGCGAACGCCAGCTCTTTTCGCGCTCACCATCCCCCACCAGCACCACCTTCAGGGCGAAGCCTGCCTGCCGCAGCCGCTTCGCGAGGCCCCGCCCCATCCGTTCATACAGAGGCCGGCTCGTCACGAGAAAGCAGCGATCGTGTTCGAACCCCGCCAGCAGCTCGGGCAGTTGCGGTTCGATCTCCTCCCCCAGGTAGTAGGGGCTGGGCTGTTCCAGCTCGGTCGAAAAGGGAACCAGGCTCGAAGTCATCGTGCGACTGCCAGCAGGCTGTGCCCGAGGGGGGACGAAGGGGGATGAAGAACGCATCAATCCTCTTCCACATTATGTCGACCCCGGCAACCGTCGGGAAGAAGGTCTTCCCCGGCGTGACCGGTCGTGTCGCCGGAGGAACCGACGTTTCTGACACAACCGGCACGCCCCTCCCCAGGAAACCGCGCAGTTCGCCGCCGTCCCCCGGTCGAACCGGCGGTGCACGGGAGTGCGGAGTGCCGGGGTCGTCCCTCCCGACGAAGGGGGCCGGGCCGGCCGCGTGTCGGCTGCCTCGTGGGGCAACCCCTGGGCAGACATCCCCCTTGGCTTCACCCCGGATCCCGGTGGGAACCCGCCTGCGGTGCATCCCCTCGGGAGGTCTGTTCCACCCGCACCTGGTCGAACAGGGCCCGCACCCGGGGGGCGGCCAGATCGGCGGGATCGAGCTGCGAGACATTGTCGGCGGCGGCGGCCACGCCCCAGCGGGCGGCCTCGGGCAGCGACAGGCCCCGGGCCAGACCCCAGGCCAGACCGGCGGCGAGGCAGTCGCCACTGCCGATGGGGTTCACCACACTCACAGCCGGGGGGTGCAGCCAACGGGTGTCTGTGCCGGTGGCGACCAGTACCGGTCCCGCCCCCTGGCTGACCACGACGCCGCGGGCTCCGCGGGTCTGGCACTCGGCCACGGCCGCCTGCAGTTGAGCGCTGGTGTCGAGCGCCCGGCCGAGGGTGTTCCCCAGTTCTTCGCGATTGGGTTTGATCACGGCGGGCTGGACCGGCCAGGTGGCCGCGAGCGGCGCACCCTGGGCATCGACCACCAGCGGGGCGGCGGTGTGCCGGGCGAGTCGGGCGTAAAAATCGACCGGCGTCCCGGCGGGAAACGAACCGGCCAGCACAACCACCCGGGCCTCCCGGGCCCGTTGTCGAAACGCCTCTTCAAACGCGGCCAGTTCGGCCGGTTCGATCGGGTGGGCGTTCTCGACAATCTCGGTGGTCCGGCCGGTCTCCCGGTCGAGCAGCGTGGTGCAGACGCGGGTGGGGGCCCGGGTGGCGATCCACTCGACGGGCATCTGCAGCCGGTCGCAATGGGCCCCCAATTCGTCCCCGGCCGGACCGCCGGCGACCGAGATCACCTGCACCTGGGGAGAATCGGCGGCCAGCCCGCGCAGCCGGTGCAGCGCGAGCCCCACGTTCAGCACCTTCCCCGACGCGCACCACCGCACGTCCTGCGCCCGGTTCACCGCCCCCACCCGCAGTTGTTTCAGCTGGGCGATCTGCTGCCAGGCGGGGGAAAGTCCCGCAACGAGGATCATCGACGGTCCTTCGGGCAGACGGTGAGGGGTGGGCATCGACCAGGGGTGGTGTTATTCGACCTGGTGCATGTACTGCCGGGCCTTGTCGGAGATGTCGTGCCGGCACCACGCCCCGGGCCAGCGGATCAGCTTGACCGCCTGATACGCCCGCAGCTTGGCGTCTCCCAGCCGGTCGCCGACGGCGGTCACCCCCAGCACGCGTCCTCCGGCGGTCACCACCTCGCCGTTTTTGAGGGCTGTGCCGGCATGGAACACCTT
>JBKDUK010000397.1:0-8311 GCA_046339535.1 Planctomycetaceae bacterium | reverse complement strand
ACTGGGACCGGCCCGATCTGGGGCTGTTCGACGTCGCTGGCCGACGCGACCACAACATCGTATTCGTCAGCGACCTGGTCCCCCGGCAGGTGACCCGGCTGACCTACGGTTCCGAGGCGTTCGTCCACCCCACCCAGCCGGCCGCCCCCCAGGGGAAGAAGGCGTTCTTCTGGGGCGTCAACCGGCATCCCCGTCCGCGCGATCCGTCCGAGACGTACGTGGCGCTCGCCATCGTGCAGGATCACCGACGGGGTGCGCACATCGTCACCTCGCCCGACGGCCTGAACTGGTCGTGTGCCGCGACTCCCTTCTGGCAAACCCCTCACGATGTCGCCGGGACTGGGGACGACTGCCTGATGGACCTGGTGTTCGACGACGAACGGAACCGCTGGGTCATCTACCGCCGGATCATTCCCGAGTTCAGCGAGCGGATGATCGCCACCGAGGCCGACTGCGAACGCCCTCCCATCGACCGCTACAACCGGGCGTACGCCCGGGCTGAGAGCGAAGACCTGCGTCACTGGACAGGCCACCGCCTCATCGCGGCGATGGATCCCGATGATCCCGCCGACACCGAGCTCTACCAACTGGGATGCCACCGGGTGGGTGCGACGTGGATCGGGCTGTTCAGCGTCTTCTATCTGCGGCGGCCGCAGCCCATCAACGTGCATCTGGCCACCAGCCGCGATGGCATCCACTTCACCCGGGTCTGCCGGGGGGAACCGTTCATCCCGCACGGCAGCCTGGGTTACTACGACTTCATGGCGATGGCCTGCTCGCAGCCCCAGCCCATCATCGTGAACGACATCGCCCACCTCTACTACGCAGCCCTCAACTATCCCCACGACGTCGATGAAAGCGCCTCGCGCGATTTTGGCGGCGGAGTCGCGCTGGTCACCTTTCCGCGCGACCGGTACGCCTCGCTTGAGACGGCTGCCGAAGGGGAACCGTGCCGGCTGCTGACCAGGCCCTTCACCGTCAGCCACCCCCGGCTGTTCCTGAACGCCAGCACCTGGAACCAGGGCTCGGTGCGGGTCGAGGTACTTTCGCGCGATTGGCGGCCCCTTCCCGGCTACACGCTGGCCGAGACACGGGAAATTCGCGGCGACGCCCTCGATCACCCCGTCACCTGGACGCAGCGGAACGATCTGGCGGAGCTGGTCGGGCAGGAGATTCGCCTCAAGTTCCACATGTCCCACGCCCGGCTGCATGCGATGACCTTCAGTGACGAACCCCGGCCTCTCGGCGAGGTGGCCCCCCAGTATCGCACCCAACCCGCGACCGACTCAGCTCCCCGGCAGAATTGAGGAAGTTTGCCACCGCGCGTTGAATTGCCACGCCGTCGAGTCACCACCCCGTTTGCGTTCCCGAGAAGGTCGTCATGGACCCGATGTTTCGCCGTGGCCTGCCCCGTCGCCTGCCCCGTCCCCTGCTGCTTTTGATGGGCCTGTTCGTCGGGCTGTTGGCTGGAGGAGCGCGGACCGGTCCGGCGGCTGAGGCTCCCCGCGCACTGGGCGAACGGGTGCAGTTGCTGGTCGACGACTGGCTCATCGCCTCGCGGCCGGGGATCGAACGGGTACTGCACCCGGCCCGCAAGGGGAATGGCGGTCGGCCGATCCAGGTCTGGCAGCGCGGCCCCGCGGGCGAGCAACGCCCCCTCTCCGCCTCCATCTACGGCACCCCGCTCTACGATGCCGAACGGCGGGTCTTCCGCCTCTGGAGCCGGGTCTTTCCCGGGCTCCCCGAGGGAACCCCTCTGGAGGGCTCGGCCATCCATCAGCACATGCGGTATGGATACAGCGAGTCGACCGACGGCGTGAATTTCGACTTTGTGCAGGAACTGCAGGGGCTGTACTCGAATGGCGACTACAACAGCGTGGTGACCTTCGATGAACACGAGCCCGACCCCGCGCACCGCTACAAGATCGGCTACGACGGGGCCCACCCGGGCGAGCCCAACGGAGCCTGCCTGGCCCACTCGGCCGATGGTCTCCACTGGACCCCGTACAACGACGGCAAACCGGTCACCGGACGGGCGGCCGATTTCACGAACTGTCTCGTCTGGGACGACACAGCCGGGCTCTACCGGCTGTTCACCCGCACCGACTACGGCACCGGGGGAGGAGCGGGGGAAATTCGCGGGATGCGCATGATGGTCAACCGCGATGTGAAGGCCCGGCCGACCGACTGGCAGACAGTGCACGAGTGGCAGTTCGACCAACACGGCCCCGAAGAACATCGCCGTCGGCAGATCTACACGATGACCGACTGGATCCATCACGGCATTCACTTCGGACTGTTTTCGGTCTACGAATGGCCCACTGATTTTCGCGAGGGACGCGAGACCGATCACCAGCGACGGCATGAACGGGACGTCTTGAACTTCTACATCGCCACCAGCCGGGATGCCGTCCATTGGGACCTGCAGTGGATCCACCGCGGTCAGCCCCTGGTCGAACGGGGTCCCGACGGTGGCTGGGACAAAGACCTGCTGGTGCCGGCCAACTGGATTGTCACCCGCGATGACCAGCACTGGATCTATTACGGCGGGGCGAACGAACGGCACGGCACCGAGGGGGTCTTCCAACCCCAACGGGCCTGGGGGATCGGTGTGGCCCACCGGCCGCGCGACCGGTTTGTCTCACTGCGCGCCGGACTGCATTCAGCCGAACTGCAGACCCACCCCTGCACCTTTCAGGGAACGGAATTGCGGCTGAATGTGGAGACCCCCGCGGGGGGCCAGGTGCGGGTTGAACTGCAGGACGAGTCCGGAAAACCGCTGCCCGGTTTCGCCCTCAATGACTGCATTCCCCTCTCGGGCGATCATCTCGCGGCGGCCGTCCGCTGGAACGACAATCCCGATCTCGCCCCCTGGCAGGGACATACCATCCGGCTGCGGCTGGTGCTGCGCAGTGCCGATCTCTACTCGCTGCAGTTCCACACGGCAAACTGAACCTCGGACATTCAGCGACGAACACCGCACTTCATATCCGGTCAGCCCAGTTTCCCCCGGAAGATCCGCAGGGCGTTGTCGCGCAGAATCAGGCGTTTCTGGTCGTCGGTGAGGTCGGCCTGATCGATGCGGGCCCGCTGCACGCCGCAATGGTACAGCGGGGTGTCGGTGCCAAACAGCACCCGCTCGGCCCCCACTTCGCGCACCGCCCATTCAATGAGGTTGGGGGTAATCGACCGGGCGCTCGACGTGTCGGCCACCACGTTCCCATGACGGCTGGCGAGCACGCCGCGCACCTGATGGCCGTAGTCCCCATCCCACCCGTTGCCGATGTGGGCGAGAATGAGTGTCACCTCGGGAAACTGGTCAGCAAACGGCACCAGATCTGAGCAGAGACTGTTCTGTTCGCTGGTGTGTGCCAACACCACCGCCCGGTGCTTCGCGGCAAATTCAAACAACGGCCCGCCGTATTGGGCGACCGGATAGACATGCTCTTCGGGATGAATCTTGATCCCCACACAGCCGGGTTGCCGCAGCATCGCGTCGGCCTGCGTGAAGGTCTCGGGGACCCGGGGATCGAGCACCACATATTGCTTGAGGGCCGGCAGGCGGGCGGCGACGGCAGCCGCATCAAGATTCCCCGCGACCGGGTCTCCCCCACCCCGGGGAAGCAGCGCCTGCAGCGGCGAG
The DNA here is from genome assembly GCA_046339535.1 of Planctomycetaceae bacterium. Taxonomy (GTDB): domain Bacteria; phylum Planctomycetota; class Planctomycetia; order Planctomycetales; family Planctomycetaceae; genus UBA10511. The sequence continues at coordinate 4,668 of JBKDUK010000397.1, read as the reverse complement.
GCAATCGACAGCGTGATGCCAAACCGGGCGGCCCGGACCACCACTTCGTCGGCCGAGGCCGACATCAACTCGGTCACAATCCCCCCGTCCCGGCGGGCGTAGCTCCCGTAATGGGCGTGGACATCAATCGCTTCGATCGAGGTGGTGCTCATGGCAGACAGGTCCCGGGGGGCTCAATGGGGGGTGGGGATCCCGGACGGTTCGTCGGGAGCGGTGGGCCGGGGGGGAAGCGTGGCGAGAATCAACACGACCGAGAGGATCAGCAACCCTCCGGCGGTGAAGAACCAGGCGGTGCGGCCGTAGACTTCCGAGATCAGCCCATACCCCACCGAGGCGAACCCCACGAACGAGCCCAGCAGGTTCAGCAGGGCGACATTCGCCCGCACGGTCGCTTTCGACGACGCACTGACCACGTAATTGGGAAAGTAGGCTCCGAAGAGTTCCCCCGCCCCCAACAATCCGGCGCTCAACAGGTACCAATATCCCGACGAACCCAGCACCCAGGCAATCCCCAGCAAGAGCAGGGCAGTGGTCGCCAGCACGGGAGCGCGGGGACTGGTGCGGGCCAGCAGCCACCCCAGGCACAGCCCGGTGGCCGACTTGAAACTGAACCGCAGAAAACTCTGGATTCCCTGGGTGTCTTCAATCTGATCCCCCAGCACATCGCGGGCATGCAGCGAGACGTTGTCGAAGATCGCGTTGCCGCCGGAATAGACCAGCAGGTACGCGAGCGAGGCGAACAGCACGGGGCGATGGGTGAAGAACTCGGTGAGGCTGCGGAGGGCGGCCTGCCCGGGATGATGGGGCTCGACCGGCTCCGCCGCCCGAACCGCCGACTCGGCCGGCAGCTCAAACTGGGTCCCCAGCAGCGTCGCCAAAGCCAATACGGGAACCCCCGCACTAAACAGCGCCAGGTAATTCAGCGGAAACTCCAGGCCGAAACTGGGGATCGAAAGCGATTCGGTCAACCGGAACGGCTCGGGGTTCATCACCATCTGCTGCAGCACCGATCCCGCGCAGGCAAACAGGGGGCCGATGCCAAACGCCAGGCTCATCGTGCGGCCCCGCAGGCGGGACGAGGTCCCCCGCCGGACCACTTCCCACATCGCCGTCACCAGGATCCCGTTCGCGGCACCAAAAATCGTGCCGAACAAAATGGTCGCGGCCACCACCAGGCTGGCCGACATCCGCAGCCAGAGCGCCCCGGCCACCAGGGCGGCGGCCAGGGTCATCGCCGAGAGCGCGCCCACGATCAACGGCCGCAGGACCTTCGGCTGCGGCAGGAACCAGGCCACCAGAATGGGACAGGCGGTGAACCACTGGTAGAAGGCGTGGGGCAGATTGGCGGTGATGTCGCTGTCGGTGAACTGCTTCAGCAGGTTGGCGTGGGTGTTTCCCACATACGTGATCGGGGCGGCGAAATAGAACAGGCACCAGAACAGCCCGTAGATCAGCGAGTTGCGCCGCTGCACCGCCAGCGGCAGCGGGCAGTCTTCCGTCTCAGGGCGGGAGGATGACTCGTCGGCAGACATCTTGGCCCTCGTCCTGGGGAAACAAAAGAACGGCCGGCTCGCAGGCAGAGGCCTCCCCGGATGGAGGCGTGCCGCCACGATGAACCATCGGCAGGGGGACGTCAAGCCGGGGGGCTCCGAATGATTCGTATCGCGTCCACGCCCCAATCCGGCGCGTCATCCCCGCGGGTCAACCCGTGCGGAGTGGTGCCGGAATCCCACAAGACAGGCAACGCCTGATGCGAGGGACACACCCCGTGCGGGCCAGGAGGTCGGTGCGACGCGTGTGGTCAGCACTGCCGGGACACAGTCGCTCACCCCAGACGGAGACCGGAAGAACCTGCCAATACCAGGCCCCTCACGAGGCAGGCGGCCGATGGAACCGGCCTTACGGTTCGGTGATCTGCCGGATGTAGCCCCCCATCTGCATTTGCAACAACAGCAAACGCTGCCACGCCGCGCGCTCCAGGAGCATCGCGCGATTGGGCGACTGGGACTCTTCTTTGGCGGTCGCGACCACGTCGCTCAGTTCCCGATGCAAATACACCAACAGATCCGACAACTGGGCCGCCTGACCCATCCGCAACCCCTCGGGCAGAATGGGAGGACCAGCGGGAAACAGGGCCGGAATCGCCGCGCGGTCCCCGGCATCCTCGGCAGGGGCCGACCGGGATTCGAGGAATGAGTCGCCCGATTCGATCGCGGATCCCGAACCTCCCAGGGGATTCACCGGTTGGGTGCGGATGTTGTCGAGGGCATGATCCGACAGAGGGGAGGTCGTTTCTTCGCGACGCAATTCCTGCGGGCTGCCATACAGCAACAGCGACCGCCCCACCAGGATCTGATCTCCCGGCTGCAACACCCGCACCTGGATGGGATGGCCATTGACCCGGGTGCCATTCGTGCTGTCGAGGTCGGTCAGAATGACCCGGCCCGCCTCTTCCTGGATCTTCAGGTGAAACCGGCTGACCCGGTCGTCATTGAGCTGGATCCGGTTCTCTTCCTCCCGACCGATCGTGATGGGTGGAGTGAGGTCGTCGTAGATGCGACCCCGCTCAGCCCCCTCCAGGATTTGAATCGTCAGTTTGGGCATCAGGGTTCTCTGCGGGTCGGCTGACCAGCCAGAAGACAGCTCGACGTTGCGACGAACCGGGGGAAAAGACGTGTGGACGGGCAACAGCCATTCCCTCCACTGGCATCTTCCGGCTCTCCACGCAGGAAGTCAATCTGCAATCGACAAAACCAAAATTTGCATTCCCAGCCAAAGGCTGTTCCGGTGGGACGACTCAACTGGGGAGCCAGCGGATTACCTCGGGATCGTCATACGCCAGCCGCAAGGCCTGGCAGACGGAACCGACCAGTTGCCGCAGGGGGACCGGTTTCTTGAGCACCGCCTGCGCCTGGGCGACCTGCGCCTCTTGCTGCAACTGCTCGGTCAGCCCCGCCGAGAGCACAATGCACGGCAACGACTCGCGGAGCGACTTGACCACCCGCAACGTCTCAATGCCAGACAGCCTGGGCATATGAATGTCGAGCAGCACAAGATCGATCGAACCCTGCCGCACAATTTCAATCGCCTCTTCGCCGCAACTCGCCTCAACCAGCAGGGCGTGCGGCTCAAACACCGACCGCACCGCCTCCCGGAAGCCGGGATCGTCGTCGGCAATCAGCAGCTCGTAGGGCTCAACACGGTTCGACACCATGTATTTTTTTTATCACCCCCGGCCATGCCGATCAATCGCAAATTCCGCCAACTCTCCAACTGGCCCCACCCCTCGAACCTTCCCAGCCCGATGCGCAGCCGATTCCCGGGGGTCACCGCGATGGAACGACGGTCGAAATCATCACCCCGCGCTGGGGGGTCTCAGGAGTCCACATCCCCGACCACACAATCCCCTGCGGACCAGAAAATCCGGGAAGACCACAGGGACAGTGCAACTCGGCAACACCCAGCGCCGCGATGCTTCCCGCCCTACGAAAGGGAACCCCAGGACCCAGCGAGAATTGCTCCCCACCAAAAGCCGACGGGCTCAGCCAAATGGCGTGAGCCCTTCAGAAATCCAGCCAGAGCCTGAACCTCAGGCCCGGAACTTCGAGAGAATCAGCGAGATATTCTGGCCGCCGAACCCAAAACTGTTCGACAACGCCCGCTCGACCGGTGACGGTCGGGCGACGTTCGGAACGTAGTCCAGGTCGCAATCGGGGTCGGGGGTTTCGTAATTCGTGGTCGGGGGCAGGATGTGATCGCGGATGGTCAGCAGGCAGACAATCGCCTCGACCGCTCCGGCCGCCGCAATCAGGTGCCCCATCATGCTCTTCACGCTCGAGACCGGCGTCTGGTAGGCGTCGGCTCCCAGCGCCTTGCGGATCGCCATCGTCTCGACCCGGTCATTCACGTCGGTGCTGGTGCCGTGGGCGTTGATGTAGTCGATCTGGTCGGTGTTCAGACCGGCATCCTTGAGGGCCATCTGGATGCACGACACCGCTCCCCGTCCTTCGGGGTGGGTGTCGGTGATCCGGTAGGCATCGGCGGTCGTGCCAAACCCGACCAGCTCGCCGAAAATGGTCGCCCCGCGGGCCCGCGCGTGTTCCAGTTCTTCCAGAACCAGCATCCCGGCCCCTTCACCCAGCACGAAGCCATCGCGGTTCTTGTCGAACGGACGGGAGGCCCCGGTCGGATTGTCGTTGTGGGTCGACAGGGCGGTCAACAGGTTGAAGCCCGTCACGCCGAACGGGTGAATCATGCTGTGGGCCCCCCCCGACAGCATGATGTCGGCATCACCACGGCGGATGATCTCGGTCGCCTCGCCAATCGCCTGGCTCGACGCGGCACAGGCGGTCAGGCAGTTGAGGTTGGGCCCCTGGGCGTTGAACAGCGAGGCCAGCACCCCCGCCGGTACGTTCGGCTCCTGATGGATCTCGGTCTCGGGATCGAGATGGGTCAGCCCCAGGCGGGTGAACGCCTCGAGGTCGACTTCGTTTCCCTTCCGCGCCCGGCAGAGAATCTGCATGAACCGGCCGAAGTCCTGCTGTCCTTCACCCGCCCCCAGATAGACGCCAAACCGGGTGGGGTCGGGCGCGCCCGACGCCAGGCCGGCCGCCCGCACCCCCACGGTCGCGGCGGCGATCGCGAAGGTCACAATCCGCCCGCACAGGG